>JAQXLU010000091.1 GCA_029012285.1 Clostridiales bacterium | reverse complement strand
AAGATTGGTCTCGCCTTGTTTTTGCGACAGATAGTAGGAGGAATAGGCTTTCATCAGGTCGACATCCTCCCAAACAGCGGAATGGTCTGAAATGCCAAAGCCAAGCACACGCCAGCAAACCATGTCTTTTTCTTTGTCGAGAGATATTCCGGCGTTGATCAGGTCGCTGCGCAGCGTGCGCTGTTGGGTGTAGGTCAGAACTGCTTTTGCTTTGGGATGCGCATATGCCGACTGGCACCATTGCGTAAGGTTGTTAATGTACAGGTCAAACTTGACCTCATCATCGCCCAGCAGGTAGCCCAGTTGCTCGCACAGTGGGTGGGCGGCAGGACTGCTTGTACGGCCAGAGGATTCCTCCGTTACTGGAATGATGATCTTCTGATCCTTGTCAGCTTGTTTGGCACCAACGAATGTGCCATCAGCATTGATGGTGACCTCGATCTGCGCCTTGGTCACGATGTGGCCGATGGGGGCCAGGGGTTCTTCTTTGCCGTCTTCATAGATGCCCACAAGGCCTTCCATTGCTTCGTAGGTTTCAAGTGCCTTTTGCAAAAGTCCCATCAGGTCACCTCCCCGTATTCACGCAGGCCGGAGAAATTACCCTCGCCAAAGGTTTTCATGCTCATAGCTTTGATGGGCTTGTGCATGGGGCACTCTTCTGGCCGGACGAATTTGATGATCCCCTTCTCCATGACTGGTCGCCAGAGATTGACAGTCATTTTTCCTGCAGTGTCCTCGGAGTAAGCCTCATCAGCATAGGTTATGCCATGGTACATCACACCGAAGGAAAGCTGTGGCAGATCGTCATAATAGCCCGCTCCCTCACCGAACACGCAAGGCTCCACATAGGCCTGGCACTCGCGAGTACCCAGGAATACATCCCTGCGGCCGCCACGGCGGATCATCTTTTTGGCGATCTCGTGATGTTTGTTTTCGTTCCGGTCCCCTGCCAGTTCAGGACGGTTCATGTTCCACTCGAAATGGGCCCGTACCTGGTAGCGGCAGTCCTTTAGGTAGGTGTAGTAGGCCAGGTCATTGCCGCCGTTGTACTTGATGGGACGGATGCTCTTGACCTCTGTCTGGATGCGGTTCAGGATGCGCACTTCATCAATGTACCAGATGATGGTGGGTTTCCAGTAAACCGAAGACAAAACGCCTTTCAGTGCTTCGTAGGTAGGCACCTGGTAGCTGTTTTTCTCGCCGCCCACGCGCATCAGAGGATCGGAAAACAGAGCGTAGGGTCCGTAGACCTCGAACTCTACAATATTAGGGTGCTGCACAGATCATTTCCCTCCTTTATGCCGATATTGTTGTCGTAATAGCAGTCGTTCAGAACATGGATGCTGCCGTTCAGCCGTGTGAACAGCATACCTTTCTTTTGCATCTGTTCGATTTGTCTGGCGGTCACAGAGATGGTGTAGGGTTTTGCTATTTCCAGCAGCGCGGCTATATCGGAAAGGGCGTATTGGCGCTTTTCCTCTGGCAGTTGGTCGATGATTTCCTTTCCTTCCCTATAGGGAACGAGGATGCTTTCGCTGGCGCTGTCAAATACTTCGAACCACTCCCCAGCTGTGCGGAAAGCCTGATTGAGTTGATAATGGGCCGAAGAATTTAGGCAAAACTGCCTATTGGTCGAAAGCAGCTCAAAAAGGTATTGTTCGTTGACGTAATAATCCTGTGCACGCTTCGGCATATCGACATACAGGGCCGTATAATAGTCACGTACAGCTGCATCAGAGGCAAGGTTGTGATCGTAGTATGCCGGATGCTGGTGATATTCCACCAACAGCTTTGTCAAGGCAGCTTGTGCCTCACTGATCTCTTTCAGCGGCCCCAACTTTTCGTTTTTCAGCGTACAAATGCGCACCGGCTGCGGCTCGGTGTGTTCGCCATGGCGATTGCACCGTCCAGCAGATTGCACAATGCTGTCCAGCCCGGCGGCCAGACGAATAACTGAACCAAAGCTGATGTCCACGCCAGCCTCGATCAATTGGGTGGATACGCAAATCAGCTTTTCCTTACCATCCAAGGCTGCCTGTATATCGTTCAGCACCTCTTTGCGGTGTGCCATGCACATTCCGGCGGATAGGTGGAAAAGCTTTGCGTCTGTTACTTCAGCCAGCGCGCAAAACAGATCCGCAGCCTCGCGCTTGGTATTGCAAACCACCAGCAGACTGTTTGTGGATTCAAGCGTTTTGAGTGCAAGGTCGGCAAGCTCCGTCATGGAAAAGGAACCGGCATCCTGGATCCTCGTCCGTTGGAAAAGCGGCGCATATTGCTTGAACATCTCATCGCTGATCAGCGTTTCACAGGGGAGCATCTTGCGTTCTGCTTTGTCGAAAGCCGGCTGTGTCGCGGAGCAAAGCACCACTGTGGCTTTGCAGCATCTGACCAGGAAATTGATCGCGCAGTTGAACATGGAAAGCATCCTGGATGGCAGGGACTGCACTTCATCAATGATGATGACGCTTTCGCATAATGCATGGAAACGTCGTACCGAGGACATTTTGCCACTAAACAGTGTATTCAGCAGTTGTACAAAGGTAGTGATGATCATGGGTGCATCCCATGTTTCCTGCATATATTCCGTTTGCGCCACCTGCTCCGTCGTTGCTTCTTCCTGTACCAGATTGGAATGATGCTCCAGCACGGGAATGCTGTCACCCACCGCCGACTTGATCACATTGGCATTCTGTTCGATAATGGAAAGGAATGGAGCAACATAAAAAATCCTGCGCAGCTTGTTCTTTTCAGCATGAAGCACAGCAAAACGCAAGGCAGCCAGCGTTTTACCACCGCCAGTGGGCAGGTCGAGCCGGTAAAGCCCGGGTGCGTTCTTTGCAGCCTCGGCACAGCGGTCGGAAAAAGCTCTGCGCGCCAACTGGATGGGTTTCTCCTGTGGAAAGGAAGCAATGTGTGCATTAACCTGTGCGGCACATTCTGCCCAGTCAGGCGGGTTGTTCTGTGGAAGGGGGAGGTTGTCCATAAAGCATCGGGTGTCCGTCCTGTCTGCTTCCACGATAGCCGAGGTGATCAGGCGCACCAGCAGGCCAAGAGCATAGCAGCATTCCTTTTGGCTTTTGACATAAGCATGGATCTTTGGCTGAAAATAGGATATGATCTCCTTCTTCGCGTCGTTGAAAAGCTGGTCGATTTCGTCTTTGGATGCACATTCTTCATAAAAGGACGTGATCGCCCGACGGTCATAGGCTGGTTGCTGCTTCAGCCGATGATCAAAGCCGCTTTCGTGCCGTTCGTTCCATAGATCAATCAAGCCGTGATGACTGCCGATGCAAATGGCAATGACCTCGGCCACAATATTTTCCATAGACTGCTCAGGTAGAGAATGAAACAGCTCCATGACACATCGCACACCGGCGAATGTGTGGATCACACTACCCCTGTGAACGGGTTCGTTGTTACTCGCTTTCGTGATGTACTCATCGAATTCATCTGTGAACTTACCGCAGTCGTGCAACAATCCTGCAAGGTATCCCGTTGAACCTAACCCACAGGTAACAAGGACTCCTTGTGCCAAAGCAGCAACAGAACGTGAATGTTCCGTACAAGTCTGAATGCAACATGCCTTTGTTTGTGGATCAATGGCTATATGTGCTATATGCATATTTTCGCTCCCCGTCTAATCGATAAACGCACTGAATATCCCTGTTACTACTTATTTTAGCGTATGGGAAACAGTTTGTCAACAGAATTCGACTTTAAAATATATATAATAACGAATTATGTTGAAGTTGTGTGCGATTCTTGCTATAATAAGTTGTCGCATCAATCACCGTGTTCGATGCGTGGATTGAAATGTTATAAGATATATTTCCCCAAAGAAGGAGGCTGAGATGCGCAATGCATCCCAGCCTTCGTGTGTATATCCAGTATACTGGCTTGTGTGATGGGATTAACTGGTTACACAATAATCACACACAATATAAGATCGTGTACAATAAGCAATCCAAATATGACAGACAATGCTATGAGCAAACCTGTCTTACCGAAATGCCCCCTACGGCAGCTCCTTTTGGCGTTCAGACCACGGTCACGCCCTGCGTCAGGGCCAATCCGGCGGGCAACCCCGCGCCCAGCGCCCACAGGTCGTAGGCGCGCGCTTCTGCGGTAAACCAGGGGGCGCTGCGGTCAGCGTCTGCCGCCTTCCCGAGGATGGGCAGCGTGGCGTGCTCCTTGAGGTGCGTCAGCAGCGCCCGATTGTCCCGGCGAAAGCCCAGCAGCCACGCAGCCCGAGGCAGCTCCTCCGCCCGGAGGAAGGCGTCCGTCAGACCCAGCAGCGCATGGGTTGCCAGGCGCGACAGCCGCGCGTAGGGATACCGCCGCGTCTTGGCGCATTGCAGCAGCGCCTCACGGGAATGGGCGACCCCGGCGGCAGCGGCCAGGCGGTGCTCGATGCCCTCGGACACATCCGGTAGCGCGGCGTAATCCGCCGCTGACATGGTGCGCAGCCGGTAGAGCAGCGCTGTGTCAAGGGCATCGGGCTGGTGGATGCGCCCCTGCGCCGCAGCAGCGCGCAGCACCCGATAGGCCTCCTGTGGCATCGCGGCGCGCACCGTGGGCCAGTTGCCCCGCAGGATGGCCCCCCGCAGAGCGGTGGCAGAGGGAAGTCCCCCTTGCAGCCGGGTGTCGTGGTAGCCGCCGATGCGCTGCACTGGCACGACGGCCATGGACGTTCCCAAATGCAGCATGGCGCGCAGGTAGCAGATGCCCAGGGTGCTGTTGGGGCTTTCCAGCAGCACGCCTGCGCCGGGCAGGGCTGCTTCCAGCGCGGCAGATATGGCGCTGGGGTAGGGCAGCCCGGATTGCATCCGCGTTTGCACGGCAGTGGAAAACGCAGCATCCGGCGCTTCCAGCAGCTGCGCGGCTTGCTGCATGCGGGGCAGCTCGTGCACCTCCGTCCCGAAGGACAGCGCGTCGCAGCCCAATCCCGCCGCGATGGCCACGCCCCCCAGCGCGAAGTGCTCCGCGTCCCGCACCGCCCAGGCGGCAGGCAGGGCAAAAACCGCGTCCGCCCCAGCGGAAAGCGCCATCCGGGCCCGGTCGATGGGGGATAAGAGCGCCGCGTCGCCCCGCTGGGTGAACACGGAGGACATGATGGCCACCACTGCGTCCGCCCCGGAAAGGCATCGGGCCTGCGCCAGGTGGTGGGCATGGCCCAAATGGAAGGGGTTGTACTCGGCAATCACGCCCACCACACGCATGGCGACGGCCTCCTTTTTATTCCTCGCTGAGCACACCGCCGATGTCGAAATGCCGCTTCTCCCCCTCAAACCCGGAGAAGGAGAAGCGGTTTCCCTCCCGGTGCAGCACGGTGCGCACCTCCTGCCCGGGGAGAATCTCCTGGTTGAAGTTGACCGCAAACTGGCAAAGCGTGCTGTTGCACATCGTATCCACGCCCAGCTCGTTGCAGCACCAGTCCAGGTAGCGGGTGTTGTTGACGTGCCCGTTCATGTCCAGATCGGTGTAGACGGGGGTGCGCAGGGCCTCCCGGTGCTCGCCGCCGATGTCCTCCACGATGGCGGGCATGCCCATGGGGGCGGTCAGGGCGCTGTTGTCGGGCAGGAGGAGGGCGATTTCGGAGGCGTTCGCCATCTTGCGGGTGGTCACGTCCAGAACCACCCAGAGGCTGCCCGCGCAGCCCAGCTGACGTCCCTCGCTGTCCCGGAAGATATAGTAGCGGGGAAAGAACACCCGCCTGTTAGGCATGGGGAATGTCTCCACCGAGATGCGCTCACCGAACATCGGGTAGCGCTCCATGTGCACCTCCACGCGGGTCAGCACCCAGGCGAGGTTTTTCGGTGCGAGCTTGCGACGGCCCACATCCAGGGCGTCTGCGTGTGCCCCGGCGATCTCCTGCATCATTTCAAGGATGGCGCTGGGCCTGATGCGGGCCTTCACGTCCGTCTGATAGGAAGCGATGTGGAATTCCTGCGTATAGGTATTGCGCATAAGCAAACCTTCCTTTCTGTACCATGTCATGGCCCTTATTATACCCCAATGCGGGGGCGGATGCAATCGCAAAGCGATTCATGTTTCATGTTTTCTCCGCATAGAAAAAAGCGGACGAAAACAACGTCCGCTATACGCACAGGAAATGATACATACGCTTATTCCTGGCTCTGGGCGGTCAGCTCAGCCATGCAGGCCTTGCAGATGAGCTTGCCCTTGTAGGGTACCACATCGCGGGCATCGCCGCAGAAAATGCAGGCGGGATGATACTTTTTGAGGATGATCCGGTCGTCCTCCACAAAGATTTCCACCATGTCCTTGAAGCCGATATCCATGGTTCTGCGCAGTTCGATGGGCAGCACGATGCGGCCGAGTGTATCGAGTTGACGCACAACGCCGGTAGATTTCATTGCCATATTTGCCTCCTGATCATTCGTTTCGGATACAGCTTTAGTGCTGCATTGGCACAACCAACCAATGCCAGTATAATTTTACGCGTTTCATGTTTGTTTGTCAAGGAAAAATCTATATTTTGATATATAAATTTGCTGTGAATCTACTGTTAACGAAGCTTATTAAATCACGTTATATATAAAAATATATATATCAGTGTATAATAATTCTACAAGTCTGTCCGAAACCAAAGGGAGGGCTGCATATGGGGCGGATTTGGACGCTCATGATGCTCATGTCTGCCGGGGTAGCGCTGGTTACGAAGCAATCGCCACCGACGGCCAGCGCCATGCTGTCAAGCGGGGAGCAGGCGGTCAGACTGGCCCTGACCCTTTTGGCCAGCATGATGCTTTGGAGCGGGCTGATGGAGATCCTGTGCGACACGGGGGATGTGGCGCGGCTGGGGCGACTCTTCCGCCGCTTGCTGACGCCGCTGTTCCCGGGCATGACGGACGAGGCGGCCTGGGACGCGATGTCCGTGAATCTCTCCGCCAATCTGCTGGGCCTGGGCAATGCGGCCACCCCGGCGGGCATCATGGCGGCGAAACGGCTCGCCGCGCTGGGCGAATCTGGCATGCGGGCGCTGGGGATGCTCTTGGTTCTGGACAACACAAGTTTGCAGCTGATCCCCACCACGGTCATCACGCTGCGTCAGTCCGCAGGCGCATCTGACCCGGCGGATGTGTGGGCAATGACGTTGCTGGTCAGCGGGATATCGACGGCGCTTGGGGCTATGCTTTTGTGCATCCTGCAAAGGGGAGGGAAAGTGCGTGAACGGATGGTCAGGCGCGGCGATCGTGGGCCTGGTGGGGTTGATCGTGCTGCGGGGGCTGATGGCGGGGTGTGATGTGTACGGCGCGTTTTTACGGGGTGCGGAGAAGGGCTTGCGCAGCGCGGCATCGCTGCTGCCTGCGCTGTGCGGTATGCTGCTGATGCTTGCCGCGGTGAATGCCTCCGGGCTATCGTATCTGCTGACGCAGCTGGTTTCGCCCCTCACCCGGCTGCTGCGCCTTCCCCCGGAGGTTGCGCCCATGCTGCTGCTGCGCCCTCTGACCGGCTCGGGCAGCCTGGCAGCGCTGGAGGGCATCTTTGCCAGCTGCGGCGCGGACAGCCGGGCCGGGCGGATCGCCTCGGTGCTCATGGGCTCCAGCGAGACCATCTTCTACACCATGACCGTGTACCTGGGTGCGGCGGGCGTGAAGAAGCTGCCCCATGCGCTGGCTGTGTCCCTGACGGCCTACCTGGCCGGGGCGGCGCTGTGCGGCCTTTTGATGCCCTAAGCGCTTTTGCAAAAACTGCTTGAAACCCTGGCTCCAATCATGTATAATGATGTCCACAAGGCCTTTGAGGAGGGAGCGCACCCCATGACAGAAAAAACGCCCGACAGCCGGGATGTGGCCCGTGCGGCCATCAACCTAGCGATGACCTCCAGCCGCGAGGAGGAAGCTGCGCTCAAGCAGCACCTGGCGGCGCAGGGCATTGTATCCGCCGCGTCGGATTTCGGCGGGGACTATGTGTCCTCGGTGATGAAGATCATCGAGCGCGCGGTGGTGATCGCCAAACGGGAGGGCCTGATCGGTGAGAAGGCCCACGAGGAAGGCGCTGTGGCAGGCGCCGCCCATGACGCGGTGATCCAGGTGACCGACAAGGCCATGGGCTTGAACGTGGGCGGAAAGATCGGCGTGGCCCGTACCAACGGGCATGTGGCCGTGGCGGTGTTCTTCACCGTCGGGCTGGTGCACCTCAACGAGGTGTGCGTGGGCATGGGGCACCGTGCCGTATAATTGTTCTATCATTCTACAGAGGAGAAATCGCAATGGTTCTGAATATTGCCATGGATGGCCCCGTCGGCGCGGGCAAGTCCTCCATCGCCCACGCGGTGGCAAACCGCCTGGGCATCCTGCATCTGGATACCGGCGCCATGTACCGCGCGGTGGGTCTTTCAGCCCTGCGCGCAGGCGTTGACCTGGCGGATGAAGCCGCCGTCACCGCCCATACGCAATCCATCGACGTGTCTGTCGCCCAGGGGGAGAACGGGCAGCGCACCATCGTCAACGGGGAGGACGTGACGGACTTCATCCGTACGCCGGAGGTCTCGATGGCCGCGTCCACTGTGGCGCGCTATGCGGGTGTCCGCCGGGAGATGGTGGCCATCCAGCAAAAGCTGGCAAGCAGCACCCCCATGCTGGTGGACGGCCGCGACATCTGCGTCCGCGTGCTGCCCCATGCCACGGTGAAGCTCTTCCTGACTGCCTCAGCGGAGGAACGGGCCCGCCGCCGTTATCTGGAAATGCAGCAAAAGGGCGATCCCACCCCCTATGAGGACGTGCTGCGGGATCTGCGCGCCCGCGATGCGCAGGACATGAACCGAGAGGTCGACCCCCTGCGCCCCACGGAGGACGCGGTGATCGTGGATTCCACCGATATGACCTTCGAGCAGGTGGTCGATCACATCCTCGCCATCGTGGAGGAAAAAAACCATGCGTGAAGAGAATAAGCAGACGCAGCTGTCCCAGCCCAAGGAGAAGAAGGCCATCATCTATACCCTTGGCCTGCCGCTGGTCAGCGGGCTGTTCCGGACGTTCCTGCCGGTGAAGTACCACGGGCTTGAGCACATTAGCAGCCTGGATGCGCCCTTCATCCTGATGGGCAACCACACCACCATGCTTGACCCCGTTATCATGGCCGTGGCCGCGCCCAAGGAGCAGATTCGTTTTGTCGGAAAGAAGGAATTGTGGAAGTGCAAGCCCTTCGCCTGGTTTGCGAATCATTTGCGGGCCATCCCGGTGGACCGCCACAACACCGACATGGAGGCTATGCGCGCCTGCATGCGCGTGGTGCGCGAGGGGCACGTTCTGGGCATCTTCCCGGAGGGAACTCGCTACCATAACGGCCTGATGACGGAGCTGGAATCGGGTGTGGCGATGATCGCCCTGCGCGCCAAGGTGCCGCTGGTGCCGGTATACATCGCGGGCAGGCTGCGGCTGTTCCGCCGCTTGCATGTGTATGTAGGCAAGCCCATCATGATGGACGATTTGCAGGAGATGGGCGTGAACACCGATAGCTGCAAGCTGCTGCTGGGCCGCATCACGCAAACCTACGCCGCCCTGGACGCGCAGCGCCCGGAGGATTGAACCTCCCCGGGATGAAAAGCGCTAAAGCGGGGGCTTTTTGTGCTTGCAAAAATTTTTTGAAAAAATATCTGCAAACAAGCAGGAATTTTGCGATTCGCGTTGAATTCATGCTAAACAGCAAGTTTGCGAAAGGAAGCTGTTCATGCCACTTGAGGTCGCAGCACACGCGGGTTTCTGCATGGGCGTTCGCCGTGCCGTGGAGGCAGCCATGGAGGTTGCTGGGTCGGATGTGCCATCCTGCACCCTGGGCGCGCTGATCCATAACCCGACGGTGGTGGAGATGCTTCGGGCGCACGGCGTGCCGGCGATTGCCTCCCCGGCGGAGGCAGCAGGCCGTCAGGTGCTCATCCGCAGCCATGGCGTATCGCCCGATGTGCTCAAGCAGCTGACCGATTGCGGATGCACCGTGCTGGATCTGACCTGCCCCTTCGTGGAGCGGCTGCACCGCATTGTCGCCGACGGCACGGCGGATGGCACGCCCGTCATCATGGTGGGCGAGAAGGAGCATCCGGAGGTCAAGGGCACCTGCGGCTGGGCCGGGGGCGATGTGTACGTCGTTGCCACCCGGGAGGAGGCTGCGCTGCTTCCGAAGCTGCCTCGGGCACTGGCCGCCGCGCAGACGACCTTCCCCCCCGATAAATGGGAAGCCATCATCGGGGTGCTGCAAACCCGAGTGGGGGAATTGCAGGTGCACAACACCATCTGCAAGGCCACCGCGACCCGCCAGCGGGAGGCGCGCGAGCTGGCCGCACGGGTTGATGCGATGATCGTGGTGGGCGGCAGGGAAAGCGCCAACACGCAAAAGCTGTACGCGGCCTGCAAGGCGCTGTGCCCGCGGACAATCCTGGTAGAGAGCGCGGCGGAGATTCCGCCTGCCTTTGCAAATATACATTCCGAATTCATAGGAATAACCGCTGGGGCGTCCACGCCCGACGGTTCACTTAAGGAGGTTGTAACCCAAATGACCGACATGCAGAACACCGAGTTTACCATGGACGCCGTCGTGGCGAGCCTGACCCGCATCCGCGCTGGCCAGACCGTCACCGGTAAGGTTGTGCAGATCACTGATGATGAAGTCTGCGTCAACATCGGCTACAAGGCTGACGGCATCATCAAGCGCACCGATCTGACCCAGGAGGATGTCAAGCTCGACGACGAGATCGAGGCTGAGATCGTCAAGGTCAACGACGGCGAGGGCAACGTGGTTCTGTCCCAGCGCAACATCGTCAACCGCAAGGCCTGGGAGGCCCTGCTGGTCAAGTTCGAGAACGGCGAATACGTGGTTGGCACCGGCAAGGAAGCCGTCAAGGGCGGCCTGATCTGCGACGTGGAGGGCGTGCGCGCCTTCGTGCCCGCTTCCCAGCTGGCCCAGCACTACGTGGAGAAGATTGCTGACTTCGTCGGCAAGGAAATGAAGCTGAAGATCATCGAGGTCGACAAGCAGAAGAAGCGCATCGTGGCTTCCCGCAAGCAGGTCATCGCTGAGGAGACCGCTGCCCGCGAGGAAGAGGCCTGGAGCCGCCTGGAAGAGGGCATCATCATCCACGGCATCGTGCGCCGCCTGTCCGCCTTTGGCGCGTTTGTCGACGTGGGCGGCGTGGATGGCCTGATCCACATCACCGATCTGTCCTGGGGCCGCATCTCCCATCCCAACGAGGTCGTCAAGCCCAACCAGGAGGTTGACGTCAAAATCCTGTCCCTGGACCGCGAGCGCAAGCGCATCCAGCTGGGCTACAAGCAGCTGATGCCCCGTCCCTGGGACAATGCGGCTGAAATGTACCCCGAAGGCGCGATTGTCGAGGGCAAGGTCGTGCGTATCACCGACTTCGGTGCCTTTGTTGAGCTGCAGCCCGGCCTGGATGGCCTGGTGCACATCTCCCAGTGCGCGCCCACCCGCGTGAACAAGGTCGAGGACGCTGTCCAGGTCGGCCAGATTGTCCGCGTGAAGGTGCTGTCCGTGGATACCGAGAAGAAGCGCATCTCCCTGTCCATCCGTCAGGCGGTAGAGGATGAGTTCAACTTCGAAGAGGTGGAAGAACTCGAACCCGTCGCTGTGGATGTGGAAGCTGTTGCCGCCGAAGAGGCTGCTGCAGAGGCCGAGCAGTCCGCTGAGTAATCCCCATTTTACGCAACCCATCAGGAGGCTGGCAGATGCCGGTCTCCTGTTTTTGTTCAGGTATGGAATGTTCGGATGAGCCGCTGGGCCTGCATGCGCAGATTGAACAAAACCGAATATCTCTGACAGCCCGTTTTGCTGGACTTTGCACAGGTGAAGGCAGGCTTTTCGTGGAGAATACACAAAAACGCGAGAAACGCACGTTTTCCTCTTGTACCCGTGTAGAAAAGGTGGTAGAATACCATATTATCCGGTGACGGACAATGAATGTTCGTCTTTTCCCGGAGCGCATTCATATGAAGGAGCGTGCCTCTATGGTGGAAATTGGCAAGCTGCTGTCGGAAGGCAAGGGCAAACGGGTCTACGAAACGAACGATCCTAAAACGGCCGTTGTCTACTTCAAGGACGAAGCGTTGGCGTATCATGGCCTCAAGCGCGGCCGCATCCTGGGCAAGGGCGAGGTCAACAACGCGGTGTGTGCCCATCTGTACCGCATGCTGGCGGAGAAGGGCATCGAGAATCACTTCATCGAGCAGCTGGACGCCCGCCAGTCCCTCATCAAGCGGGCGGAGACCATCCCGATCACCATCAAGGTGCGCAACCGCGTGGCAGGCTCCCTGGGCGCGCGGATTGGCATGGAAACCGGCACCAAGCTGGATACCACCATCGTCGAGATCGTGCTGCGGGACGAGTACCTGGAGAACCCTGTCATCAACAAGACCCACATCATGGCCATGCACCTGGCCACCAGCGACGAGGTTGATTTCATGCTGGAGACCTCGTTGAAAATCAACAAGATTCTCACCGAGTACATGTCGGACATCGGGGTGGAGCTGGTGGACTTCAAGCTGGAGTACGGCCGCTATGAGGGGCGCATCCTGCTGGTGGATGAGATCGACGCGGACACCTCCCGCTTCTGGGATGCCCGTACCCATGAGCCCATGGACATCGACCGCTTCCGCCGCGATCTGGGCAATGTGGAGCAGGCCTACCAGGACCTGCTGCACCGGATGATGGGCGAACAGTAAAGATATGCGCCGCAACGGTTTTTGCGGCGTTTTTCTGTGGCGAAATGAAATCCCTGCGCGGCGGCTTGCATTTCTTGCGCGCCTGTTGTATACTGTTAGGGGAAGCATCATGCTCCGAACAGAGGAGGTTGTATATATGAAGCTCGTTATCGCCATCGTCCAGGACGAAGATACGTCCCGCCTTGTCAATCAGCTGATGAAAAACGGCTACGGTGTGACCAAGCTGGCCACCACTGGCGGCTTTCTGCGCGCGGGCAACACCACGCTGCTCATCGGTGTGAACGATGACAAGCTCCAGTGCGTCATGGGCATCATCGAGCAGGTCTGCAAGTGCCGCAAACAGACGACCACCGCCCCCTCCGCCCTGGGCAGCATGGGCACCATGCCCGGCATGTCCTCCTACCCGGTGGAGGTGACCGTCGGCGGCGCGACGGTGTTCGTGCTCTCCGTGGATCAGTTTGTCAAGCTGTAAGGAGGACGATGAATGTCCGCCGCAGAAAGCGCCAAGGGGGATTTGATGCCCGTCCTGTCCGACTTCCGGGGGCAGGGCGCGCTTTACGATGGACTGATCCGCACGCTGGAGGATGGCAGCTTTGTGCATGCGTATCTCATCAGCGGCGCGTCCGGCATGGGCAAGCGCACGCTGGCCCGCCTGATGGCCCAGTACCTCCTGTGCAAGGGGGAGCGCAAACCCTGCGGCGTATGCCCTGCCTGTATCCAGGTGCGGGATGGCAACCACCCGGACGTTATCACGGTCATGCCGGGCAAGCCCCTGTCGCCGGAGGTGAAGGCAGGTATGGCAAGCATCCCCGTGGATGAGATTCGCCATGTCAACAGCCTGGTCGGGCAACATACCTTTGAGGGCGGGCGACGCATCGTTATCATCGAGCGGGCGGAGAAGATGAATCAGCCCGCCCAGAACGCGCTGCTCAAAACGTTGGAGGAGCCGCTGGCTGGCACGGTGTTCCTGCTGACCACAGAGTCGCCGGAGTTGCTGCTGCCCACCATCGTCAGCAGGTGCAGGGCGCTGAAAATGCATCCCTGGCCGGATGATGTGGTGCTCAAGGTGCTGCGCGAGCATGGCGTGTCGCCGGAAATGGCGCAAAAGGCGCTGAGCGTGTCCGGCGGCAGCATCGGCCGGGCGATCGCCGTCGCGGCGGATGAAGCCTACTGGCAGCGCCGTGGGGACGTGATGCGGGACTTCTTCGAGCTGCAAAGCCGAGGGGATATTTTGAAGGTGTCCACCGCCTGGAAGGATCGCAAGGACGAATCCGACGAGCTGCTTGATGATGTGGAGGACATGCTCCGCCAGCTGCAGCTGGTGCGCTTTGGAAGGCAGGATGAAGCCCTGCTGGCGGATTACCCTCCGGCCTGGCAGCGGCTTGCCCGGGAAGGGGAGCTCCAATCGTTTATCTCCCTCATGGAAGCGGTCGGCACGGCGCGCCGGATGAGGGCGAATCAAGTGACCTGGCAGGCGGTGGTGGAACAGCTGCTGCTGAGCCTGATGGAGGAAAAGAATCGATGGTCAATGTAATTGGCGTTCGCTTTGAGAACGCCGGAAAGCTGTATTTCTTCGACCCGGGCGAGTTCTGGCCCACGCCCGGCAATTATGTGCTGGTGGAAACCTCCCGTGGCGTGGAGTTCGGCGAGGTGGTGACGGGCATCAAGGAGATTGACGATACCACGCTGCAAAGCCCGCTCAAGCCGGTGGTGCGCGTCGCCACCGCGGAGGACATCCAGCATCATCACGACAACAAGGCCGCCGAGAAAGAGGCCTTCCAGATCTGCCAAAAGAAGATCAGCGAGCACAAGCTGGACATGAAGCTGGTGAGCGTGGAGTACACCTTCGACAATTCAAAGATCCTCTTCTACTTCACCGCCAACGGGCGTGTGGACTTCCGCAGCCTGGTCAAGGATCTGGCCGGCGTGTTCAAGACCCGTATCGAGCTAAGGCAGATCGGCGTGCGCGATGAGGCGAAGATGCTGGGCGGCCTGGGCATCTGTGGTCGTCCCATCTGCTGCGGCGCGTTCCTGGGGGATTTCCAGCCCGTGTCCATCAAGATGGCCAAGGAGCAGAACCTCTCCCTCAATCCCACCAAGATTTCCGGCGTGTGCGGCCGATTGATGTGCTGCCTCAAGTACGAGCAGGATCAATACGAGCAGACCCGCAAGAAGATGCCCAAGGTCGGCAAGGAGGTCATGACCCCTGACGGCCCGGGCGTGGTGTGGGAGCTGAACATCATCAAGGAAACCGTGCGTGTGCGCATCCAAAAGGGCGATTCCAGTGAGCTCAAGGACTACCCGATGGACGAGGTGCAGCGCCCCGGCGCAGCCGCTGTTCACCGCGAGGAGGCGGAGGAGATCGCTGCGGAATGCGCTGATCATGCGGCGCAAAAGCCCGACGCCCAGGATGAGCCACGCCCCCGGAAGGAGCGCCCCGCCCGCGAGGAGCGCAAGCCCCACCGCGAGGCGGGGGAGAAGCCCGAGCGGCGCGAGAAGTCCCGTCCCGCCCCGGAGAAGGCCCAGGAGAAGCCCGCTGAGGTCAAGGCGGAGGAAATCCCCGCCGAAGCGGACGCACCGGTGGTCACCGAGCCCGCCCAGGAGGCATCCGCCGCAACCGCGCCCAACGCCTGGAAGGCCGCCCTGGAGCGTGCCATGAAAGAGGCGGAAAACACCGGAAAATGAGAAAATTCGACCCGCAAGGCTTGACAACTTGGCCTGAGCGGTGTATGATAACATCAGCCTCGACAGATGTCGAAATTTTGCAAGGAGGTCACGATTATGGCTTACAAGATTACCGATGCCTGCATCGCTTGCGGCGCTTGCGCCGAGGGCTGCCCCGTGGGCGCGATCGCCGAGGGTGACGGCAAGTACGAGATCAATGCCGATCTGTGCATTGACTGTGGCGCTTGCGCTGACACCTGCCCCGTTTCCGCTCCCGAAGCCTGATAAAGCGAACATGAGCGAACAAAAAGCGGCGTAAAGCCGCTTTTTGTGTTGGCGCAGACGGTACTCGCCGGAACAAAATTCTCAGGAAAATTTCTAAAACCTATTGACAATTTCACAAAATACGGTATAATATCATCCGTTGACCGCGTGATGCGGCATGTGCACCATTAGCTCAGTTGGTAGAGCACCTGACTCTTAATCAGGGTGTCCAGGGTTCGAGTCCCTGATGGTGTACCAAGAATCCGGGTTCATATGCACCATTAGCTCAGTTGGTAGAGCACCTGACTCTTAATCAGGGTGTCCAGGGTTCGAGTCCCTGATGGTGTACCAGCAACCCGGATTCTATATGCACCATTAGCTCAGTTGGTAGAGCACCTGACTCTTAATCAGGGTGTCCAGGGTTCGAGTCCCTGATGGTGTACGAAATTGGAAGCCTTCAAGCGCCGCTTGAAGGTTTTTTTGTGCCGTTCAGGCGCAAAGGTGTTGCCGTTCTGTACCGGTTATGCTATAATAAAACATGTATGCATATGCACAGGGAAGGCGAATGGTCGCGTTCCCGCAAGGAGGCGAACCGTTTGACCCTTCGCGAGTCAGCGCCGATGGAGGAAGCCCGCGCACGGATGCTCAACCCGCTTCAGCTGGCTTATATCGGTGATGTGGTGTGGGAGCTGCTCGTCCGCAGCCGCGTGATCTACAAGGGCCGCAGCGCCCGCCATGTCCACAAGGACGCGGTGGCCTGCGTCAACGCCCATGCCCAGGCGGAGGCTCTGCGGCGCATCGAGTGCTTGCTGACCGATGTCGAGGCGGATGTCGCCCGTAGGGGACGCAACGCTCACGCGCATCATGCAGCGCCAAAGAACCAGGATGCGGCCGATTATCGCGCCGCCACGGCCCTGGAGGCGCTCATTGGCTATCTGTACCTCATCGGGCAGGAGGAACGCCTGCTTGCCCTGTTCACCCAAAGTCAGGAGGAAACGCACCATGCCCAGGAGTAAGATGAAGGTGGCGCTGATTCGCCACACGCTCAGCCCGGAGGAGGTCGTGGCCCTGGGGGCGCGGCTGTGCTACTCCAAGGCCCGGGTGGATGACCTGCTGGAGCGGGTCGAAGCCAAGGATCAGACGGCCTTCGTCCACAAGATCATGGGGATGGGGCATGATTCCGTGCTGGAGCATGCGTCCTTCACCTTCGGCATCGAGGGGGTTAGTCGCGTGCTGCTGGCGCAGATCACCAGACACCGCCTGGCCAGCTTCTCCGTGCAAAGCCAGCGCTATGTCAGCTACGAGAACGGCTTTGGCTATATCATCCCGCCGAAGATCGAGGCGCTGGGCGCGGAAGCTGTGACCGAGTTCGAGCAGCAGATGGATACGCTGCACCAGTGGTACACCGCCTGGCAGCAGAAGCTGGGCACGGGCGAGGGCGGCAACGAGGACGCGCGTTTTGTGCTGCCCGGTGCATGCGAAACCCGCATGATGGTCACCATGAATGTGCGGGAGCTGCGCCACTTTTTCAGCCTGCGGATGTGCTCCCGCGCCCAGTGGGAGATACGCGCCCTGGCCACGGAGATGCACCGGCTGTGCATGGAGGTCGCACCCGCGCTCTTTGAGGATGCGGGACCCGGCTGCCTGCGCGGCGGCTGCCCTGAGGGGGAAAAGACCTGCGGCAGAATGGTGGAGATTCGCGAGGCCCGCAAGGCCTGGCTCAATACGCTGAACAACCAAGACGAACAGTGAGGATCAAGGAGAAGCAACATGGCATATTACAATGACGCACCGGGCCGCAAGCCGCAAAAGAAGAATCACGCCGCCGGCTCCTGGGCCGACGAGGGTAGCCAGTACACAGGCGCGCGGCGCTTCGGCCCCAAGCGCGAGGAGGACCGTCCCTATGGCGAGCGTAAGCCCTATGCCAAGCGCGAGGACGACCGTCCCTACGGCGACCGCAAGCCCTACGGCAAGCGGGAGGACCGTCCCTATGGCGAGCGCAAGCCCTATGGCAGGCAGGAGGAGCGTTCCTTCGGGGAACGTAAGCCCTATGGCAAGCGGGAGGATCGCCCATACGGTGAGCGCAGGCCCGCTCAGCGGGAGGATCGCCGTGACTTCAGGCCCGTCGAACCCAAGCCCGCGCCCAGCTACCGGGACAGCGAGTATCGCCCTGCGACGACTGCGCCCATCGCCCCGGAAACGATGGACGCCGCGGTCAACGAAAACCTGCTGGTGGGCCGCAATCCCATCCGGGAAGCGCTGCGGGCCGGCCGCGACATCGAAAAGCTGTTGGTGCTCAGGGGCGAATTGTCCGGCTCTGCCCGGGAGATCGTCCAGAAGGCCCGGGAGCAGCACATCATCGTCCAGGAGGTCGAGAAGGCCCGCCTGGATGAGCTGGCCCAGCATCATCAGGGGCTGATCGCCTTTGCGTCCGCCTATGCCTACTCCACCGTGGAGGCCATGCTGGCAGAAGCGGAGCGCAGGCACGAGGAGCCCTTCCTCATTCTGCTGGACGGCGTGACCGACCCCCATAACCTGGGCGCGATCATCCGCTCCGCCGAGTGTGTGGGCGCGCATGGCGTGATCGTGCCCGACCGCCGCAGCGTGGGGCTGACCCCTGCCGCGGTGAAGGCTTCCGCCGGTGCTGTGGAGCACATGAAAGTCGCCCGCGTGACCAATTTAAGCCGCACCATCGAGGAATTGAAGGAGCGCAACATCTGGACCTACGCCATGGACATGGATGGCGAGGACTATGAGCGCGTCAATTTCAAGGGCGGCGTGGCGCTGGTGGTCGGCAGCGAAGGCGAGGGCGTGAGCCGCCTGGTGGCCGACCGCTGCGACAAGAAGGTCTCCCTGCCCATGGCGGGCCACATCGACAGCCTAAACGCCTCCGTGGCGGCGGGTGTGATGATGTACCGCGTGCTGTCCTCCCGCAAGGCATGAAGGATCTGCTGATTGTCGATGGCTACAATGTCATTGGCGCGTGGAAGGAAGCGGAAAAGCAGGGCTGGACGATGGACGAAGCCCGCGACCGCTTGCAGCACCTGCTGATGGACTACTGCGGCTACACCGGGGAAGAGGTGATCCTGGTGTTTGACGGCTATCAGTCGGAGAAGCGCCTCACCACCGAGGAAAGGCATGGCGACTTGACCCTCGTGTTCACCAGGCACGGCGAGACAGCGGATGCCTACATCGAGCGCCTGGTGGCCCAGAAGCCCCGCTACCGGAAGGCCCGCGTGGCCACCAGTGACGGCGCGGAGCAAGCCATGGTGCTGGGCTCGGGCGCGACGCGCATGACCGCCCGGGAGCTGCTGCGGGAGCTGCGTCAGCTGCGCCAGGCCGGTTTTGACGCCCACGCCAGCCCCCAAACCCTGACCCGTTCCTCCCTTGCCTCCCGCCTGCCCAAGGATGTACAGGAAGCCCTGGAAAGGCTCCGCAGGGGACAATAACTTGCAAAGCAGGATGAACGACATGGACGAGCGTATGAAAACCACGATCTTGCCCCCCGAAGCAGGGGCGGAGACGGCCTCGCCGCAACCCAAAGCGCCGGAAAACGCTGCGGAATACGCGGATATGACGGACGAGGACGTTGTGGCGCTGTGCCGCACCGGCGATTCGGTGGCGGTAGAGTATCTGCTGAACAAGTACAAGAACTTTGTGCGCTCCAAGGCCCGGAGCTACTTCCTCATCGGGGCGGACCATGAGGACATCGTGCAGGAAGGCATGATCGGCCTGTACAAGGCCATCCGCGACTTCCGCCCGGAGAAGCTGTCCTCCTTCCGCGCCTTTGCCGAATTGTGCATCACCAGGCAGATCATCACTGCCATCAAGACCGCGACGAGGCAAAAGCACATCCCCCTCAACAGCTATGTGTCGCTCAACAAGCCCCTTTACGACGAGGAAAGCGACCGCACGCTGCTGGATGTCTGCGCTGAGGGCCACAGCGCAAACCCCGAGGAGCTGCTCATCTCCCAGGAGGATCTGCGCGGCATCCACCAGAAGATCGACGAGGTGCTATCCGGCCTGGAGCAGGAGGTGCTCGCTGCCTACCTGGATGGAAAGAGCTACCAGGAAATCGCTGATATGCTGGGCCGCCATGTAAAGTCCATCGACAACGCCCTGCAGCGCGTCAAGCGCAAGCTGGAAAAGTACCTGGAGGAGTCCGCGGACGACTGATACAGCAAAAGTACAGTTTTCCCCTTGAATTCCGCGCCGGATGGGTGTATGATAAAGTCATCAAGCAAGGAGGACGCGCACCATGCTCAGCCGCGTGAACGGTTACTATTATTACGCACTGTATATGTTTTGCAGGGCGTGATTTTTGCGCGAGGAATCCTGACCGCCCTGCATGGCCCAAGCGGCTGGCAGGGCGTTTTTGTGCGACAAACAAGGATATAGGAGGGATAAACCATGATTGTGATTTTGAAGGATCATGCTAAGCAGGAGCAGATTGACAAGCTCAAAGCTTTCCTGATGCAGCTCGGATTGCGCATCGACGAATCCAAGGGCGACCATTCGACTATCCTGGGCCTGGTGGGTGACACCACCCGCGTGGATGCGGATCTGATCGCCTCCCTGGACGCGGTGGAGGCTGTCCGCCGAGTGCAGGAGCCCTATAAGAAGGCAAACCGCAAGTTCCACCCGGAGGATTCGGTCATCGACTGTGGCGGCGTGCAGGTCGGCGGCGGGCTGTTTCAGATCATCGCCGGGCCGTGTAGTGTGGAGACGGAGGAGCAGATCATCACCGTGGCCAAGGCGGTGAAGGAGGCCGGTGCGACGCTCCTGCGCGGCGGCGCGTTCAAGCCCCGCACGTCCCCGTATGCCTTCCAGGGCCTGCATGCCGACGGCTTGCGGCTGCTGAAGCTGGCAAAGCAGGAAACCGGATTGCCGATCGTCACCGAAATCATGGACGCGGCGCACCTGGACCTGTTCGAGGATGTGGACGTGATCCAGGTCGGCGCGCGCAACATGCAGAACTTCGAGCTGCTCAAGGTGCTGGGCCATACGGACAAGCCTATCTTGCTCAAGCGCGGCCTGGCGAACACCATCCAGGAGTGGCTGATGTCCGCCGAATACATTATGGCTGGCGGCAATGACCGGGTGATCCTCTGCGAGCGGGGCATCCGCACCTACGAGACGGCCACCCGCAACACCCTTGACCTGTCGAGCGTGCCGGTGCTCAAGGAAAAGACCCACCTGCCGGTGCTGATCGACCCCAGCCATGCCACCGGCGTTGCCAAGCTGGTCAAGCCCATGGCGATGGCAGCCACCGCCTGCGGCGCGGATGGGTTGATGATCGAGGTTCACAACGACCCCAAGAACGCCCTGTGCGACGGCGCTCAGTCCCTGACCCCCGAGCAGTTTGCGGATGTGGTACGCCGGGTGAAGGCCATCCGTGAGGTCGTGCAGAACTGACAAAACCGACTTTGGTACGGAAATGCCGGAATCCATGAACGGATCAGTGCGCGTTGAGCCTGGCGAAACGCCGCTGAATGAGCTCTGCCACACCATCGTGGCCAACGGCGTGATCGTCAGGTCAAAGAACTGTATGGAGAGAACAAAACAGACCGTTTGTCGGTTTTGAATAGCGCAAAGAGAACGCCTCCGGAAGCAATGTCCGGAGGCGTTCTCTTTGCCCGGGAAGGGGCATATCAGTACAGTTTCGGCAGCTCGTCCAGGGTGAGGACGTACTCGCTGTTGTAGGTCTTTTTGAGCACCTCCGCCTCGGTGTAGGCCTCGGAATACTTGCCGCCCTGCTGCACAAAATCGCCGCACCAGGTATCAAACCAGGCCCAGCGGGCGTTGGCGGCGACCACCTGGTCGATGTCGAAGAGCACGCCGTTCTCCGTCAGCGCGATGATCTTGTTGGTGTCCGTGTAATCCAGCGCCTCCATGAATTTGGGGCTCTGCGCGCCGTAGGAATGCTGGGCGGCATAGATGTCCTCACCGATGATGTCCACATAGGCGTCACCCGGATACCAGTCTGCGGCCTGGCCGTTCCAGACCCAGATGAGGTTGTTGCAGCCGTAGACGTTCGTCAGCTGGTCGTAGAGGTAGATCCATAGCTGCTTGCAGGGCTCAGCGCCCTTCGCACCCCACCAGAACCAGCCGCCGGAGGCCTCGTGCAAGGGCCGCCACAGCACCGGAATCCCTTTCTCCTGCAAGCGGAGCAGCTGTTCGGCGATGCCAGCGATGTCCTTGTCCAGCAGCGCCTTGCCCTCGGGATCAGAACCGTTCATGACCGCTTCAATATCATAGGTGACGTTCTCGGTGTAGAACGCGCCCCACCAGCGGGGGTTGCCGTTTTTGTCCTTGCCGTCCAGGATGTACTGCTTGGCCGCGGCCCAGTGCCAGCAGAAGGTGACGATGCCGCCCTGCTCATGGAAGCGGATGGCCTGCTCCACCGCGTCGCTGCGTCCACCCAAGGCTATCCGGGAGGGCGTGTAGTCCATCATGTCCAGACCGAGGATGGCGGGGTACTTGCCCGTCACCTCATGGATGGCCTTGATTTCTGTCCCGTCCAGCCCCTTGTCGCAAACCTGCCCGGACAGGGTGTATTTCCCGTAGATGCTGCACAGGTAGGCGTAGAGCTTGCGGGCCTCCTGGGTAGCGTTGGGGTTGATGAGGGCAGGGGAGACCTCGTACACGCTATCCGGGATGGCAGCGGAGGGGGTGACGGTCAGCTTGTCCAGGTACATCCAGCCCCAGGAGGGGGTGACGGAGACGGTGTGCGTACCGGCGCTGAGCAGCACGCTGCGCACGGGCGCGTCCGTGTAGGCGATGCTGCCGCACTCGAAGGTGCCCTGCTGCTGTCCGTCCACCAGCAGGTTGTTGATTTTGCTTCCGCCGATGCCCTTGCAGGTCAGCACCAGGTCGTAGAGCCCGTCCGACGGCACGTCGATGATGAAATCAACCGCGTCCGTACCCTGCTCGAAGCCGCCGACTACCTTCCAGCCGGACGCTTGGATGTCTGTTTTCACGGTCAATGTGCCCTTCAGCGCCGCCTGCTCGGCCTCGTATACCATGCTTTCCTCGGCAGAGGCGATGCACAGCGGCAGCGTGAGGGCTCCTGCGAGGATGCCCGCCAGGATGTGCTTCATGATGTGTTCCTCCAAAAAATATTTTGTACGTTTGCCGATGTATATATGTTACCATGTTATTCTGGTTTAATCAAGCAAAATATAAGCAGAAGATGACAAAATACAATTTGAATGACCGCTCCTTGTCAGATGGTGACGAGATTTGACGTTTGGGAAATACGAATAAAATGTACGTCGAGTCCTTGACAGAATTGACGGAATTCCATATAATTATCACATAGTATCCATGCTTTGACATGACCTGACCTTCGCAATACAAGCAGGTCATGTTGCGGTTGAGTGATTCTACGATGACAATGGGTGACACATCAATGCAACAGGAGTGGTGAGTTTATGCGAAAAAAGTGGCGTATTCTTGTCGGCGTTCTGGTTGTAGCGATCCTTGTCGTGGCCCTTGTGCTGCTCAGCGGAGGCAAGCAGAGCTACCATGACAAGTACGCAGGCCGTGACCTGACAACGGATGTGACCGGTATCGGCCGCAACGACACCTACGATCTCTATCTTCGCCAGCATGAGGGCGTAGCCCCCGGCGAAGCGGCGATCGCTGTGAATGTCGTAGCCTTCGAGGGGGACGGTACCCTCCAGCAGGATGCCGCTGGCAACCCCGAGGTCTACACGGCCGATGGCGCCGTGACCAGCTGGAAGGTCAATGTCCCTGCTGACGGCATGTATACCGTTCAGGTGGAATACCTGACGGTGCAATCCCGCGGCGTGGACATTGAGCGCGAGCTGCGCATCAATGATGCGCTGCCCTTTGCCGGTGCGGACACGATGCGCTTCTCCCGGCTGTGGGTGGACGGCGGCGAGGTCCGCAAGGACAACCAGGGCAACGAGATCCGTCCCACGCAGGTGGAAAAGTTCGAGTACCAGACCGCCTTCTGCCGGGACGATATGGGCTATGAGACCGAACCCTATCAGTTCTACTTCGCCAAGGGTGAGAACAAGCTCACCCTCAAGGCGATCAATGAACCGATGATCATCCGTAGCATTCAGCTCGTTCCCGTGGCGTCGCGCCAGTCCTACGAGAGCTACCTGGCGGCCCAGCCCGAGGTCAGCATGTCCGACACTGCGAAGAAGTGGTCCACCACCATCCAGGGCGAGCATGCCGTGACCCGCTCCTCTCCCTCCCTGTACGCCCGCTACGATCACGCTTCTCCCGCGACCGAGCCCTATGATGTGTACCATACCATCCTCAACTACATCGGCGGCGATCCGTGGAACACCCCCGGCCAGTGGATCGAATGGGAATTTGAGGTTCCGGAGGACGGCTACTACAACGTCTCCATCAAGGCGCGCCAGACCTACCAGCGCGGCGGCCTCTCCTGCCGCAGCGTGTACATCGACGGCGAGATTCCCTTTGACGAGATGGCTTCCGTGGCCTTCGCCTACAACACCAAGTGGCAGATGCATACCCTGTCAGACGCACAGGGCACGCCCTACCGCTTCTACCTGACCGCTGGCAAGCACGCCATCCGCCTGGAGGTCACCCTGGGCAAGATGGGCGGCATCCTCAAGGAGATGGAGTCCAGCATCTACCGCCTGAACCAGATTTACCGCAAGGTGCTGGTGCTCACCGGCGTCAACCCCGACCGCTTCCGCGATTACAACCTTGCCAAGGTGTATCCGGAGGTCATTGAGGCGATGGAGCTGGAAAGCATGCGCCTGTATAAGCTGGTGGACGACACCGTTGACATGACCGGCCAGAAGAACGACCGCGTGGCTGTCGCGCAGACCCTGGCCGTGCAGCTGGAGCAGTTTGTGGCTCGCAACGAGCGCATCACCCAGTCCTTCACCAACTTCAAGGACAACATCACCTCCCTGGGCACGGCGATGCAGAACATGGCGGAGTCCAAGCTGGACATTGACGCCATCATCGTTTCCGGCGAACAGGCGAAGGTCAAGCCTGTGTCCAACAACTTCTTCGCCAGCCTGGTCCATGAGGTTCGCGCCTGTGTCGCTTCCTATTTTGTGGACTACAACGCCCTGGGCGATGTGTACGACGAAAAGGCGGAGGACGTAATCGAGGTCTGGCTGGTGACCGGCCGCGACCAGTCCACCGTGCTGAAAACCATGATCGACGATACCTTCACCAGCCAGTACGGCGTGAAGGTCAACGTGCAGCTGGTTGCACCCGACGCCATCCTCAGCGCCGTCATGGCGGGCATCGGCCCGGATGTGGTGCTGAGCGTGGACGGCTGGTTTGCCGTCAACTATGCCATGCGTAACGCGGTGGAGGATCTGACCCAGTTCCCCGACTTTGACGAGGTGGTCAAGCCCTTCTACGCTAGCGCGCTGGAGCCGCTGACCTATGACAACAGCAAGACGAAGGGCGTTTATGGTCTGCCCGAGACA
This sequence comes from Clostridiales bacterium, assembly GCA_029012285.1. Lineage (GTDB taxonomy): Bacteria > Bacillota > Clostridia > Christensenellales > Aristaeellaceae > UBA11524. The sequence continues at coordinate 29,161 of JAQXLU010000091.1, read as the reverse complement.
CAGCTCTTTTCCGTGCTGTTCTACCGCACCGACATCCTGGCCGACCTGGGCCTGGAAGTGCCTGAGACCTGGGATGACATCATCGCCATGCTGCCGACCATCCAGGGCAACAACATGTCCGTGGGTGTGCCGTATCCCGATATTCTCAACCCGGACATGTCCGGCTTCAACTCCATGATCTATCAGAACGGCGGCGCAATCTATAATGAAGAAAAGACCCGCACCGTGATCGACAGCGAGGCGGGTGTGAAGGCCTTCGAGTTCTACACCAGCCTGTACAATGACTACGGCTTGCCCACCGTGTTCGACTTCGTGAGCCGCTTCCGTTCGGGCGAGATGCCCATCGGCGTGGGCCAGTACAGCCTGTATAACACGCTGGCTGTGTCCGCTCCCGAGATTCGTGGCTTGTGGGATTTCACGCTCTATCCCGGCACCAAGCAGGCGGATGGCACGGTTGATCACACCGTGCATGCGAACGGCCTGTGCTGCATGATGATCGCGACCGATGATGAGCAGGTGAAGCAGAACGCCTGGACCTTCATGAAGTGGTGGGTGTCCGCGGACGCGCAGGCCCGCTTCGGCCGCGAGATGGAAAGCGTGCTGGGCTCCTCCGCCCGTTACGCCACCGCCAACACCGAAGCGCTGGATCAGCTGGCCTGGTCCGCCGATCAGCTGGCAGTGCTCAAGGCGCAGCAGAAGGATACCCGTGGCTTCCCGGAAATCGCTGGCGGCTACTCCACCACCCGTCACATGACCAACGCCATCCGCAAGGTCATCAACGACAAGGACGATCCCCGCGAGACCTTGCTGACCTACACCCACACCATCAACGAGGAAATCAACATCAAGCGTAAGGAATTCGGTCTGCCGCTTTACGGAGAGGAGGATAAGAAATGAGCAATCGCCAGTCGGGTCTTGCCAGCCGTTATTGCAGCATGAAGATGGAGCAGTTCCGCTACGGCTGGGCGAAGGCGAAGCGGATGAAGGTTTGCTACCTCTTCCTCGCGCCCTACGCGCTGCTGTTCATCACCTTCTTCATCCTGCCGATCTGCACATCCATCTTCTACGGCTTTACCTATTACAACATCCTGGAACCCGCCCGTTTTGTGGGCTTGCAGAACTACGTCAACCTGATTTTGCAGGACGAGGTGTTCCTGACCTCGGTGAAGAATACCTTCGTCATCGCGGTTATCACCGGCCCGGTGGGCTACATCCTGTCCTTCATGTTCGCCTGGTTCATCAATGAGCTGCCCAAGTGGCTGCGCGCCATCGCCGTGGTGATCTTCTACGCGCCCAGCATCGCGGGCACCGCGTATTCGATCTTCTCCATCATCTTCCGTGGCGACGCCTACGGCTACCTGAACTCCATGCTGCTCAACTTCGGCTTGATCGACGCGCCCAAGCTCTGGCTGACTGACCCCAATTACATCATGCCGGTGCTGATCGTCGTCATTTTGTGGATGAGCATGGGCACGGGCTTCCTGTCCTTCGTGGCCGGCTTCCAGGGTATTGACAAGAGCATGTACGAGGCCGGTTATGTGGACGGCGTGCGCAACCGCTGGCAGGAGCTGTACCACATCACGCTGCCCAGCATGAAGCCCATGCTGCTCTTTGGCGCGGTGATGAGCATCACCTCCGCCTTCAACGTCTGCGATGTGCCCCGCGCCCTGGCCGGCTATCCCTCCACGGACTACGCCGCCCGTACCGTCGTGACGCATCTGTTCGACTACGGCTTCAGCCGCTTCGAGATGGGCTATGCTTCCGCCATCGCAACGCTGCTGTTCCTGGTCATGATTCTGTGCAAGAAATTCATTTCTGCAGCACTGGAAAAGGTGGGTACCTGATATGAGTGAGACGAATTACAAATCCAATGGTACCCTGCTCCTGAAAGGGAAGAAATATCACGGCACGATCTACGCCGAGGATGGCGGAGCGCGCTTCGTCAGCAAGAAGCAGACGGTCGAAATGTCCTATGCGGACATCGCGGTGCTCAAGAACGTGCGCAACGGCGGTATGGCCAGCACCATCACCGTGAAGATGAAGGATGAAACGGAATACGTCTTTGTCCTCTCCAACGGCCTGAAGGTGTTCCACCACATGGACGAATTGTGGGAGAACAAGCCCCGTGCCCGCAGCAGGGCGGATGAATTGCACCGCCTGGCTGAAATGCGCGGCGAGCGCATCGTCAAGCCCCGCAAGCACCTGTTCAAGCGCCGCCACCCCAACCGCTCCCTGGGCGGCGACATCGGTATTTACCTGATGCTGGCCCTGGTGGCCTGCGCGATGGCCTTCCCGCTGGTCTTTGCCATTGGCTCGGCGCTCAAGCCCCTGGACGAGCTGTTCCGCTTCCCGCCGACGGTCTGGCCCCAGCATCCCACGACGGATAACTTCTCCGACCTGATCGTCACCATGGGCCAGAGCTGGGTGCCCTTTAGCCGCTACATCCTCAACACCGTGTTCATCACGGCGATGGGTACCTTCGGTCATCTGGTGATCGCCTCCATGGCGGCCTTCGTGCTGGCCAAGTACGATTTCCCCGGCGGCAAGCTCTTCTTCACCGTCGTCACCACGGCGCTGATGTTCTCCGGCTACGTCACCGGCATCCCCAACTACGTCATCATGAGCAAGCTGCACATGATCGACACCTACTGGGCGCTGCTGCTGCCCGCCTTCGCAGCCCCCATCGGCCTGTTCATGATGAAGCAGTTCATGGAGGGCCTGCCCACAGCCATCATCGAGGCTGCGCACATCGATGGCGCCGGCGAGTTCCGCATCTTCTGGAGCATCGTGATGCCCAACGTCAAGCCCGCGTGGCTGACGGTTATCATCTTCTCCGTGCAGAGCCTGTGGAACACCAGCGCATCCACGGTTATCTACTCCGAGGCCAAGAAAACCCTGGTGTACGCCCTGCAGCAGATTCAGGCTGGCGGCATTGCCCGCGCCGGTCAGGCTGCGGCGGTCACCGTGGTGGTCATGGCTGTGCCGATCTTCATCTTTGTTCTGAGCCAGAGCCAAATCCTGGAGACCATGGCCAGCTCCGGTATCAAGGACTAAAATGCTGGATCACCAAGATTGGCTGACAAATACCATTCAGAACAGGAGGGGAATGACCGTGAAGGTGATGTACCGGCTTTTAGCGCTGATCATGACCGTTTTCATCTTTGCTTCAATAAACACTGCCCAGGCCGTCGATGACGCCTACCCCAGTACGTATACATACAACTATGACTACTGGAGCGACATCCGTGAATCGCCCGATGCGTACCGCGTGGCGGACGTGATCTACAGCGGCGACCTGGGTCTGGACGTTGCAATGAAGAAGCCCCAGAGCCTCTTTGTGCGCAACAACGACATCTATGTGGCCGACACCGGTAACAACCGCATCCTGCAGATCCGCAGGGAAGGGGATGATTTCACCCTGGTGCGGATCATCGACCGGATCAAGGGCAGCGAGATCGAAACCTTCAACACGCCCAGCGACATCTATGTCGATCCGGACGAGAACATCTACATTGCCGACACCTACAACGGCCGTGTGGTGATGGTGGATAAGGAATTGAACTTCATCAAGCAGTTCGTCAAGCCCACCGACGCGACCTTCGACCAGAGCCTGAGCTTCCTGCCCACCAAGCTGGTGGTGGATGTGGCGGGCCGCGTGTTCCTGCTGGCGACCAACGTCAACAAGGGCTTGGTCAAGTTTGAGGCCGATACCCGCTTCACCGGCTTTGTGGGCGCCAACAAGGTTAGCTACAACATCGCCGAATACATGTGGAAAACTTACTTCATGACCAAGGAACAGCGTGCTCAGCAGGCTTCCTTTGTTCCCACGGAGTACCACAACATCTACATGGATGAGGATTCCTTCATCTACGCTACCAATACCGTGTTCAGCGAGTACGATTTGCTCTACGACGTGGCGCAGCCCATCCGCCGCCTGAACGGTATCGGCAACGACATCCTCATCAAAAACGACCGCTATCCCCCCATTGGCGACCTGTACTGGATCGAGCAGTCCCAGGCGCAGGGTCCCTCCAAGCTGGTGGACATCACCGTGCTGGAGAATGACATCTACGTGGCGGTGGATCAGACCCGCGGCCGCATCTTCGGCTACGACAAGCAGGGCGTGATGCTCTGGGCCTTCGGTACCAGCGGCAACAGCGACGGTACCTTTACCTCCGCCGTGTCCATCGAGCATATGGGCCGTGACCTCTTCGTGCTGGATCAGCTGGGCGGCACCATCACCGCCTTTAGGCCCACCGAGTACGGCAACATGATCTATGATGCCAACGCGACCTACCTTTCCGGCGATTACGACGGTTCGGCGCAGATCTGGGAGGAAGTGCTCAAGCTCAACGCCAACTACAACCTGGCGTTCCGCGGCATCGGCCGTTCCCTGATGCGGCAGGAGAAGTACAAGGAAGCCATGGATTACTTCAAGATGGCCCGTGACCGCGACAACTATGGCCGTGCCTTCCGCTTCTACCGCAAGATCTGGGTGGAGCAGAACATCGGCTGGCTGATCGCCATACTGGCTGCTGCGATGATCATCCCGCTGGTGCTGCGCATGTTCAAGAAGATGAGAATGGAGGTGGAAGCATATGAACGCAACAAAGTCCAGAAATAAGAGCGCTGTCCGCCACGCCAAGTGGGACAAGTACGTTTCTTCGGTCAAGTACGCCAAGTATGTGCTCTTCCATCCCTTTGACGGCTTTTGGGATCTGACCCATGAAAAGCGCGGCTCCATCGGCGCGGCGACCACCTTCCTGGCGCTGTTCCTGATCACCCGCGTGGTGCAGCTGATGTTCACCAACTTCCAGTTCATCAATGCGCCCATCCAGTACATCAACGTGTTTGAGCAATCGGCCTCCATCCTGTTACCGTTCCTGATCCTGTGCCTGGCCAACTGGTCGATGACGACCCTGTTTGACGGCAAGGGCCGCTTCAGCGATATTTACGTCGCCATGTGCTACGCGCTGGTGCCCTATACGCTCATCCAGCTGCCCCTGGTGTTCGTCAGCAACATCATCTCCTTTGATGAGGCGGCGTTCTACAGCGTGCTGTCCAGCTTCTCCTCACTCTGGTGCATGTTCCTCATCTTTGTGGGCTTGATGCAGGTGCACGATTACGGCCCCGGCAAGACGATGATCTTCCTGGTGGTCACCGTCGTGGGCGCGCTGATCATCATCTTCCTGCTGCTTGTGTTCTTCAGCCTTCTGGGCGATGCCGCGAGCTACTTCATCTCGCTGTATCGTGAGATCGCATTCCGCTTGTATTAAGGAGGGAGTAAGACAATGAAGAAAATCATTTTGCGCTTGCTTTCCTGCGCGATTGTGATCGCCCTGCTGGCAGCGCTGACCATCTTCGTCATCATCCCCCTGTACACGGAGGAGGAAGAGGTGCACGAGCTGAACCCGCGCGTCATGTTCTACGAGGGCGGGAAAACGCCGCTGAAGATGGAGAACGACAAGCTACTCTTTGAGCTTGACCCCACCACGACCCAATTCAAGGTGACGGATAAGGCGTCCGGCCAGGAGTGGCTCTCCAATCCCACGGATGCGGCCAAGGATCCCCTGGCTGTGGCTGCCAACAAAGAGAGCTTGCAGTCCACCGCGATCGTGACCTATTCCACCTCCAGCGGCACGGTGGTGCTGAGCAACTACAAGTACTCCATCGAGAATGGCAACTATGACATCATCCAGCAGGAGGATGGTTCCATTCGCGTGGATTACGCCATCGGCAAGATCGAAAAGGTATACATCATCCCCACGGCCATCACCAAGAAGCGCTATGACGCTTTTGTGAGCCAGATGTCCAGCTCTACCAAGAAGAAGCTATCCAGCAACTACACGCTCTATGATCCCGCCAAGCTGGACTCCAAGAAAAACAAGGACGAAATCATCGCCATGTATCCCTCCGTGGTGGAGCAACCCCTGTACATCCTCAAGTCCGACACCTCTGAAAACAACAAGAAGAAGATTCAGGACTATTTCGCGGAGGTCAACTACACCCAGGAGGATTACGAGATCGACCAGCAGCTGGTCGCGAGCGCAAAGGACAACTCCGGCGCTGTGTTCAACGTCACCATGATCTACCGCCTGGAGGACGGCGACCTGGTGGTTGAGTTGCCCTACAGCGAGATGCGCTACAAGGCCAACTACCCGCTGTCCTACGTCACGCCCCTGCCGGTGTTCGGCGCGGCTGGCACGGCGGATGAGGGCTTCATGTTCGTCCCCGAGGGCGGCGGCGCGCTCATTCATCTCAACAATGGCAAACTCCAGCAGAACAGCTACTACGCCAACATGTACGGCTGGGATTACGCTGTGCGCCGCAAGGAAATGATCAACGAGACCCGTTGCTCCTTCCCGGTGTTCGGCATGGCGAAGAATGGCGCTTCCTTCCTGTGCCTGATGGAAGGCGCGACCTCCTTTGCCAGCGTCCAGGCGGACATCAGCCAGCGCTACAACAGCTACAACTGGATCTGCTCCAAGTACAACGTGCTCCACGCGGATCAGTACAATGTGTCTGCCAAGACTGCGCAGTTGGTGTACATGTTTGAAAAAGAGGTGCCCCAGGAGACCATCGTCCACCGCTACCGCTTCCTGAACACCGCCAGCTATGTGGACATGGCCAACGCCTATGGCGACTACCTGGAGGCGCGGTATCCGGAATTGACCGCAGCGTCCGCCTCCGAGGTGAGCCCCGTGTCGGTGGAGCTGGTCGGCGCCATTGACAAGAAGGTTGTCAGGTTCGGCGTCCCCGTGAAGGTACCCTATGCCACCACCACCTTCCAGCAGGCGGAGGAGATCATCTCCGACATGGTCGGTAGGGGAGTGAAGAACCTGAGCATCCGCTATGCGGGCTGGGCCAACGGCGGCGTGACCCAAAAGGTCATGACCAGCGTGAAGGTGCAGCGCCAGCTGGGCGGCAGCAAGGCCATGAGCCAGCTGATTGAGCGGGCAAAGGAAATGAACGTGCCCCTCTACTTTGACGGCGTGAACTGCTTTGCCTACGATAGCGGCGTGAAGGAAGGCTTCATCGCCTTCAACAACGCGGCCCGCTACACCACCCGAGAGCAGGTGTACCTCGAGCCCTTTGACGTGGTTACCTATCAGACTGCAAGCTGGTTGAATAGCTACTACCTCGTCAAGCCTGACTACGCCAAGCGCAACACCGACAACCTGATTGGCAAGCTGTCGGAAATGAAGGCCTACGGCATTTCCTTCCGCGATATCGGCTTCCTGCTCAGCGGCGACTACAACCCCAAGGATACCGTCACCCGCGAAGAGGTCATACGCATGAACGTTCAGAGCATGCTGGACGCCAAGGCCCAGGGCCAGCGCGTGATGATCCGCATGGGCAACGATTACGCGATGCCCTACGCTGATCTGATCACCGATATGGACCTGACCGGTACGCCCTACAACATCATCGACGAGGCGGTGCCCTTCTACCAGATCGCGCTGCACGGCATGAAGGACTACACCGGCGAGCCTCTCAACCTGTCGGGCGACTATGTGCAGGAGTTCCTGCGCTGCGTCGAATACGGCGCGGGATTGAACTTCACCTTCATGGCCGAGGATGGCAAGGTGCTTCAGGACACCTACCACAGCAACTTCTTCGGCGCGAACTATGCCTCCCTGGCGGAAGCGGCTAACGCCCTCATCGTCCGCTATCAGAAGGATATGGCGGGCCTCAATCGCCAGCGCATCGTCTACCACGATTGGCTGACGGCGGACGTGTCCGTCACCGGCTATGAGGACGGTACCAAGGTCTATGTGAACTACGGCAGTGAAGCCTACGCTGAGGGCGGCGTGACCGTCCAGGGCCGCGACTACACTGTGGAAAGGGGGCAGTAAAGGATGGCAGCGAATATGAACGCATCCCGCGAGCATTGGTATGACGGCATTGTGGATGCTCTGTACATTTACATCCCCTTTATGCCCAAGAACAAAACGTTCCATACCATGCGAGCCCGCAATGCCCGCATCGGCACCCTGTTTATCCTGCCTTTCATCATCGGCTTCTGCGTCTTTATGGCCAAGCCCCTGCTGGAATCCTTCTGGTTCTCCTTCAATGATGTGAAGCTCATCCCCGGGCAGGGCTACAGCCAGACCTGGGTGGGCATCAACAACTACAAGCACGCCTTGCTGGTGGATCCGGAATACAACACGTATCTGGTGGAGGAAGTCGGCCAGATGATCATCAACACCATCGCCACGCTGGTGCTGAGCTTCGTCATCGCGGTCATTCTCAACCAGGAATTCAAGGGCCGCGTGCTCTGCCGCGCGATCTTCTTCCTGCCCGTCATCCTGTCCTCAGGCGTGCTGCCCGGCATCGAGCATCAGAACGAGTTCTACGACATGATGGCTGGTATGGCGGAGGCCGTGGAGGGCTCCTCGGGCATCAACATCTCACAGGCCCTGCAGGATCTGCTCTCCGTGTCCGGCATGGCCAGAGAATTCTTTGACGTTGTGTTCAAGATGATCGACTCCATCTACGACATCGTGATGGCCTCCGGCATTCAGATCATCGTGTTCCTCTCCGGCTTGCAGTCCATTTCGCCCTCCCTGTACGAGGCGGCGGACGTGGAAGGCTGCTCCGCCTGGGAAGGCTTCTGGAAGATTACCTTCCCCATGGTCAGCCCCCTGCTGTTGGTCAACTGCATCTACACCATCATCGACTTCTTCATGAAGAACGACAACAGGGTGATGGAGCTGATCTACCAGGTCACCTATCAGGACTTCAAGTTCGGCATCTCTGCCGCAATGAGCTGGCTCTACTTCGCGATTGCCCTTGCCTTCATCGGCATCAGCTCGTTCATCATCTCCAAGGCGGTGAAGTCTTATGAGTAAGAACAATACGGTCTTCATTGGCAAGAACAAGAACTTCTGGGATCGCAACCGCCGCAGCGAAGGATACCTGCTTCAACGGGAGATCAAGCGCAAGTGCATTTCCGTGGCCCGCGCGCTGCTGATGTTCGGCTTGTGCTTCATGATCATCCAGCCCATCCTGATCCGCTTCTCCACTGGCTTCATGGTGGAAAGCGACCTGTACGATTCCACCATCGTGCTGGTGCCGCGCCACCTGACGCTGGAGAACTACAAGATCGTCTTTGACCTGACCAACTTCCCCACGTCGATGATCAATACGCTGTGGATCTCCCTGCTGGTGTCGCTGCTCCAAGTGGTGTCCTGCACCTTTGTGGCATACGGCTTTGCCCGTTACCAGTTCCCGCTCAAGAAGTTCTGGTTCGCCTGCGTGGTGCTGCTGATCATCGTCCCCCCGACGACGATCCAGACCTCCCTTTACATGAGCTTTGCGAACTTTGACATCCTGGGCATCTTCAAGGCCATCAACGGCAAGCCCATCAACCTGCGCACCTCCCTCATCCCCTATGCCATGATGAGCCTGACCTGCATGGGCCTGAAGAACGGTCTGTACATCTACATGCTGCGGCAGTACTTCAAGAATGTCCCCGACAGCCTGGAGGAAGCGGCCTTCGTGGATGGCTGCAGCACCCTGCGCACCTTCACGCAGATCATGCTACCCGACGCCATGCCCACCATTGCCAGCTGCTTCCTGTTCTCCTTCGTCTGGCAGTGGACGGATCTATTCTACAGCCGCAACTTCCTCAGCTCCTACAGCGTGTACTCAGTGGAATTGTCCTCCATCGTGTCCCGCATGAGCCGCTACTTCTCCGCGGATGTGTCCAAGGCGGTTATCGTCCCCAACGGCCGCCAGCAGCAGCTGATTGCCATCGGCGTGCTCATCTGCTGCATCCCGCTGATTATTCTCTACTGCTTCACGCAGAAGCTCTTCGTGCAGAGCCTGGCGATGACCGGCAGCAAGGAATAATAAAAAAAGGACAAAAAATAAACAATATACATCTTGCTATTTAGGCATAGCTGGTGTATAATTGAAGTGTGGTTGTGACAAAAGTCACAAATAGCATCGTTACTGTATAAGCGAATTGCACCTTGGTGAATCGCTTATATAGAAATAAAAAGGAGGAACCCCTTATGAAGAAACTGGTTGCTCTGGTTTTGGCTGCGATGATGCTCTGCGCGAGCATCGCGTTCGCCGAGGCCCCCGAAGGCTACCCCGCTGTCAAGGAAGGCCTTGACTTCGGCGGCAAGACCGTGACCATCTACGACTACTGGACTGGCAGCGCTGACCGCGTGGCTGAACCCACCGAGGAACAGCAGGCTCAGTACGACTACCGTGACTGGCTGGAAGCCACCTACAATGTGAAGATCGTGCAGATCCAGGGTGGCGACTGGGGCACTTGCGCGGAGCACATGATCAACTTCGTGTCCGCTCCCGATGGCTCCTACCGCGCCTACATCATCGAGCCCGGCAAGGTCGGCTCCCTGGTGGCCAACGGTGTGGCTGCGCCCATCAACTATGATTTCTCCGCTGAGAAGTTCAACCAGGCCACCATCGACGCTTGGTCCATGGGCGGCAAGGTCTACGGCTTCTCCACTGGCGCTTCTGAGCCCCGTGGCTGCGTGTACTTCAACAAGCGCATCCTGCAAGAAGCGAACATCGACTGGAACACCATCTATGACATGCAGGCCGCTGGCACCTGGACCTGGGCTGCCTTTGAAGACATGCTGAAGGCCACCACTCAGGATCTGGACAACGACGGCGTGATCGACGTTTGGGGCTTCGGTGGCTCTGGCGACGACATGTACAACCTGGCCGTGTTCGGCAATGGCGGCTCCTACTTCGACTTTGATGCCGATGGCAAGCTGCAGCCCACCATGAATTCCGAAGCGACCCTGACCGCGCTGAACTGGGGCAAGGAAATGCAGTCCAAGTACTGGGCTCCCACTCCCGAAGGCGCGAACTGGGACTGGTTCAAGGAGGCTTGGAAGGCCGGCACCTTCGCCTTCTATGTCTACCAGACCTACGGCGGCTACAACGACAACTCCGAAATGGCTGACATGGAAGACGAGTGGGGCTGCGTGGCCTTCCCCGTGCCCAACGAGGGCGACAACTACATCCATGTGGCTTCTGAGAACACCTACCTGATCCCCAATGTGTACACCGAGGAAGAAGTGGCCAACATCATGTTCATCGTTGACATGTGGACCAACGCGACCCCCGGCTACGACGATGAGGACGCCTGGATCGGCAACAAGTACAACTACACCGATGACCGTGCTGTGGACGAGACCTACGCCATGCTGCGTCAAGCCGAGCACGCTGCGTCCAACAAGGTTGTCTTGCTGGGCACCTCCAACGACATCCTGGGCAGCTCCCTGCTGTGGAGCCTGGGTGGCTCTACTCCCGCTGAGCTGATCGAAGCTGGCATGCCCGCCTGGCAGGCTGCTTGCGACACCTTCAACGCGAAGTAATCGCATCCGCAAGGAAAGCTGCGGCCGCTGTGGAAACACAGCGGCCGTTTTCGTGCGATTATCCCAAAGTCAGGGGAGGGGCGCAGATCAGTCCGCATGCAAAAAGACTCATGCGCGCCGCACGATCCGCAAGCGTGTATGAGTCTTTTTTTGATGGGGGATTACAGCAGCCCGTTGTTCCACTCCACCTGCTGCATCAGCACATCGCACAGGGCGTTTAGGCCAGCCGCATCTGCCTCGTCAAACCGGGCCACCATGGGTGCGTCGATATCCATCACGCCATAGAGCGTGCCATCCCTGAGCAGGGGCAGCACAATCTCCGACCGGGAAGCCGCGTCACATGCAATGTGTCCTGGAAACTCATGAACATCTCTGACCACCAGAATTTGTCTTGTCGCTGCCGCAGTGCCACAAACACCGCGCCCCACGGGAATCTGCACGCAAGCCGTTTTCCCCTGGAAAGGCCCCAGGTGCAGCATGTCGCCCTTCAAAAGGTAAAACCCGGCCCAGTTGATATCAGGCAGCTCTTCCCACAAAAGCGCTGCCGCGTTGGATAGCGCGGACACCGGCAGGCAGCCTTCCACCAGGGCGGCAAGCTGCTGCGAGAGCAGCGCATACAGCGCGTTTTTTTCCAGCGGCCATGAAATGTCCTGGTGCATAGCGTCCTCCGTTACAGTACGTAAAGATAAATCGAGAAGAAATGCAGCGCGGTGCCAAGCAGGCAGAAAAAGTGAAACACGGAGTGGAAGTACCGCTTTTTGGCTCCGATGCCGTACAGGATGGCGCCCACCGTGTAGGCGATGCCGCCTGACAGCAGCAACCACAGCCCCGTCGGTGCGAGGGCGGCTACCAGTTGCTTGATGGAGAAGAGCACCACCCAGCCCAGCATGATGTAGCAGGCTACGGACACCTTGGCGTACCGTCGGAGATTCACCGCGTTGAGCACAATCCCGAGGATGCCGACACCCCATACTACCCCGAACAGCACCCACCCGACCGTGCCGCGCAGCGTGATGAGCGTATACGGCGTGTACGTCCCGGCGATGAGCAGAAAGATGGTGCAGTGGTCGATCACGCGGAAAACGCGCTTGGCTCGGTTGACCTTGAGCGCGTGGTAGAGGCAGCTCATCAGATACAGGAGCGTCGTTGTTAGCCCGAACACGATGCTGGAGGCCAGCTTGTACCCGTCCAGCGGTCGGCAGCTCTTGACGACGCACAGCACAAGGGCGGCGATGCCCAGCCCTGCGCCGATGCCATGGGTGATGCTGTTCATCAGCTCCTCGCCCAGGGTGTATTTGGGGATGGAAATCCGGTGCTTTGTTTCCATGCTTTCCACAATAAAAACCTCCTTGCCGTTGCTCGATACTATCATACCATAATAAATACTCTTTGACAAGGTATTAAAAAACTTGTCACAAGATTTTTATGCATCGTTCGTCGGCAAAGAGGGAAAAAGCCAGGATTACTTCACCAGGCGGTACAGGGATACGACCTTGCCCAGGATCGTGACCTCATCCGCGTAGATAGGCGCCATGGCACTGTTCTCGGGCTGCAAGCGGAAGTGGCCGTTCTCCTTGAAGAAGCGCTTCACCGTGGCGGAATCGTCAATCATGGCCACCACAATATCCCCGTTGTGGGCCTCGCTGCACTTCTTGACCACGATGTAGTCACCATTGAGGATGCCGGCCTCGATCATCGAATCGCCGCGAACCAACAGGATGAAGTGTTCACCATCGCCCAGCATGACCTCGGGGATGACTACGTATTCATCGAGGTTTTCCTCCGCAAGGATGGGCACGCCAGCCGTGACCCGGCCCACCACGGGCACCGCGGTGGAATTGTTGCGCACAAAGTTCGGGTCGCCCATGATCTCCATGGCGCGGGGCTTCATTGCATCCCGATGGAGCAAGCCGCGCTTTTCCAGCCGCTGGAGATGCCCATGCACGGTCGATGTGGACTTGAGCCCTACCGCCAGGGCAATCTCCCGCACGGACGGCGGATAGCCCTTGGTCTGAATCTCCGACTTGATGAAATCAAGGATGCGCTGCTGATTATCGCCACGGGGTCTTTGCATAACACTACCGCCTTACATTTAGTGTTGAGGGATGGGAACATTATAACATAGATGCAAACAAAAATCAAACAGTTGTTCGATATTTAAGAAAAAAACCTTTGCGAAACCCCCTTTCTGTGCTATAATGAAGCCGCTTGACAGGCATGGGAGGCGAAGACACATGAATCCGAAAAAGGAATGCATCCTGCAGGACGGAAAAATCTGCGATGGCTGCGGCGAATGTGACCGCTGTGACCTGGATCCGAACAAAATCTGTGATAACTGCATGAAGTGCATGGGCGAAGAGGTGGATTTCCGGGCCATCACCATTTCCGGCATCAGGCTGGAATCAGAAAATGACGCTGGGACATGATCCCAACGCCATTTTTATATCCGATTGCATGCGGATGCGCCGCGCTTCTCCCAATCCTTGCGCAGGATGGCCCACATTTCAACATCTCGGAACACGCCCTTGCAGCAGATGCGCTCCCGCAAATGGCCCTCGTGCTGCATGCCGCATTTTTCCATCACGCGCCCGCTGGCCGGGTTGTCGGTGAAGTGCATCGCCTCAATCCGGTGCAGCCCAAGCACGCGGAAGGTCTCGTCCATGACGGCGGTCAGCGCCTCCGTCATCAGCCCCTTGCCCCAGTGCTCCCGGGAGAGGGAGTAGCCAATCTCCACCGTGCTGTGCTCCGCCGAATAGCTCATATACCCGATCGAGCCGATTACCCGCCCGGTTTCCCGCAGCACAATGCCCCAGCTGCCCGGCTCGCCGTTGCGGTACTGGCTTTGCAGGTAGCGGATGTACCCCCGCGTGTCCAGGATGGACTGGTGAGCCTCCCATAGCACATGGCGGGCCACCTCTCGGTCGCGGGCGTAGCGGTACACATCGGGGGCGTCCCGCATGGTCATTTTGCGCAGGATCAGACGCTCTGTCTGAAGCACCGGAAGCCGGGCGAAGAAGGCCTGGGGCGTGTCTGGCTCGGCGGCGGGTAGCGTCAGCCAGCGCAACAGAAAGCAACGCTCACCCATGGCACAGCATCGCCCCGCAGGCAGACAGCTCCCGCCCCGGCAGCTGGGGCACAGGGATGCCGTTGGTGGCGCAGCCGTACACAAACAGCCAAACGGCCAGAAGCAGCAGGATCATCAGGACGGTGATGAGCATCGCAAAGCGGCGATCGCTGCGCTTTTTGTCAGCCATGTGGACACTCCTTTCACGCAGGTCTTGGCATCACGAAAAAGGCAAACTGGAAACATTTTTGTCATCTTTTTTCCCGCGGGGGAAGAAAACGCAGCCCTGCCTCGTTTACTCTTTGGAAGCGGCAGAGGCCATCATGATGGCCAGCGCGGTCTTGCCGTCGCGCAGCGTGCCGTCCATGACCTTTGATACCGCTTCTGCGAGCGGCATGCGGAGGGTCGCGACAAACTCGTCCTCATCCGGATGGGTTTCGCCCTGGCGCAATCCCGTGGCCAGATAAATGTGGATGCGCTCGTTGCAAAAGCCGGGCGTGGTTTCCAGCACGGTCAGCTTCCGCCAAGAATCAGCGATCAGGCCGGTTTCCTCGCTCAGCTCACGCTGGGCGCACAGGAGGGGATCCTCACCCGGGTGGTCGAACTTGCCAGCCGGAATCTCCATCGTCAGCCGCCCGATGGGCGCGCGGTACTGGCGCACGAGGATGATGTTCCCGTCCTTATCCAGCGCCACGACGGCGGACGCGCCGGGGTGGCAGGCCACCTCCCGCAGGGCCGATTTGCCGTTGGGGAGCTTCACGGTCCAGTGCTCCAGGCGGATGATCTTGCCCTCAAACACAACCTTGCCGTCCTGGTAGGTTTCAATCAGCTTCTCCTCGTTCATCTGTATGCCTCCCGCATGTGATTTGCTTTACTGATTCGACGCGGGGCGGGGGATTCCTGCCAAGGCAGATGGAAATTCCGCCCGGGCGTTTTGATTCAGCTGCCTGTCATTGACGAAAGATGATGATAGCAGTATAATATATCATGACAACCTTTATGATTCCTTGACAAAGGAGGGACACGCCATGAAACACAATGGCGCAGTGTGTCTCAGCCGTATCGCAGCCTTTCTGCTGACGGCGATGATCTGCATCACGACTTGCCTAACCCCCGCTTACGCATCCAGTATTTGGGATGAGCTCGTTCTGAGCCTCCGCTGGATGAACGCGAACGGCCAGGAGAAGTCTGCGACGGCCCAGCCCGTGCCGCAAAGCACGGAGCGGGCTTATTGGGTCAATGTGGATCCATCCGCCACGTATCAGACGCTGACGGTGGAGGCAGTGACGTCCAATCCCGCCTACACCTTCTACCTGGTGGATGATATGGGCGGTCAAACCCTGTCCTTCACCTGGACGGATGAGATGGACGCGCGCGACCTGTCTCCCGCGTCCGCCTACCCCCTGTTCTTTGCGGTGGACGGACAGCAGGCCGATCTGCCCATCATGCTGTATGTGTCCTCCCAGCCCATGCCCCAGGAGGAGCAGTTCACGCCATTCCCGGTGCAGGTGATGGTAACCTACGCCACAGAGGACGGCATGCAGCTGGACGCCCAGTATGTGGAGTGCTGGGCAGGGGAAACCACCACGGTGTGGGCAGCCTCCGCCAGCACCCAGGGGTATACCATCCTTGGGCCGGAGTCGGTCAATGTCGTGGTGGATCAGAATGGCAACGCCAATCCGCCGGAGATCACCTTCCTGTACCGTCAGGATGCCACGCCCACGCCTGTCCCCACCGAGGAACCCACCCCCACGCCCGTGGCAGAGGTGTCCGTGCCGGTGGCCTACTACCACCTGAATGGCGCGACCCTCGACTTCCAGGAGGTGTACCTCGCCCCCGGCACGCACACCATCTTGCCCAACAGCGCCAAGGTGGACGGCTATGTGCTGTCGAGCGACGCGGCGGTGACCATCACCGTGTACCCGGACGGCACCACGGACCTGGCCAGCGTGGTTTTCTACTATGATGATCCCGCCCCGGTGGAAGCAACCATCCCGGTGTACTACCTGCACGAGAACGGCACAACCCTGGACGTGAAGGAAATCACCCTGCCGGAGGGCACGCACACCGTCACCCCCAGCAGCGACCTGGTGGGCAGCTATGAGCTGACCGGCGCTGGCTACGCGGAGGTCACCGTCTATGCGGATGGCTCCGCCAGCGTGGCGAACGTGCAGTTCATCTACCGCGATGCCTACGTCGCCCCGGTGGAGGTCACCATCCCGGTCAACTATGTGCACGTGGAGCAGGGCTTGCTGGTGTCTACCAGCGTCCAGCTGTCTGTGGGTACATCTATCGTTTCCGTCGATGAAAGCCTGGTCAGCGGCCTGATTCCCGTGGGCAATACGTCCGTGGAGGTCACCGTTTATGACGATGGCAGCACCCAGCCCGGCAGCGTCGATTTCTACTTTGAGGGCCAAAAAACAGAAACTGCCACCGCCAAGCTGACCGTCATTTATCAGCTGGCGGACGGTACGGTCATCCTCCGCGACACCATGGAGCTCGCTCCCGGCGTATATACCATCCAGCCGGATGGCAGCAAGGTGTCCGGTTACATGGTGGAGGAAAACCAGTCCCAGCTGGTGGAGGTAGCCGCTGATGGCACGATTAGCACCGAAGTGGTGTCCTTCCGCTGTCGCCTGGAGCCGGTGACCGTCACCGTGCACTATCAGGACGACCGTGGCCGCGACGTGGCCCCCGTGCAGGCCCACCGCTTTGAAGCGGACGGCGTGTATGTGATCCAGGCCGCGCCCGAGGGCCTCTCGGCGGATTACGAGCTCGCCCCCGGCATGCAGACCGAGGTCAGCATCACCATATCGGGCGGCGTTGCCAGCCAAACGGATGTGTACTTCTACTACCGTCTCAAGCAGACCAAGCCTGCCTCCGCGGTGGTGAAGGTCAGCTACTTTGACACCTACGGCGCGGAAATCGCCGATCCCCAAAGCGTGACGCTGCCCGCCGGCACTTATCAGCTTCAGCCGGACGCAGCTCATGTCCCCACAGGCTATGAATTGGTCAGCGATGCCTCCATCACCGTGGAGGTGTACGAGAACGGCACCTTCTCTCCCCAGGAGATCGCCTTCTATTACCGCAAGGCCCAGGAGGAAGAGCAGAAGGCCACCGTGCATGTGTACTACCGTGACGACCGGGGCGAGGATGTGGCGGATGCCCAGACCGTCGAGCTGAGCAATGGTACCCACATCATTGAGGCCAGGCCGGAAAACCTGCGCGCGGGCTATGAGATCTTCGCCGGTACGGATACCCAGGTGAGCATCACCGTGCGCGATGGTGTGCCCAGCCAGAACCAGGTGGTGTTCTATTACCAGCAGGTGCAGGCGCCCCAGGAGTTCACACTGCCTGTGAGCTACTACGACACTGAGGGCCGCTTGATTGCAACGACTCAATATGTGCAGATTGCGCCCGGCACGTACACCATCCAGGCCAATCCCACCGATCTCCCCGCCGGCTACGAGCTGATGATGGAGAACACGCTGCGCGTTCAGGTCTTTGCTGACGGCACCACCGACCCGGAGGAAATCGCCTTCTACTACCGCGCACCGGAAAAGAAAGCGACCATCATTGTGAATTATGTGGATGCGCAGGGCAACGCGATCATCAGCCCCTTCACGATGGAGCTGACGACCGGTTACCATACCATCCAGGCGGAAGCCAACCGCGTCCCCAGCGGCTATGACCCCACCAGCGCCAAGCCGGTGCAGGTCTATGTGTCCCGCGAGGGCGAGGCGAATCCCGCCCAGGTTGTCCTGGCCTTCGACAAGCTGGTGTATGAAACGCCCATCCCGGTGGGGGAGAACGTCTACCGGTATGCGACGGTGACTGGCAACAGCGTCGCGCTGCGCTCCGAGCCCAGTACGGCTCGCAAGGACACCGTGATCAAGCGGATGAGCACGAATTCCAAGGTGTACGTCCTGCAGGAAACCTACAATGACGCGCATGAGGTGTGGGCTCAGGTTATCGTCGATGGCAAGTACGGCTACATGATGAGCAATTACCTCGAGATCATGACGCAGGCCCAAAGCGATGCTTATGCATCGGGCAGCACCCCAGCGCCCACCTTCACGCCCGCGCCGACTGCGACGCTCACTGCTACCCCCACCGTGACGCCTACTGCTACGCCCACCGCAACGCCTACTGTGACGCCCACCTACGTCCCGACCCAAGCGCCGATTGAGGAGATCACGCCGCCTCCCACGTTCACGCCCACCTTGGAGCCGCTGCCCGTCGAAACAGCCACGCCCACCGCGCTCCCCAGCGAAACGCCCACGGCGTCTCCCAGCCCCACGCCCTATGTCGGCTACGCGCTGACCACCCGGGCAACGGAGCTGCGCACGGGCATCAGCTCGTCGGAAATGACGGTGATCCAAAGTCTGGCCGCCAATGAGCTGGTTAACGTGGTCAATCAGGTGCCCGACCCCAATACGGGCGAAATGTGGGCCATCGTATCCACGCTGAACAAGCAGGCGGGCTTCGTGCCGGATGCTGCGCTGCGCAGAATCACCGACAAGGAGGCCGAGCCCTATCTGCTCTTCTGGGAAGCGCAGAACAACACGCCCGAGCCCACCGAGCTGGTCACCGCTACCCCCGAACCCATGCAGCTGCAGGGCTACGGCGTGGTGCTGGGCGCGGAGGTGCCCTTCCGCCAGATGGCCAGCGAATTCAGCCGCATTATTGATAACCTGGATGCCGGCACCATTGTGTACATCACCGGGCAGACCCCGGCGGATGGGCAGTACTGGCATTCCGTGAACTACCAGGGCTATTGGGGCTACATCCGGGCCGACCTGGTGCGCATGCTGACCATCGCGGAGGAGGAAGAATACCTCGACCGCATCCATGCCACGCCCGAACCCGTGACCACCAATCTGCCCTTTGACACCAACGGATTGTCCTCCTATGGCTATGTGGACGCCAGCTCCGTCAACTGGCGTGAAGAACCCTCCACGAGCGCCAAGCGCGTGGGTGAGCTCAAGCGCTACGCCTTCTGCTTGGTGCTGGGCGCTGAGCAGGTGAACGGCGTGACCTGGTACAAGGTCAGCTACGGCGAAAAAACAGGCTACATCCATGGGGATTTCTTCAAGCAGATGACCATCACCGAGCTGGAGAGCTTCCTGGGGAGCGAGGAGTACCTGCAGGGCATCAAGAATAACACCGCGTCCAGCAACACGTCGATGGACGATGTGGGCTTCACCGGTACCGGCGGTATCGTGTCCGCCGAGGACCAGTGGGTGAACAAGAACCCCGACGTATACGCCAGCTTTGCGCCCTTCAATCCCATCGGTACGGTTCCGCCCATCCAGAACACCCCGACCCTGGAGCCGCTGCCCGGCTGGGCCACTGCGTCCCCGACGGCGTCCCCCACGGCTACGCCGACCTTCAATCCGCTGCCCGATGTGACCTATCCGACCACCGAGAGCAGCGACGGCGGCTCAGCGCTCATCTGGGCTGTGGTGGTGGGCTTGCTCCTGCTGGCGGTGGGCGGTGTGTTCGCCCTGGTACGCTATCAGCAGAATCGCCGCCGGATCGCCATGCGCGCGGCCCAGCGCCGTGCCCAGGAGGCGCGCGCACAGCAGCGTCCCTATGCCCGCAGCACGCAGGGTCAGCCCCGCACGGGCATGTACCCCGACCAGCAGGCCACCGCGCGTCGTCCGGAGGGAGCGCAGAACCAGACCACCAACCGGTACGCGCCCTACCATGACGCCCAGGGGTATGCGGAGAGCAGCTACGCCCGTCCCGCGGCCCAGGAGCCAAGCGCGCCCCAGACGGGTGACACCCAGCGTGTCCAGCGGGTAGGCCGCCGCACGGCGAACCGCCAGTACCCGCAAAGCGACGAACAAAACATTGACGAATAACCATCCCGGACGGCAGCTTCAAGCAGGCTGCCGTCCTTTTGCGCCACAAAAAAACGCTGACGAAGCCGTCAGCGAATTCATCATTATTTGCGCCACGTGGCGGGATGGAACAGCGCCAGCATCGGGAAGATCTCCAGGCGGCCGGCCAGCATCAGGAAGCTCAGCAGCAGTTTTGACAGCGGCCCATACCCGGCGAAATTGCCCGACGGCCCGACAGCGCCCAGCCCCGGGCCGACATTGCTCACGCAGGTCAGCGCAGCGGTCAGGTTGGTCTGCACGTCGTACTTGCCCTCCAGAGAAAGCAGGAAGCCGCCGAGGATCATCAGTATCATGTAGAGGAACGCGAAGGTCGCGACCTGGCGCAGCACACCCTCGTCCACCGCCTTGCCATCAAAGCGGACCACCATGGTCTTGCGGGGCTGGATGGAGTGGCGCACTTCCCGCAGGGCTTGCTTGCTCAGCATGCCGATGCGGCAGATCTTCATACCGCCCGCAGTGGAGCCCGCGCACGAGCCGACGAACATCACGCAGAAGATCAGCATCCTTGCTGCCACTGGCCACAAGTCGAAGTCTGCGGTGGCAAAGCCCGTGGTGGAGATGATCGACGCCACCTGGAAGGACGAATACCTAAGCGCCGTGAACACATTGCCCTGCTCGGGCAGGATGATGAGCGTGATGATGAGCATCGCGCCAAAGAAGATGGACAGGTACCACTTCAGCTCCTCATTGGCGCGGATCTCGTGCCACGCGCCGGTGATGGCCTTGTAGTACATGACAAAGTTCACGCCGAAGAGCACCATAAACACGGTGATGATTGCGTCGATCAGCGCTGAATCAAAGTGCCCGACGCTTGCGCCGTAGTTGCTAAAGCCGCCCGTGCCCGCCGTGCCAAAGGCGTGGATGGCCGCGTCGAAGGCGTTCATCCCGGCCAGCATCAGCAGCAGGAACTCCAGGAGCGTCAGCGCGCCGTAAATCAGGTAGAGAATCTTGGCGGTGTCGCCCATGCGGGGGACGATCTTCGACAGGGTGGGGCCGGGGGATTCTGCGCGAACCAGGTGGCTGGTGCGGCCAGACATCTGCGGCAAAAGCGCCAGTGTCAGCACCAGCACGCCCATGCCGCCGATCCAGTGGGTGAAGGAACGCCAGAACATGATGCCGTGGGGCTGGCTGTCGATCTGCGTCATGATGGACGCACCGGTGGTGGTGAAGCCGGACACGGCCTCAAACAGCGCATCGACGGGGTGGGGGATCACGCCGCTGATGACAAAGGGCAGCGATCCGAACACCGACAGCAGCACCCAGGACAGGGATACGATCAGGAAGCCCTCCCGGGCGCGCAGATTGGTTTGCTCCACCCGGGATAGCAGGCGCATCGGCAGCCCCACCAGCAGGATCAGCAGAATGGTCCACACAAAGGCCAACGCGTCGCCCTCGCCATAGCCCAGGGCGATGCACAGCGAAGGAAGCATGGCTGCCGCCTCCACCAGGAGAATGGCGCCGAGCAGCCGGAAAACCAGCTTGATATTCATTTCTTGATGACCTCGTTCAGATCGGAAATCCCGCTGGCGGTGGAGATGATGACCACATTGTCACCGGCGTCGATCGTGTCGTCACCAAAGGGCACGACGACCTTTCCGTTGTGCAATATGATGGCCACCAGCGCGTCCTTGCGGACGGTCAGCTGGCGCAGCGGGATGCCAATGTAGGGGTCGCCTTTCTTGGCGATGAATTCCAGCGCCTCTGCCTTGCCATCCACCAGGCGGTAGAGCTTCTGAATGGTGGTGCCCCGGGCGTTGACGCGGGCGCGCACATAGCGCAGCAGCGTGTTGCAGGTGATGAGGCGCGGGCTGATTTGATTCTCCAGGCCCAGGTTGGCAATCACGTCCTTATAGGCAAAGCGGTTGGATTTCACGATCACCTTGGGCACGCCGTGGGTTTTTGCGTATAGTCCGGCCATCAGGTTCTCCTCGTCGCGGTCGGACAGGGCGATGAACGCATCCATCCCCGCGATGTTCTCCTGATCCAGCAGATCCTGATCGGTGCCATCCCCCAGGATGATGTCCGCATGGGGCAGCAATTCGGAGAGCGTTTTCGCCTTTTCCGGGTTGATCTCAAACATCACCACGCGGATGTTCATCTTCTCGATCATCTTCGCCAGGTAATAGCTGATGCGACCGCCGCCCAGGATCATCACGTCCTTGACGGGCTTGGCGCTGCGGCCAATGTGGCGGAAGAACTGGGTCACCGTAAGCATATCCGCAGCGACGTGGACGCGGTCGCCCGGCTCGATAACGAAGTCGCCGCCGGGAATAACGACCTCGCCTTCCCGTTCCACCGCACAGTAGAGCACCTTGGGCAGGTCGGAATGTCGGGAGGTCAGCTCCCTGAGGGGCTTGCCGACGATCACGTCGGCATCGCGGGCCAGGAATTCCACCAGCTCCACGCGGCCCTTGGCAAAGGGCTCGATGTTGTTGACAAAGGGGTAGCGCAGCATGCGGGAAATCTCCAGGGCAGCGGCGCGCTCCGGGTTGATGGTCATATCAATGCCCAATTCGTGCTGGAGCAGCTGGAGGGATTCACTGTATTCCGGGTCGCGGATGCGGGCAATGGAAAACTTCGCGCCCAGCTTCTTGCCGATCAGGCAGCAAAGCATGTTGATCTCATCGGATGCGGTGGCGGCGATGAGGATGTCCGCATGGTCGACCCCGGCCTCCATCAGCGTGGAGGCGTTCGCACCGTTGCCGAGGATGCACATCACGTCGAGGTTGTCCTCGGTTTTTCTGATCACGTCCTCATTCTGGTCGATGATCGT
Organism: Clostridiales bacterium; assembly: GCA_029012285.1. GTDB lineage: Bacteria > Bacillota > Clostridia > Christensenellales > Aristaeellaceae > UBA11524. The sequence goes on along the minus strand of JAQXLU010000091.1, from coordinate 6,058 downwards.
AATATCATGACCCTCCCGGAGCAGCTCCGTGGCCAGGGTATGGCCCACCTTGCCATCACCGACGATCAGGATACGCATAGGCCTGCCTCCTAATGAATGCGTTTGCGGAAATAGACGTATACACAACCATTATAGCACAGATCTTCCCAAAAGGAAACAGGTGAAATTGCAAATACAAAAGGCGCGTCCCGACAGTTGCGGGACGCGTCCTATGGATGCATTCGGTGCAGCGCCTTACCAGGTTTCGCACGCGTCGGCATAGAAGGCGCTCATGGCCTCCTCGGTGGGGAAGGTGGCGACGTACATCAGATTGCCCATCGCGCCGGAGAGCGCGTCGGGAATGCGGGACACCATCTTCAGGCTGGAAGCGTACTTCTTGCACAGCTGGTCATGGGTCAGCTTGAAGTTCTTGCCATCGCGGCGGCCGGCGAAAGCGCAGTAGTTGCGCTCGCCCACGCCCTTCATGGAGGAATCGTAGGCGATCATATCCGCGTAGATCTTGTACACATCGGTGGAGTTGGCGAAGTTCATCATATCGGGGGAGAAGCCGCCGCAGGGGCGCATGTTGACCTCCAGGGCCACGATGTCGCCCTTTTTGCCCATGTGGGGATGGTCAGCGGTCAGGCGGAAGAACTCAAAGTGCACGAAGCGGTTCTTCACGCGGAAGGACTTCACCGTGGCGCGGCCGGCCCTGCGGGTATCCTCGGGCAGGTTCTTGACGATGTAGTAGATGGAGTTGTCGCCGTTGTTCACCACGTCCATGATGGAGTTGGGGGTCACGTTGCCGGTCTCGAAGATCGGCTCGCCCTTGGAGTCAATGATCGCGTCGTAGCTGTTGACCTCCGCGGTGATGAACTCCTCCATGATGTAGGAAACATGGGCCTCCTTGCTGGCAAGGAAGGATTGGAGCTCGTCGTCGCTCTTGAGCTTGTAGGTGCTGGATGCGCCCACGCCATTGTCCGGCTTGACGATGACCGGATAACCCACCTCGTCGATGAACTTCCGGCAGCCCTTGAAGTCGTCCACCATGTGGTAGCGGGCGGTCTTGATGCCCACCGCCTCGTAGTAGGGCTTCATCTTGGACTTGTACTTGATGCGCTCCATGTCCTCCACCTGGAAGCCGGAGGTGATGTGGAAATCGGTGCGTAGCATCGCGTCGCGTTCCAGCCAGTATTCGTTGTTGCTCTCCAGCCAGTCGATGCGGCCGTACTTGCTGATGAAGAACGCCACGGCGCGGTAGACCTCGTCGTAGTTCTCCATGCTGCCAACCTTGTAATACTCATGCAGGGAGGCGCGCAGCTCGGGCAGCAGCTCGTTGTAGGGGCAGTCGCCAATGCCCAGCACACGCAGCCCATTGTCCTTCAGGTGCTTGCAGAACTGCCAGTAGTTGGTGGGGAAGTTGGGGGAGATGAACACGAAGTTTTTCATGAAAATACCACCTTTGTATGATGAATGTCGCTTGATGCGTATGCGGCGATTACAGGATGTGGGGCAGATGGACAGGCACCTGCTTGTACCACCAGTCCCAGTCGTGAGCCACGTCGTGTCCCCAGACGTCCACGGTCACATGGATGCCCTTTTGCCAGAAGATGTCCCGCAAAGCAAAGGTGCTGTCCGGGATCTCCCACGGGCCCTGGCCGACCACGATCACGCCCTTGTGCTCATTGTACTGGCGGATGTAGGGGTGATCCGCAGGCATGCCGCCCAGGTAGTGCACCGGGGAGTTGGCGTAGACCAATTCGTCCATGTAGCCGGGGAAGCCGTAGTTGCTGTCGTAGATGCCCGAGAGGGCCAGCAGCCCGTCGAACAGGTCGGGGCGGCGGAAGAAGAGGTTCGCCGCGTGGGTTGCCCCCAGGGAGCAGCCAAAGGCGATACATCCGGGGACGCCCGTCCAGCCGTTGCGGTCGTTCGCCATGGCGCGCATGAAGGGCACAACCTCATTGCATATGTAGTTGATCCACTGTTCGTGGCGGCGGATGCGCCAATAGGGCTCATAGGTGGCGGAGTAGGTCTCCTTGTCAAGGGTATCGATGGCGAACACCATGCACTGCCCGCTCTCGATCCAGGGGGCCCATACATCGGTCATTTTGAAGGATTCAAAGTCAAAGAACCGCCCGTCCTGGCAGGGGATGAACAGCACCGGACGGCCCGCGTGGCCGTACACCTTGATTTCCATCTCCCGGCCGATGCTGGGGGAATACCACTTGGTGTAGTAGGTCTGCATACATTGGCTCCTTTCGCCCCGGCTGCTTGCACCAGGGTGACTTATTCACGCTCGTAGAGGAGGATGTGCATCAGCACGGGGATCTGCTCCTCCCAGCAGGCTTCGCAGTGGTCGCCATTGGGGACGATGCGGCTGGTGACCCAGACGCGCTTGTCCATCAGCCTGGCGGTGACGGCGGCAAAGATCTTGCGGATGCCGGTGTGATTCCCCATCTCGCGGGAGCCGTAATCCATATAGATCACCGTATCCGGCGTGAGTTTCGCGTCACGGACCAGCTTGTCCACCCGGCGAGGGGCCACCCATAGGCTGGGGCTGAGACAGGCTGCCCGGGAGAACACATCGTTGTAGGCAATTACGGCGTACAGGCTCATCAGACCACCCATGGAGGAACCGGCGATGAAGGTTGCTTCCCGGTCGGGGATGGTCGGATAGCGCTCGTCGATCATGGGCTTCAGGGTGCGGGTGAACCAATCCATGGTGCTTTTTCCGCGCCCGCGGATGCTCCCGAAGCCCTTGGCAGAGAAATTGAAGGGGGAGTACTCCTTCAACCGGCCATTGTCGGGGCTGTGGTCGCAATCCACCGCAACGATCATCATCTGCGTGTGGGTGTCGTCCATGTATTCCTTCATGCCCCAGCACTTGCCGTAGGTCGCATCCTCATCGAAGAACACATTGTGCCCGTCAAACATGTATAGCACGGGATAGCGGGCGTCGGGGTCGTCCTCGGCCTCATCGGGGACGTATACATACACCGTGCGGGGCTCGCTGCCGGAGGGCAGGGGAAAATCTGTCGCCCATTTTTCGATCATGCTGACACACTCCCATGAATCCTATGATCTAACGGCTGTAAAAGCCGCTTCTATCAGTTTACCACATGTTCCGCGGTGAAACAACCTGCTTTCGCGCAAAAGACTGCATTTCCTGCGTTTTTTTGCGCGTTCTGCCGGATGAAGCCGAGGGCGCGGCGACTGCGCGCATCAGTCAGACCGGCCTGTGCGCAGCGCAAAGGCCGCAGCTCCGAGGAACTGCGGCCTGGCATCGTCAGAGGGGATGGATGCGCCGTCAAACGTGCCAAATCTCATCCGCATACTGGCGGATGGTGCGGTCGGAGGAGAACTTGCCCGAGCTGGCGACATTGTACAGACACTTCTTCGCAAAGGCCAGCTTGTCGCGGTAGTCGCGGTTGCACTGGAGCTTCTGTGCCATGTAGGAGGCAAAGTCGTGCAGCACGAAATAATGGTCGGGCTGATGCCAGGACGCGCCCAGCAAGATGGAGGAGGCCAGCTCCTTGAGCATGCCATCCTCGTCCGGGAAGGTGCCGTCCACCAGGGCATCCAGCACGCGGGCCACATCCTTGTCGGCCTTGTAGATGGCCCGGGGATCGTAGGTCGCCTTGATGGCGTTGAGCTCCTCAACCGTCGCGCCGAAGATATAGTTGTTCTCCCGGCCCGCCTGCTCGACGATCTCGATGTTTGCGCCGTCGAAGGTGCCCAGGGTGACCGCTCCGTTGAGCATCAGCTTCATGTTGCCGGTGCCGGAGGCCTCCGTACCCGCAGGGGAAATCTGCTCGGACACGTCCGCCGCGGGGATGATCTTTTCCGCCCAGGAGCAGTTGTAGTTCTGCACGAACACCACCTTGAGCAAGTGGGAGGTCTCCGGGTCGTTGTTGACCTTGTCGGCGATCATGTTGATGAGCTTGATAATGGCCTTGGCCCGGGCATACCCAGCAGCTGCCTTTGCGCCGAAGATATACGCGGTGGGGGTGAAGTCGGTCAGCGTGCCGTCCTTGAGCTTGTAGTAGATGTTCAGGATGGACAGCGCGTTCATGAACTGGCGCTTGTACTCGTGCAACCGCTTGACCTGGATGTCGAACATCATGTCTGGGTCAAGCTGCACGCCCTCCTTCTTGAGGATCTCGGCAGAAAGCTGCTCCTTCTTGGCGCGCTTGACGGCGATGAAATCCTGCGCCAGCGTGTCGTCGATGAAGGGCTTCAGCTCCTGCAGCTTGTACAGATCGGTTATGAAGCCATCGCCGATGCGGCTTTCAATCAGCTTGCACAATTCGGGATTGCACAGCCCGAGCCAGCGCCGCTGGGTGATGCCGTTGGTCTTGTTCTGGAAGCGCTCGGGATACACGGCGTACCAGTCGGCAAACACGTCGTTTTTGAGGATCTCGGAGTGAATGGCCGCCACGCCGTTGGTGGCGTAGGAGGCGTACACCGCCAGCTGGGCCATGTGAATCTGATTGTCCCACAGGATACAGCGGGTTTTCTTCACCTCGAAGCCCTTTTGCGCCATCTCCTGCTTGAACTTGTCGTTGATCATCCGGATGATCTCGACGATCTCCGGGCACACGGAGGCCATCAGGTCCGCGTCCCACTTTTCCAGGGCCTCCTGCATCACGGTGTGGTTGGTGTAGGCGAAGGTTTCCCGAGCCATCTGGAACGCAGCCTCAAAGGTGAAGTCGTCTTCCATCAGCAGCCGGATCAGCTCCGGGATGGCCATGACAGGGTGGGTGTCGTTGAGCTGGATGGCATGCTCCTGCACGAAATAGGCGTAATCATCCCCGTGGCGCTTCTTGTAGGCGCGCAGCATATCCTGCAGGCTTGCGCTCACCAACACATACTGCTGCTTGATGCGCATCTGCTTGCCCTCGCGGCGGGAGTCGTTGGGGTAGAGGAACTTGACGATGTCCTCGGCGCGGTTGCGGTCGGCGGCGGCCTGCTCATAGCGCTGCTCGTTGAACTGGTAGAAATCCACCGCCTTGATGGGCTCGGTCTGCCACAGGCGCAGCGTGCCGATGTTTTTCGCGCCGTAGCCGATGATGGGCATGTCGTAGGGCACCACGCGCACGTCCCCGGTGGCCATCCTGACGATCACGGACTGGTCGATGCGGCGGATGCTCCACGGGTCACCGAAGCGGGCCCAGTCGTCGGGGGACTCCACCTGCCGCCCGTCCTCGAAGCGCTGCTTGAACAGACCGTACTTGTACCTAAGCCCGTAGCCGGTCAGCGGTACGCCGATGGTCACCGCGCTGTCCAGGAAGCAGGCAGCCAGTCGGCCCAGGCCGCCGTTGCCGAAGGCGTCATCCTCGATGTCCTCCATCATGGCAATGTCCACGCCGCGCTCGGATAGCAGGGCCTTCACTTCATCCAGGTAGCCCAGGCAGTACAGGTTGTTGTACACCATGCGGCCCATCAGGTATTCTGAGGACAGGTAGTAGGCTTGTCGCTTGCCCTCGCGGGCCTCCTCGCAGGCCGTCCAGGTGGGGGAGAGCGCGATCATCGCGGCGGTGGAAATGGCGTTGTGCAGCTGGGTGGCGCTGGCCTTATCCAGCGTGATGTGGTCGTTCATCATCAGCAGCGCTTCCGCTTGCTGGAGCAGCTCCTTGGAACTCATCATGGGAAAATCGACCTCCTGGGGAGAGCTTCGGCCCGATGGGGGACGAAGCCCGGGATTGGTTGCGGTTGACGGCGAATGAAGAGCTTTTGGGGTTGAGGGTCTTGATGGGGCGGGGAGGCTGTTCCGGCGAATCTTGGTGGATTCGCGAAAGGCGCGTCGGGCTGCTTTGCGCCTGCGGGCGCGGGGGCCGCTGGCGGCCAGGGGCGCCGCCCCTGGACCCTGCAAGGGACAGTCGTCCCTTGACCCTTTTTGGATGCGCTGGTGGGGTTGTGAGGCTGTTTCAGCGAATCCTGGCGGATTCGCGAAAGGCGCGTCAGGCTGCTTTGCGCCTGCGGGCGCGAGGCCTCCGGCGGGGGGGGGCGGCGCCCCGGGCCCCCGCCCCGGCCCGGCGGACGGGGGCCCAAATAAGTGAGGGGGGGGGGGTGGTGGAGG
>JAQXLU010000090.1 GCA_029012285.1 Clostridiales bacterium | reverse complement strand
CCGGAAAGCACGCTCGTGCCCTTGTTCATCACCACGATGCGATCCGCCTGGGCGGCTTCCTCCATAAAATGAGTGATCCACACCACGGTGATGCCCTTTTCCCGGTTCAGCCGACGGATGGTCTGGAGCACCTCCTTGCGGCCGGAGGGATCCAGCATGGCGGTGGCCTCGTCCGCGATGATGACGCTGGGCTGCATTGCCAGAATCCCCGCGATGGCCACGCGCTGCTTCTGTCCGCCGGAGAGCATATGGGGCGCCGCCTCCGCATAATCGGTCATGCGCACCGCTTCCAGCGCCTCGTCGATGCGGCGCACCATATCGTCATGGGGCACACCGAGGTTTTCCATGCCAAAGGCCACGTCCTCGCGCACGATGGTTGCCACGATCTGGTTGTCCGGGTTCTGGAAAATCATGCCCGCCTGCTGGCGAATGTCCCACAGGTGCGCATCGTCCGCCGTGTCGTAGCCGCAGGCGATCACCTGTCCCTGCGTGGGCAGATACAGCGCGTTGAGCAGCTTGGCCAGGGTGGATTTGCCCGAGCCGTTATGCCCCAGCACCGCCAGGAATTCGCCGCGCTTCACGTCCAGGGTGACGTGGCTGAGCGCAGGCTCGGTGGCTTCCTCATAGGTGAAGGAAACATCCTTGACCGAGATGATGTGTTCGTCCATTGAAAAGCTCCTTTGTGGTTCGCTATATATTGTAGAGAACTACAACCACAAATTATAGCATAGAAGCCGGGGAGGGGCAATACCCACCGGTGGAAAACACGAAAAAAAGCGGCGTATGCCGCCTGCTGGACGGGGAAAACTACCTGTGATGAAATGCTGGGAGGGAAAGCCATGCTGACCATCTTTGTCCGCTCCGTGCTGCTGTATGCCGCGTCGCTCCTGGCCATGCGCGCCATGGGCAAGCGGGAGGTCGGGCAGCTCCAGCCCTTCGAACTGGTGGTGGTCATTATGATTGCCGAGCTGGCCGCCACGCCCATGGGCGGCGTGGGGATTCCGCTGCTCTACGGCATATTGCCGATGGCGGCGCTGGTGGTGTGCCACGGGATCATCACCGCGCTGAGCATGCGCTCCCAGCGCTTCCGCGTGTGGCTGAGCGGCGAACCCACCGTGCTGATGCGCAACGGGGTGATTTGCGAGAAGCAGATGCGCAAAACCGCCATGGATTTGAACGACTTGATGGAAGCCATCCGCACAGCCGGTATCCTGGACCCCTCCGAGGTCGGTACGGTCGTGCTTGAGCCGGGGGGACAGGTCAACGTGTTCCCGAAAGCCGACTTTCGGTCGGTTTCAGCAAATGACCTCCATCTGCAAGTGCCCCGGGAGGGATTGCCGCTGCCCCTGGTGCTGGATGGGGTGATCCAGCACGAAAACCTGAACCGGGCGCAGCTCACCGAGAACTGGCTTCGGGGAAAAGCGAGTGCTTTCGGGTATTCCGACCTGTCCCAGGTACTGTTCCTGTGTCTGAATACCCAAGGAGAAATGCTCATCCAGGGCAAAGGGAAAACAAAAACCGACCAAGTGTCGGTTTTGGATGTTGATAAGGTGGTGTGGTAATGCGGACGAGCCTGTGGATCGCCATCGCACTGCTGGTCGTGACCATCTGCGCCTCCCTGCTGGAGGTCGCTGAGACGCGCGGCTTATCCCAACGGTATGTGTCCGCTTCGGAGGAAATCCTGGTTATGGTGGAAAAGCAGGACTGGGCACGGGCGGCAGAGACCGTCGCGGCCTACCTGGAAAGCTGGGAGCAAACGGTGCCCTGGCTGCAAATTCTCATCAACCACGACGACATCGACGATGTGACGCTGTCGCTGATGCGGCTGGAAGCGGGTATCCGGGCCGGGGAGAAGGCAACCTGCTACGAAGCCTGCGCGGAGCTGAAGGAGAATGCCCGCCACATCCATCACCGGGATGCGTTCACCCTGGGGAATGTGCTGTGAGCGCTTTAGCGGGCGGCGTTGACCGTGATGAGGTGAATCTGCGGCGTGCAGAACAGCCGCAGAGGTACGCCCGTGGTGCCCACGCCCCGGCTGACCAGCAGATCAGTCCGGTTGTGCTGGAACCAACCCTTCAAGTATTGCCTGGGGACCTGATCGGCCTTGAGCATCGGGCCGAGCAGCGCGATCTGCCCGCCGTGGGTGTGCCCAAATAGCCCCAGGTCAAACCAGTCCTTGCGCCCATCTTTGTCCACCGCCCGGAGCGCGTCGGGAATGACCGCCGGGCTGTGGCAGAGGAAGATCACATAATCCGATGCGCTGAGCTGCGCGGCAACGCCCTTCAAATCGGGGCGGCCGTTGTGCACATCGTCAATTCCCGCGATGTAAATGCTCCCCGTGCCGATCTGCACCCGGCTGACGGCATTGACCAGGGGCGTCACCCCGGCAGAGAGCATCACGCTACGGATGGTCGTGACGTTTCCCTCGGGCAGCGTGCGGTCGTGGTTGCCCAGCACGGCAAACACGCCGTAGCGCGCATGGATGGCAGGCATCTGTCGGAAGAATTCCACCGCGCCCTGGCTATCGTCGGCATAATCGCCGCCCAGCAGCACGATGTCCGCATTGCAGGCGTTGATGTGGCTGATGAGCGAGGACACGCGAGCCGATGTGTACAGCCCGCCCTTGTGGATGTCGGTGGCGTACACAATGCGCAGCTGCCCGATGCTCTGGGGCAGATCGGGGCTGGTCAGCGTGGTTTCCTCCGTTTCCAGCATGAAGGTTTCCAGCAGCGGCCAGGACAGCACAAACAGGGCAACCAGGACAATCATCAGATGAAGAAAGCGCCGTGCTCTGCTGGTGGATGGATCATAGGTGCCCGCATGGCTGCCGCGGGGGGAAGCATCGCCGGGGAATAGCATAGGCGCCTCCTTGTCAGGAAATGGGTTAGACCAGCATCAGCATGAGCGGCACGGTGGCCATGGACAGGGCCGTGGACAGAGCCACGCCGCGGGAGGCCAGTTCCCTGTCGCAGTCGTAACGCTCGGCCTGCATGGCGGTGAGCGCGGCACAGGGCATCGCGGTGCACAGGTAGACACTGCTGACGACTGTCTCGGGCAGGGGCGTGAAGCGCAGCAGCAGGATCATCGCCGGGAAAATGAGCAGTCGAAGTGTGCAGACCAGCAGCAACTTCACGTCCTTCAAATGATCCAGACGCAGGCTGATCAGCCGTGCGCCGATAACGAACATGGCCACCGGGGTGGTGACTGCGCCCATCATATTCAGCGCATTGTTGATGAAGCCCGGCAGCGTCCAGCCGGTGAGGAAGAGCGTCAGCCCTCCCGCGACGGCCCAAATGGTGGGGTTGGTGAGGAGCTCCTGAGGCTGCATGGCCTTGCGCCCGCCGAAATAGTACGAGCCGAGCGTCCAGCACATCAGGTTGAAGGCGGTCACGAACATCACCGCATAGATCAGCGCGTCCTCGCCCATGGTGGCGATGATAACCGGATACCCCATAAAGCCGCAGTTGGAGACCATCGCCAGGTTGGTCAGCACCGCGCGGCGCGCAGGCTCCTCCTTTGCAAACAGGTGGAAGGAGATCACACCCGCAATGGCGATGGTTATGCAGGTCAGCACGAAAACCCAGGCCAGCTCCATCATCAGCTCTAGCGTGGCAGGGGTTTGCAGCTTGTGGAGGATCATTGCCGGCTGGGCGAAGTTGAGCACCAGCAGATTCAGGCCGCGCAGCCCCTTGTCGTCCAGGAGCTTGGTTTTGGCAGCGAACAATCCGCTGAGGATCAGCAGAAACAGCGTCATCACTTGCAGGAAAACAGTCATGGTATCCCCCGATTCTTGACAATCAATCGGCAATATTGTACACTAATTCCATCATTTCGACAAGAGGAGCGCCGAACTTATGTCTGCTTTTCGCGCCTTGGAACCTTTCACGATGCTCTCGCCCGTCCCGGCGGTGATGGTGTCCTGCTGCGCCCCCCAGGAGGATGCAAAGCCCAATATCATCACCATCGCCTGGGTGGGCACGGTGAATTCCGACCCGCCCATGGTGTCCATCTCTGTGCAGAAAAAGCGCTACAGCTACGATATGATCGTCCATAGCGGCGAATTCGTGGTCAATCTGGTGGGGAAGCAGCAGTGCCGCTCGATGGACTACTGCGGCGTGCGCTCCGGGCGGGATTGCGACAAGTGGGCGGATTGCCGCTTAACCCCCGTTCCCGCGCAGGGGATGGACCATGCGCCCGCCATCGCCCAATGCCCTGGCTATCTGAGCTGCAAGGTGCGGCAGATGATCGAGCTGGGCAGCCATGTGATGTTCATTGGCGAGGTCGTGGGCGTCGGCGTGCAGGAGGAGCTCTTCGACGCGGATGGCTCCATGCACCTGGAGCGCGCCGAGCTGGTCACGAAGGCCCATGGCCTGTACCAGAAGGCCACGGATGTGCTGGGCTTCTTCGGCTACAGCGTGGCCAGGCCGGAGGTGCTAAAGCGCCGGATGAGCACATTCAAAACGAAAAAGGGGAGCGCAAAATAGGCGCTCCCATAAAATGGCTCATACGCCGGGAACTTACCTTATCAGCGTATGAGCCATTGTTATGCCATGATGATCAGTTGCACGCTTGCTCGAAGGCCTCGAAGAACTCGGGGCAGCTCCAAACGCCACAGGCCGCCAGGCTGTCGCCCTTCACGGATAGCTGAAGCACCAGGCCGTTGTGAAGCTCGATCAGCAGCGCTTTCTTGGAGGAGATGCTGCCACTGGAAGCGTAGCTGGCGCTATCCAGCAGGGTCGCCATCAGGGCCTCACAGGTGGCCGGATCGGTCACCGTGCCCACGCCGGTGAGCTCCATGGCGATCACCTGACCGGAGAGGGACAGCGTGTCCGATAGCTGCTCGCTGCCGCGCAGAGCGTGCCCGTTGAAGCTCACCCGCTGGAACAGGCGGATGCGCCCGCTGACCTCCGCCGCGACGAGGGCGTTCTCGCTCAGACCGCGGATGGCATACACCGCCGTGCCGGAGGTCGCCGCGTTGGAGAGAACCACGTCCGTGCCGGAGAGGGAGGGCTCGGTGGTGAACTCAGATACGGTTGCCACCTGCGCGCTCAGGAGCGATGGATCGACGCTGTTGGGGCTGGTGAGCATGCGGTAGTACCTGCCGCTCATGCCGATGAGCGGGAAGGAGCCGTCCTTCACGTCCGACCAGATGCTCCGGTAGCCCGGCTTGGAGGTCTTCGCGCTGATGAACACGCTGCTGCGGCCCAAGTCTGCCGTCAGCACATCGGTGGGCGGCGCGGAAGGCCCCAGCGCGTCGGAGTGAATCAGGCCCTCGGGCTGGTTTTGCCCGCCCAGGGAAAGCGTGCCCAGCGCAATCACCAGCACCACCGCCGCGCAGCACAGGGCTGGGGCCCACTTGGGCAGGGCGAAACGCACCTTGCCCTGCTTCTTCTCGTTGACGGCGCGGTCAATGCGCGCCTTGAGGAACGGCGTGGCCTGCACATCGTCCATTTCCTCCTGAACCGTGGCAGGCAACTGGCGAAGCATGGCGTCAACATCCATCTTTCTGTTCTGCTTCATTGTTCCTTGACTCCTTCCGTCAGCACTTCTTCCAATTTCTTGCGGGCACGGGATAGCCGGGAGGAGATGGTGCCCTCGGGCAAGTCCATCATGTCCGCGATTTCCGAAATGCCATAGCCCTGATAATAATGCAGCAGGATGACCTCCTTGAACATGGCGGGCAGATGGTTGATGGCGCACATCATCTCCTGTCTGTCGCTGAGCCGGCTGAACTCATCCGGCGCGGGAATCAGCTCGAAGGTCGGGCCGCCGAGCACTACCCGCTTGAGCCACGCGCCCCGCCACAGGTCGCGGCAACGGTTCATCGCCACCTTGAGCAGCCATGCCTTCTCCTTGCCGGGCTGCAAGGGGGGATTGGTCGTCATCAGCCGGACGAACACATCCTGCACCACGTCCTCGGCCTTTTGCCGATCACCGAGGTAGAAGTAGCACATGCGGAGCACGTCCGTGGCGTAGCGCTCATACAATTCGCCATAGAAGGCGGAAAGATCCTGCGCGCCATCCTCCGAATGCGCATCTGCGTAGTACATCGCCTGTTCCACGGGCCTGGCCTCCTTTCGTAGATGATCTCGATCATCCATATAACGAACCTTCTTCCTGATTTGTTCCCGAAAAATGTGAACTTGTTCGGAAATCTTTGTAACGCTTTGATGACTATGCTTCAATCCTCGCTCTGCTGGAACCATCCGCCGCCTTTGCTACGATAATCTTGCGGTCGATGCGCTCCCGCAGCTCCGCCACATGGCTGATGATGCCCACCAGGCGGCGGTTTTCGCTCAGAGATTGCAATGTGCCAATGGCGACGCGCAGCAGCTCCTCATCCAGGGAGCCGAAGCCTTCGTCCACAAAGAGCACGTCCAGCTCAATGCCGCCCTCCTGGGCCTGAATCTCGTCGGACATGCCCAGGGCCAACGACAGGCTTGCCAGAAACGCCTCGCCGCCGGAGAGGGAAGCCACGCTGCGCTCCACCCCGTTCACGTAGTCGCACACGTTCAATTCCAACCCGCTTTGGCTGCGCTTGTTGTCCGCCGACGCAGCGCGGACAAGCTCATATTGTCCGCGGCTCATGGCTTTCATGCGGCGGTTGGCGTGGCGCAGGATGCGCTCAAAGAAGGCCATCTGCACATAGGATTCCAGCATGATCTTCTCCCGGCC
>JAQXLU010000089.1 GCA_029012285.1 Clostridiales bacterium | reverse complement strand
ATGGCCGTCAGCGCGGCGGTGCCGGAGTCGGCGTAGAGCGCCTTGTCGATCACGCCCAGCTGCGCCAGGAGCGAATTGACCGGGCCCTGCGGATAGGCAAACAGCGAATAGAACAATACGGAAATGCTGGCGGCCGTGATGATGTTGGGCATGTAGATCATGACCTTGAAGGCGCCCTGGCCGCGGATCTTGAGCCGCGTGTCGGTGAACCACTTGGCCAGCAGCAGCGCCAGCAGAATTTGCGGAACGAAGTTGATGAGCCACATCACCGCAGTGTTTTCAAACGCCTGCAGCGTGCTGCCCTTTACCAGCACGTTTTTGAAGTTCGCAAGGCCCACGAACGTCGGCCCGACGACCTTGTTGGTGCCGGTGATCATGTATTTCTGGAACGCCAGGTAGATGGTGTTCAGCAGCGGATAGGCCTGGAAGACCAGGTAAATCAGGAAGAACGGCGCGATGAAGAAGTAGCCGTAGCGGGACAGATCCACGCCCTTGGCATGCCGCCTTTTCGGCGCTCTGTTTGTCATGCGATTCACGCTCCCTCAAGCAGTGCGGCAGGGCATCCGCCTGCCGGGTAAAATAGGGAGGGAGGCTCCCTGAACCCTCAAGGAGCCTCCCTCGTCAATCCTGTTGGACTGGCCCGCAGCGGACGGGCGCAGGCGAGTGAATCGGATGATTACTCGGCGGTCAGCTCCGGATACATATCCACGACAGCATCCTTGAAGTCCTGGATCGCGGTCTCGTAATCCTTCTCGCCGGAGGCGTAGGCGTTGACCTCCGCATCCATGCAGATGTTGATGTTCTGGTCGTAGGCGCTCATCGCGGAGATGTCGATCAGCGGGGTCACGGCCTGGAACAGGCTGTAGTGATCCTGGCCGCCCAGGAAGTCGAAGGCAAAGCCGGCGTCGATGATCGCCTGGATCGCCTCGGTGTTGTTGACATAGTCCTTGGACTTGAGGCAGTAGTCCTGCATGGAGCCGGTCTCGATGGTGAAGTACTCGATGATGTCCTTGGCCAGCGGCTTGTTGCAGCAGGTGTTCGCGGCGGTCAGCCAGGTGCCGCCCCAGTAGTACGGCTGCGGGCCGTTGACGGCAGCCCAGTCGCCATAGGTGCCCTCGCCGGGCTTGGAGCCGCCGGAGTTGCCGACCATCGTCCACTGGATGCCCCAGGTGGAGAAGAAGTAGCCCATGATGGAGTCGTTGCCGACGCCGGCGTTCCACGCCTCGGTCCACGGGGTCGCCATGGCGGTGAGGTTCTCGTCGCGCAGGGTCTTGGCAAAGTCGAAGTACCACTTGACCTGGTCGTCGATCACGAGGTTGTACGCCTCGTCAACCCACGGGGTGGAGCGCACCGTGCGGACAACCTGCCACACGTCGCCGTTGGACGGGATCAGCTTGGTCGCGCCGGCGGACTTCTCGTTCACCTCGCGCGCGGTCGCCAGGAAGGCGTCCCAATCCTTGACCTTCTCCTGCATCTCCTCCGGGCTCTTCACGCCGAGGTACTTCTCAGCGAGGCTGCGGCGGTAGAGGAACAGGCCGGGGGCCGCCTGCCAGGAGGAGCCCTTGATCTGGCCGTTGCTGTCGGTGGCGACGGTCACGGTGTAGGGATACTGCTTGGCCAGCTGATCCGCCGTGATGCCGATCTCCTCGAGCGGGAGGGTGTAGTCGGAATCGACGTACTTGAGCGCGTAGTCCGCCTCGATGAGGAACATGTCGATGTGCTCACCGGCGCCGAGCGCCGCATCCAGCTTCTGCTGGTAGACACCGTTGTCGTTGGGATTGACGACGAACTCGATCTGGTCGCCGTTGGGCAGGGTCATGGTGCCATCCTCCGCGACGGTGCCGCCGACGGCCGGGATGTAGTAGTTCTGGAGCATGCCCTTGAACTCATCGTTCCAGGCGTAGATGACGAACTTTTCGCCGGTGGCGGGGACATCAAAATCGGTGGTGTAGGCTTCCGCCATCGCGGGAACCAGAGAGCACACCATCATGATGGCCATGATCAGGGCAACGAGTTTCTTCATGAGAGTTACCTCCTTTTTATTGATCATCCTTCCCGAAAGAAGTTGCGGAAGGAGAATCTGCGTGTCATGCGCCCTGGGGCGCGGGGCCGACCGTCTCGCCCGCAATCAGCCGGCACGGGATAGAGACGGTCTCCTGGAAGGTGGTGCGCGGCTGCTCGATGAGGTGCACAAGCTTGCGCGCAGCGGCCGCGCCGATGGCGGCGGTATCCTGCGCGACAGTGGTCAGCCGGGGCTGGCACATCTGCAAAAGCGGCACGCCGTCGTAGCCGGCCACGGAGATGTCCTGCGGGATGCGCAGGCCGTGCGCGCGAATGGCCTCCATG
>JAQXLU010000088.1 GCA_029012285.1 Clostridiales bacterium | reverse complement strand
AAAGCCTCCCCTGGCTCTCGGCGGAGCTATCACTCTTCCCCCATGCACAGGTGATCCTGCTCATGGGCGACGTGGCAAAAAAGATGGTCAACACCCTCGCCAAGCGGAAGACGGGCAAAAACGTCATCCCCTCCGGCGCGACCTACAAGCTGCGCCATACGCCGTACCATTGGGGTGCAGTCCGCGTCATGCCCTCCTACGTCATGACCGGCGGCACGCTGCGGATTGAGAAGTCCAAATCCGCCATGATCACCGAGGACATCGCTGCCATGGCGGCGCTCCTCCGGCAATAACACAAATCGAAGAACGAGGCGAATCATCCTCATGAACAAGCTCTTCCTCAAGGGCGTGAAGCACGGCTTGCCCATCGGCCTGGGCTACCTATCCGTGTCCTTCGCATTTGGGATGCAGTGCACAGACCAGGGGCTGAGCGTGCTCCAGGCGCTGCTGATCTCCATGACCAACTTGACCAGCGCCGGACAGCTGGCGGGTTTGCAGGTGATGGTCGCGGGCTCAACGCTGCTGGAAATGGCGCTGACCCAGTTCATCATCAATTTGCGCTATGCGCTGATGGGCCTGTCCCTGGGGCAGAAGCTCGGCCCGAGCATGAACACCCCCCGGCGCATGTTTTTCGCCTTCGCCAACACGGATGAAATCTTCGCCGTGGCCTCCGCCCAGCCGGAAAGGCTGCATCACCTGTACCTGTACGGCTTGATGCTCATGCCCTACATCGGCTGGTCGCTGGGGACGTTTTTAGGTGCAGCAGCAGGGCAGATTCTGCCAGCGTTCGTGTGCAGCGCGCTGGGCATCGCCATCTACGGCATGTTCCTGGCCATCATCCTGCCTCCGGCCCGGAAGGAGAAATCCGTGCGGGCGGTGGTGCTCATCGCCATCGCGGTCAGCTTGCTGTTCAACTACCTGCCGATGCTCTCAGGCATTTCCGGCGGCTTCGTGATCATCATCTGCGCGGTGATCGCGGCGACCCTGGGCGCGCTGCTCTTCCCCGTGCGGGAGGAAAATGGAAAGGAGGGCTGCGCATGAGCTGGACTGCCTATCTACCCTACCTGGCGGTGATGGCGGGCGTGACCTACCTCATCCGCATGCTGCCGCTAACGGTATTCCGCCGGGAGATCAAGTCGGTATTTATCAAGTCCTTCCTGCATTATGTGCCCTACGCGGTGCTATCCGCCATGACCTTCCCCGGCATTCTTTTCTCCACAGGGGACGTCCGCACAGCGGTGGCGGGGCTGGTGGTTGCCGTGGCGATGGCCTGGCAGGGCTGCTCGCTGCTGACAGTGGCCATCGGCGCCTGCGTCGCGGTGGCGGCAGCCCAGGGCGTGTTGCTGCTGTTTTGACCATCCGCCTGACAGAAGCCCTCCCAACCATCGAGGTGATTTCATGACCGATCCATTCCAGCGAACATCCGCCCTCCTGGGCGATGATGCCATGACCCGGCTGCGCAACGCCCGCGTGGCCGTTTTCGGCGTGGGGGGCGTGGGCGGCTACGTCTGCGAGGCGCTGGTGCGCTCCGGCGTGGGCGCGCTGGACGTGTTCGACCGGGACGAGGTCAGCATCACCAACCTCAACCGGCAGATCATCGCGCTCCACTCCACCATCGGGCAGGATAAGGTGGATGTGATCGCAGCGCGGCTTCAGGACATCAACCCGGAGGTCGTCCTCCATGGCCACCGAATGTTCTACCTGCCGGAGAATGCGGACGAAATCGACCTGACCGCCTACGACTTTGTGGTGGACGCAGTGGATACCGTCGCCGCGAAGGTGGAGTTGGCCGTGCGCTGCGAGCGCCTGGGGGTGCCGCTGATCGCCGCGATGGGGGCGGGCAACAAGCTTGACCCGGGGAAGCTACAAATCGCCGACATCTACAAGACCAGCGTGTGCCCCCTGGCCCGGGCCATGCGCACCACGCTGCGCAAAAAGGGCGTGAAGCACCTGACCGTGGCCTACTCCACGGAGGAACCCGTCCGCCCGGCAAAAGCCATCGACGGCAACCCGGGCTTACGCAAGGATACCCCCGGCAGCACCGCCTTCGTGCCCAGCGCGATGGGGCTGCTCATCGCCAGCCATGTGGTGAGGAAGCTCGCTTTTTCCCAATAAAAAAGGTGGCCGAAGCCACCTCAATGCACATTCGCCCGATCCAGCATGTCCTGCAAGGTGATGCCCTGCAGATACTGCTGGATCACATCATCCAGGCCCTCCCACACATAGAGCGTGTCACAGCCATTGCAGCGCGCGCAGTTGTTCGGGGACTGATCCAGGCAGGCCACGGGATGCATGGAGCCCTCCAGGATGGTGAGGATGTCATACGCGGTGCATGCTTTGGGATCGACCATCAGGCGATAGCCGCCCTGATGCCCGCGGGTGCCCTGGAGCATACCGCTCTGGGAAAGCACCAGGGCAATCTGCTCCAGGTATTTCTTGGACACATGCTGGCGGGCTGCCACGTCCTTGAGCGCGACGGGGCCATCATTCTGATGGCGCGCCATGTCCAGCAGCATACGCAGCGCGTAACGCCCCTTGGTGGAAATCTTCATCGTGCCAACCCTTCCTATCACATTCTTTGATTTGTTAAGTATATCACAATAAGTCCCAAAGATCAACCCGAATGTTATAAAAACTGGAGGAAACCATGGCCCGCACACTCACCCCCGCCGCCAGGATCGAGCGCAGCATCCTCACCGACATGCGCAAAACTCTGTGGAAGCCTTTCATCGCCGCCATCAAGCAATACGAGCTGATCCAGCCCGGGGACAAAATTGCCGTGTGCATCTCCGGCGGCAAGGACTCCATGCTGCTGGCAAAGCTCTTCCAGGTGCTGCACCGGCACACGGCAATCCCCTTTGAATTGGAATTCATCGTCATGGACCCGGGGTACGCGCCCGTCAACCGACAGAAAATCATTGACAACGCCGCGCTGATGGAGATTCCCATCCGCATTTTCAACTCGGACATCTTCGACACAGCCACCCACGCTGAGCGCAACCCCTGCTACCTGTGCGCCAGGATGCGCCGGGGCTTCCTCTATGACCGTGCGCAGGAGCTGGGCTGCAACAAGATCGCCCTGGGGCATCACTTCAACGACGTGATCGAAACCACCCTCATCGGCATGCTCTACGGCAGCCAGCTC
>JAQXLU010000087.1 GCA_029012285.1 Clostridiales bacterium | reverse complement strand
ACGCCCGGAGCGGATCTGCTGCTCTCTGACAACGCCTTCGACATGAATGCAGGTGCGAAGCGCATCCGTATCCTGCGGGGTGAAGCAAAGAATCTCCGAGTCCGCAGTGTGTATGATCTTGGAAGGTGATTTGTTGCACTTACCTGTTCATCGCCCATACCGGTTCGGCCTCCTCTGCTTATTCTCCTGGATGAACTCCCGCTTCACGACCTCCAGCCGGCGCACTTCCTCCTTCATATCTTCCAGCTGATAATCCAACACAAATTGTTCCTTTTCCAGATAGTCCAAAGCCGCCTTCCAACCTTAGTAGTCGATCTTCTCGCCGTCATCCTGGCAGTGGCGCAGGACAGATGTGGTATACTGGTGAGGATGGTCTTGTGTATCCCACTGAGCGCGGCTTTGACCGTGTTGTCAATCCCACGGAAGAAAATGGCTACTTCACCACCGGTGAGCAGGCCAATATGTGGCTGGATCGTCCGGTACGTTCCTTCACTCATGCTCTGAGCTACATCGGTCCCGACGGTCCCCGTCAGGCCCGTGGCTAGGCGCTGTGGACTGAAATCGCTGAAGTACTGAATCAAAGCGAGAAGAATACTCAGTGGATGGAACGTTTCGGCTACAAGAACTTCACTGAGCTGCTGAAGGATCAAAATGCCTATCTGCTCACCAGCCCCCTGACCAATGTGGCCAGCTTCTGTGCTCCTGTGGACGAGTGGACGCAGCTGACCCTGGACGCTCTGCGTGACGTGATGGTCACCGGCTCCTGGAAGATGGTTTACGCCGAGACTGATGCCGAGTTTGATGCGATCTGGGATCAGATGATGAAGGACTGCGACGATCTGGGCGGCGCCGATATCATCTCCACCCGTCTGGACGATCTGGCCAAGGCGAAGGAAATCAAGGACTCTCTGTCCGCCAAGTAATCCGGAATGCCATAGTTACCAATCTTGACGCCGGGGCGGCGCTGCTATTCCGCGGCGCTGCCCCTTTTCGTACAGAAGCAGAGCATGTGTTGATGCGGTTATTTCAGAGCTGCTTTGGATAAAAACGGTTGTTGCCGGGCTCTTTCGGTGGTATAATACTTATGTTGGAGCAGTCGTTCTTTACCCACGTTGATCCGGCTTACAGCGTATCGTTTTTCTATGGAAGAGCGGTCATTGGCAGGCGTGTACTACCTGATACTTAGAACAGGAGAGAAAAATGAAGGATATTAAAACGGAAGAGTTGATCATCCATGTGGGTGAAAAAGCGATCTACGGGCGCCTCTGGATGCCTGTGACGGAGGAGAAGTGCCCTGCCGTCATTTGCAGCCATGGATATAATGGCACGCACAGCGGATACGAAACCGAGTGTCGGGCTTTTGCTCAGCAGGGATACATTGTTTACAGCTTTGATTTTTGCGGCGGCTCGACCCGCTCCCGCAGCACGGGAGAATCCACGGATATGACGCTGTTCACAGAAAAGCAGGATCTGCTGGATGTGTTCGACCATATTGCTGCGATGGATCAAGTGGATGAGAACGCGATCTTCCTGCTGGGCGGCAGCCAGGGCGGGATTGTGACAGCACTGGCTGCAGAGGAACGAGCTGAGCAGGTGCGCGGCATGATTCTGTACTACCCGGCTTACAATATCCCGGATGACTGGCGCAACCGTTTCGGCGCAGTGGAAAACATCCCGGAGACTTTCGAATTCTGGGAATTGACGCTGGGAAAGAACTTTTTCGTGTCCATGAAGGATTTTGTGACGTACGACCATGTCGGCGGGTTCAAGGGCCCGGTGCTGATCCTGCAGGGTGAAATGGATCGAGTGGTTACACCGGCAGTGGCAAAGCGTGCGTCCGAACAGTATGCCAATGCGGAGCTGATCGTTCTCCAGGGCGAAGGACATGGTTTCTCCGAGACGGGCCGGAAACTGGCCATCGAAAAAGCGCTTCAGATGATGCAGTGCAGCATGCAGACAATGACGGAACTCGGGAAATAAAAGCGACACAGGAGAAATGCGTATGAGCTTCATTC
This sequence comes from Clostridiales bacterium, assembly GCA_029012285.1. GTDB lineage: Bacteria > Bacillota > Clostridia > Christensenellales > Aristaeellaceae > UBA11524. Next base: position 2,198 of record JAQXLU010000087.1, on the reverse strand, counting down.
TGTCTCTGTCCACCAGCATCAAAGTGGATGAAAGCCAATTGCCCCTGAAAAGTGCAGTGGGGATGCTCCGCCGGGATATGGAGGCGATTCTCACCGGACATGGCCCGGAAAATCAGATCGTTCTGGTGGAGGACGCTGCTCTGGCCCCTCAAACCTGGTTGATGAATGTTACTGACGATACAGTGATGATCCATCATGGCGATGCATTGGGCGGTGTGTATGCGCTGCTGTACATCTCTGAAAAGGTGCTGGGTGTCAAGCCCATGTGGTTCTGGAATGATCAGCCGCTGCCGAAGATGGAGCAAGCTGAGATCCCCTGCGGCGAATCTGTGAGCCCCGTTTATGCGGTGAAGAACCGCGGCTGGTTCATCAATGACGAGGTGCTGCTGGATCCCTGGAAAGAGACTGACGAGGAGCACTGGGCGGTCTGGCGGATGGCTTTTGAGACCATCCTGCGTTGCGGGGGCAACATGGTCATCCCCGGCACCGACCGCCACAGCGACAACCTGGACATGATGGCTTCTGACATGGGCCTGACGCTGACCCAGCACCACGCAGAACTCCTGGGCGCGGAGATGTTTGGCCGCCGTTGGCCGGAGCTGAAGGGCTCCTACCGGCTGTATCCGGAGAAGTTCGAGCAGCTCTGGCGGGAATCTGCACAGCGGCTCAAGGGCCGCAATGTGATCTATGCGATTGGATTCCGCGGCCAGGGCGACGGCCCTTTCTGGGGGGAGGACAATACCTTCGACACGGATGAAAAGCGCGGGGCGGAGGTCAGCCGCATCATGCGCAGGCAGATGGAGATCGTGCGCGAGGTGGAGCCGGAGGCGAAGTTCTGCACGAACCTCTATGGCGAAATGATGCACCTCTACCGTGTGGGCGTGCTGGATGTCCCCGATGGCGTTGTGAAAATCTGGGCCGACAATGGCTTCGGCCGGATGCTCTCCCGCCGTCAGGGCGGGTATAATCCCCGTGTGGATGCCATGCCTCGCCATGAGGCAGGAGAAAACGGCATCTACTTCCATGCCGGCTTCTATGATCTGCAGGCTGCGAACCACATTACCCAATTGCAGATTCCACCGAAAATGGTTGCGGCGGAGCTGAATCAGGTTATCGCCAACGACGCGGATGATTACTGGATTATCAACTGCGGTAGCATCAAGCCGCACCTGTACATCCTTGATCTGATCCGCCAGGTGTGGACGGATGGTCAGGCGGATGCAGCGGCCCATGCGATCCATTATGCCCGGGAATACTTCGGTGACGAGCGGGCTGCGGTGTTGCTCACGGGATATGCTGAATGTGCCGTTGTCTATGGTGATAACCCCGACGATCTGGCTGGTGACCAGTATTACCACCATGCTGTACGCCTTCTGGGGTGGCAGTTGATGCGGGGAGAAACGGGCCCTGCTGCTGGTCTCAACTGGGCTGAGCCGGCGGACAGTATCTTTGCACAGGCACGGGGCTTCGGCCAACGATGCGCAGAAAGTATGCCCAAATGGGAAAAGTATATTTCGGAGTGCGAGCATATGGCTGATCAGCTGCCTGCTCATGGTGCGCAGCTGCTGGGGGATACCCTGCTGATGAATGCGCAGGTGCATCTCTCCGGGTGCCGCGTGATGGATTGTCTGGCGAAGGCTTTCACGGCCTGGGAAAACGCCGAATACGATCTGGCTTTCCTTCATGCCGGTGATGCGCTGGAGGAAGCCAGGACAGGGTATTGTCATCTGCGTGAAGCCGAGCATGACAAGTGGATCGGCATCTACCGCAATGACTGCTTTGCCAACCTCAGCTTGACCGTTCAGGCCCTGGAGGCCCTGCGCAGCTGGATCCGTGTGGTACACGACGGCCCCAACTACTGGCTGTGGGAGCGCAAATGGTTGATGGATCCCCGTGAGGTGCGCATCTGCCTGCAGACCCACCGTCACTGCCAGCTGTCCGACGAGGAGCTGTATCAGCAGATGAAATGCGCAAGGCAATAAGGGAAACTTGATGATTGTTCTGCGCTGGTGAAGCGAAACAATATAAGAAGGGGCTGTTGCAGAAGCGCAAGAAACTGGACTGTTCCCAATCCAACGGACAGGGAAAGAAAGGCCCTGTCATAGAATAATCATAGTTTACGCGGTCTTGCTCCGAATTTCAACAGGAGTAAGACCGTTTTTGAGTGAAATACGTTCGAAATTGTAGAAATCGACGTA
>JAQXLU010000086.1 GCA_029012285.1 Clostridiales bacterium | reverse complement strand
GGCGCTGACCTGCACGGATTTTGACATCTGCGACCTGCTGGAGCGGGTCTTTCTCCGCCGCACCGGCGACCTGGAGAAGCGCGGTATGAATATCGACTGCGACTTCGATCCCGAGCCCTGCCTGGTGCATGCGGACATGGCACGCATCGACCAGGTGCTCGTGAATCTGCTGGACAACGCCATCAAATTCACCCCCGACGGCGGGCAGATCACCCTGCGCGTCCGGGCGGAGAGCGGATTGTGCACCGTCACGGTGGAGGACAACGGCGCGGGCATCCTGCCCGAGGACAGGCCGCGGGTGTTCGAGCGCTTCTTTACGGCGGACAGGGCCCACACCTCCGGCAAGGGCACGGGGCTGGGGCTGTCCATCTGCCAGCGGATCATGGAGATGCACGGGCAGAAGATTCGCCTGCTGGATACGAGTGAGGGCGCGGCGTTTGCCATCACGCTTGCGTTGGCAAAAAAGTGAATAGGAAAAAGGACGAACGGCGATGGGGTCGTTCGTCCTTGGTTTTTGGGGGTATAGTGGGGGGTGCGGCCCAGGGCCTCCGTCGATGGGAAGGGTGAGCTGGCTCTTCAATGGGGGGCCTTTGGTGTGCGGCCCAGGCCCTCCGCTGATGGGAGGGTGAGCTGGCGCTTCAATGGTGGGCGTTTGGTGTGCAGCTTATTTGGGGCAGTGTGGGCTGTTTCGCGAATCCGGGGGATTCGCGAAAGGCGCGCGGGGCGTTTTTGGGCTGCGGCCCGGGGTCTCCGACGGGAAGGGGCGCTGCCCCTTCACCCTGCCAGGGGCGCTGCCCCTGGACCCTGCGAAGGGTCTTCGACCCTCTCGACACCCTTTTTGGGCTTCGCCCTATGGGTGGGATGCTTGTGACCAGCGGAGCACGGCTTGGGCGGCGGCTTTGTTCATCCCCGGGACGGATAGCAGCTGCTCCAGCGTCGCCTCCCGGATGGCCTTCAAGCTCCCTAACTTCGTCAGCAGCGCCTTGCGCCGCTTTGGCCCGATGCCCGGAATATCTTCCAGCTGGCTATGGATACTTGCCTTCCCGCGCAAGCCACGGTGATGGGTGATGCAAAACCGGTGCGCTTCGTCGCGGATGCGCTGGATCAAATGCAATTCCGGCGTGTGGTGATCCAGCAGGATGGGCTCCTCACGGTCGGGCAGGAAGATTTCCTCCTGCTTTTTCGCCAGGCCGAACATGGCCACGTCCGCGCCCATGTCCAGCAAAGCCTGCCGGGCGAAGCGCAGCTGCTGGGGGCCGCCGTCGATGAGTACCAGGTCGGGCAAATCGCTGAACTTCCCGCCAATGGGGGAAAGCCCGGCAGCCTCGCGCTCGGCTTTTTCCTTGAGGCCGTGGGCAAAGCGGCGGCCCAGCACCTCGTTGAGGGAGGCGAAGTCGTTTGCACCCTCCACCGTCTGGATACGGAAGCGACGGTACTCCTTTTTCGCCGCCACGCCGTCGATGAACACCACCATGCTGGCGACGCTCAGCACACCCTGGGTGTTGGAGATGTCGTAGCCCTCGATGCGCCGGGGCGGCTTATCCAGGCCGAGGGCGCGGCCCAGGGCAGCGGCGGCGCCGGTGGTGCGTTCCTCCCGGATGGAGGCGCGAGCATTGCGCTTTTCCAGCGCGTCCGCGGCATTTTTGGCGGCCAGCAGCACCAGGTCGTGTTTTTCACCGCGCAAAGGGGTGGCCAGGCTGACGGCGCCGCCCTTTTGCTGGCGTAGCCATTGCTCCAGCTGCTCGCGGCTGCCCTCGGGGAGCGCTTGCACCAGCACATGCCGGGGGATGAGGTTGCCGTCCTCGTAATACTGGGTGATGAACTCCGACAGTACCTCGCCGGGGTTCTCGCTGCCCTCCCGGGGGAGGGCGAAGTGGTCGCCGCCGATCATCCGGCCGCTGCGCACGTAGAAGATGTGTACCATGGCGTCCAGCCCGTCCTGGGCCAGGGCAATGACGTCCTGCTCGCTCCGGTCGGTCTGGATGGCGATTTGTCGCTCCATCAGTCCCTCCACGTCGCGGATCTTGTCCCGCAGCGCGGCGGCGCGCTCATACTGCATTTTGCTGGCGCAGTCCATCATGTCCTTGCGCAGCACCTTTAGCACCTGCTGATAGTCGCCGCCCAGGAAGGCCAGCACGCCGTCCATCATGTCCCAGTAGGCCTCCTGGGTGCATTTCCCGGCGCAGGGCGCCATGCACTTGCCGATCTCATAATTCACGCAGGGGCGGGATGGGCTTTTCAGCGGCAGCTCCTTGCGGCAGGTGCGCAGGGGAAACACGCCGCGCACCGCCTCGATCACCTGGCGCACAGCCGTCGCGCCGATGTACGGGCCGAAGTATTTCGCGCCATCCTTCTCCATCCGGCGGGCCAGCTCTAGGCGGGGGAAGGCCTCCTTCAGGTTCACCCGCAGATAGGGGTAGTGCTTGTCGTCCTTCAAGAGGATGTTGTAGTGCGGCTTGTGCAGCTTGATGAGGTTGCACTCCAGGCACAGGGCCTCCAGGTTGGAGTCGCACAGCAGGATGTCAAAATCGTCAATGTTGGCGATCATTGCGGCGACCTTGGGGGTGTGCTCGGTGTCGCGGAAGTAGGAGCGCACCCGGTTTTTGAGGTTCACCGCCTTGCCGACGTAGATGATCGTGCCCTCCGCATCCTTCATCAGGTAGCAGCCGGGGGATTCGGGCAGCATGGCGATCTTGGTTTCCAGCTTTTCACCAAAGTTTTGCCTGGGCACGGAGGGTCACCGTCCTTTCTGCCCCCCATTATACCGGATTCGCGCCGGGGCTGTCAATGGAAATGGCGCACATGAAAGGCCCGGGAAGGATGCTTCCCGGGCGCGAGGGGGGACGGGGCGCTCACGCATCCGCCTGTGCGTCGTAGCTGCTCTGGGTGTAGGTTTGATCCACCAGATCGGCAATACCTGCCAGGAGCATGATCACGCCCTGGACGCGGTGGGGCTGGACGATGTAGCTGCCCCGCTGATGTTTATCCTCCGCCACCAGGTCGGCGGTGAGCAGGGGCTTTAGGTGATGATACACCTGTCCGGTGGAGGAAAAGCCGCAGTCGCTGACCAATTCGGCCACGGTGCGGGGCTTGCGGAGGATGGCCAGGAGCATGTTCAGCCGGTCGTTGGAGCCGATGCAGGACAGCACCTTTTCCGCTGTGCGGTTCTCGATAAGGGAGAGCAGACGGTCGGTGTCAAGGTCGTTCTTGACCCAGGTGGACTGCCGATTGCCGGAGGCGAACACGCCCAGGTAGGCGATGCGGCCCGTCGTGCCGCTTTCCCCGCAAGCGTCCTCCAGCTTGCTCAGCACGGCGGAGAGGTTTTCATCCGGGTGCATGCCGACCATCTTCTTGACGTGGCCGACGGTGGGCTTGGGGCCGTCCTTGGCACAATCGGGGAGGGTGGGGAGGATGTGCTTGAGCATGTCCTGCATGTCAGCCATCTGCTGTTTGAGGGCGTCGAGTTCAGTGGCGAAGTCGCGATCCATGGGGATACCTCCTCAAATTTAATGATACGGAAATCCGTAATTACAGTATACCGCACTTCCGGAGGAATGTCAAGCGATGCTTTCAAAAAAACGTAATTCCGTAAATTTGTTTTGGAAATGGATTCCGCAGTCCTTTTGGGGAAGGAGATCACCACCCAAAAGCGCAAAACGAAAGACCCATATGCGCGGGAAGCTCCCTGCATATGGGCCTGTTCGATCATCTTTTATCTGACGCACCATGCAGCATTGTGAAGCATGGGCAGTGAGCGGGCGAGAGGTGATCACGCCATCAACTCGATCAAAGATCAATACTTACGCTTGCGGGCTGCCTCAGCCTTCTTCTTACGCTTCACGCTGGGCTTTTCGTAATGCTCACGCTTGCGGACCTCCTGGATGACGCCGGCGCGGGCGCACTGACGCTTGAAGCGCTTCAGGGCGCTCTCCAGGGATTCGTTCTCACGAACACGTACCTCGGACACTGTTATCCCTCCTTTCGCTCATCTCGCCTTGACATCAGCCAAATAGACAGACGGATGGCGAAAACCGTACAGACATTATAGCATCAACAATGCCGCTCGTCAATCCCTGAAAGGGCGATTTTTTTGAGATTTTTTGTCCTTTTGGGAGGACTATGCAGGGCTTCATGCCCGAAAAGCGGGCAAATCAGTCCATCTTCTCGGACAGCTGCTTGCCGCCCAGCACATGGAAGTGCAGGTGGTTGACGCTCTGGCAGGCGTCCTTGCCGCAGTTGGACACGGTGCGGAAGCCGCCGTCCAGCTGCTCCAGCTCGGCCACCTTCTTCACCGCGCGCAGGCAGGCGGCGAGGGTTGCGTCATCCGCATCGTCAATGCCGGACATGCCGCTCACATGGGCCTTGGGCACCACCAGCACATGGGTCGGGGCCATGGGTGCGATGTCGCGGAAGGCGTAGGTTTTCTCGTCCTCATACACGCGTGCGGAGGGAATCTCGCCGTGGATGATCTTGCAGAACAGACAATTCTCCATCAGGGTCAGTCCTTTCTGATTTTATATGATTTCGCCCGTCATGCCCTCGGGGGACGCGGCGGTGAGACGTACGGTCACGAGCTTCCCCTGGGCGCAGAGGGGGCAGTCTGCGATGGTCACCGGGATGTATTCCGGCGTGTAGCCATGCCAGAAGCCATCGTCCCTTTCCTCCAGCAGCACGGTGGATTCCCGGCCCAGCCACTGGCGCTGATAGGCTGCGGCGGTTTCCTCACCCAGCGCGATCAGCTCCCTGGTACGGCGCTCCTTGACCGCTCTGGACAGCTGACCCGGAATGACTGCG
>JAQXLU010000085.1 GCA_029012285.1 Clostridiales bacterium | reverse complement strand
GCAAAGCTGTAGCCTGCGCTTGCGTACCTGTCCTCATAGGCTGTGACGGATACGGTTTCATCCGTCTTGCCCGTCTTGTTCTCGGTGCCTGCCAGCGTCTCATTTCCCTGTGCGTCCAGCTTGTAATACTCAATCCGGTATGGCGTATCCGTCGGCGTATAGTAGAGCTTCAACACGAGCTGGCCATCGCCCCTCACCTTGCCCGACGGGTTGGACTGGTAAGTCGTCCCATTCACCGTAAAGCTGTCCGCCCTGTATGCGTATCCGGGGATGGCGATTTCCTGCGCCGAAACCTGCCTACCCGTCGTCTCGCCGCTGCTGAGCGCCTGGCTGGCGATTTCCTCGCTGCCGTCCGGCTTCACCTTGATGTGCTGCACCTTGTAGCGGCTGTTGTCGCCTGCCGTGAACATGGCATAGTAGGTTTTCCCAACGGGCGGCATCTCGCCGGAATAGAGCGCATCGCGGCTCAGGAGCGTCCTGTCGTCGTCCTTGCTGTCATACCAGCCGACAAAGCGATAGCCCGTCCCGGCTGTCGCCTGAGAGGAGATCGGTTTGCCCGGCAGCTCGGAGGCTACCGCCGGATCCACCCTGCCGTAGACCTCACCGCTGACCGGGGCTGTCGTTACCCGGTTGTTGCTGTCGACGTAGCACGCGACGAGGCGCACCTTGGGGACGTAGCGCGCGTAGTAGGTGGCGTTGCCGGTCACGACATAGGAGAGGGTCAGGCCGTCAGGGGTCACCATGCTGTCGGAAACCTTCACATATTCGCCGTTCTGAATCTCGTACCAGCCCTCAAAGGCATAGTCCTTCGTGGACTCGCCGGTCGTGCAGGTGACCGCCGTACCCGGGCTCACCTCATAGCCGGTGTGATCCAGCACCGGGACGTTTGCGCCCTTCGGCACCTCGATCCAGTTGCCGCTTTCGTCCGGAATCTGGCGGATATACCTCTGCATGGCGGTGCCGGAGAAGCGTGCCTCGTAGACCGCCACCTCACCCTTGCCGACAACATAGCTGAGCGTATTGTGGGTGGTCACCAGGGTTCCGTCCGGGGTGTACCAGCCCTCGAATTCATAGCCGGGGTTGGCTGTCGCCGTGACAGCCATTGTTTCCTGCATTTCCGCAAAGTAGCACTGGCTGATCCTGTCGCCCTCGGGGGGCTCCGTAACGGCCGGCTTCGTCTCTGGGTGACCGTGCTCGTCGGTTGTCATGACATTCACGTAAATGCGGCCGCCGTCGCCGGAGCGCTCGTAGGTATCCTCGCACCTGAGCATAGGCATGTAGGTCTGCCGCCACCGCCACTGGGCAATGAAGGTCAGGCCCGATGCCAAGCCATTATAATGCTCCATGGCTGTGTCGGGCGCGCGCCAGCGTTTGAGGGTGTGCGCATGCCCATTGCCGTCATTTTCAACCTCCGTATCTGGCAGGAAATCAGGCAGCGCATTCCCTGCATCCTCCCTGCCGATGACGAGAAACTTCTGCCGCATCCCTGTGCCGGAAGAGCCCGTGCTGAACGAATAGTTGCAGGCAACCCGATGCTCGCCGCTCCTATCCTCCAGCATCTTCATTTCTCCGTTGTCGTCCAGCATCATCCAGCCGATGAAGCGCCAATCCGGATCCGGCGTACCCGCCGCGGCGGTCTTGACCGCCGCATGGGATTTGTATGGCTCGATAAGTCTTGGAATACCATTCTCCATCACCGGCTGGAAATTGTATATGCATTCTTCCGTTTCACTCTGGCCGCAGTTATAGGGATCGCCGCCATTGGCGTCATAGGTGACCATCGGACTCCTGACAAAGACAAAGTGCAGGTCACAGGCGCCGTTGACCTTCAGCTTGCGGATGAAATTCCTGGCGCCGTCCGCCGATACCTCCTCCGTCCAGCTGCTTTCCTCATTGTTGGCGATGAATACCGTCTGACCGCCGCTTCCCCTGTAGAAAACGCCCGCAAAGGCAACACTGTCCGTATCCTCCTTTGCGATCGTCGCTGTGAGGGTCAGTTCGACCCCATCGGGCACATAGGCGGACACGCTATGGTCAACCGACACGGAAAGCTTGAGCTCGTTCTCGTCCGTAATGGTTGCGGTGCCGTTGGCTGTGCTGCTGGCCGTCAGCCGCCGGAAAATTTCAAAGTCGATCCCGTCCAGGAAGTTACCGTAGGTGTTTCTTTGCAGGGCTGAATCCACTGACACAAAGCCAAAGAGCGAACTGGTCTGCCCTGCTGGCACCATGTACTGATAATAGGCGCTGCCCGGTTCGCCGCCGTTCTCCTGACCGGAGGCGGGCTGCATCGCCGCCCCGGAGCCGTAGCGCGTCCAGGGGTTTTCGCCGCTCTGAGCGCATTGGTCGCGCATCAGCCAGATGCACCATGCTTCGGTGTAGATGGCGCTTGGCGTCAGGCTGAACGCGCTGTCGGAGGCGTTGTCCTGAAAGGTGCCGCCAGCGCCGAATTTCTTGCTGTACAGGATGATCGGCGTGCCACTGTTGTACAGACCGTTCTTGTAATTCCCATCATTATAGCCGTTGCCATCCTTCTTCAGCCAGTCTATCATCTGCATGAACTGATCCCGGCCAGCCTTGTTCGGCTTGCTGAGCAGGCAATTCCCTTTTTCATCCATCTGATTCGGCCCGATGATCAGCGCCATCGTGTCCTGCGACGTTCTGGAGCCGTGGTACAAGCCCCATTCATAGGTGCTGAAGGGCTCCGTTTCCAGCACCTGATACAGCGTGCTCTCCTCATCCGCGTTCAGCTCTGCTGCGATTAAACCTTCCTTTGGCTCGAGCGTGACGCCATTTATGTAAACACCTGTATTTTTCTTGAACAGCTCGATTTTGCCTTCAAATGCGGAGGTACACCATCCTGGAACCTTGTCCTGATTCGGCTGACTGTAGCTACTCGGCCAACTGAAACCATCCACGCCATCTTCAAAGCCGCCGTTGACAATATTCATGATCTTCACCGTGACGGTTTCCTCCGCCGCACCCATTGTCATCGCCAGCAGCATGGCCAGCACAGCCCATGCACCAACAAGCTTTTTCCATGCACTGCTCATCTTCATGTTGCTCTCCTCCGGGATCAGGCGTTTCATCCTCGCGTATATCTACCCAATGCGCGATGTTCATCAAGCATGGCCGCCAAGCTGAATTATAACACAAAATACTTATAATTGGAATGAGTATTCGTCATTTGAATACATATTTTTCACGCCTGACTGCCGCTGTGATGCGCGGCGTTCGGATTCGCACTGCAAGGTGCGGAAAACCGGCCTTGACGGCAGCCTCCGAAGGGTGTATGATAGAATCAGATCTGCAGGCGCTGCCGGTATGGCTGACAAGCGACCCAATCCCGGATGCGTACGTTCAGCGGTGAAGGACGGCTTTGCATGCGACGCCGGACTCTGCGCAGGATGCCTGCTGCAAACGACATCTCCACAACCCGAAAAGGAGCAATCCCATGACAAAAATCATTGTCCTGCTTCTGTGCCTCACCCTGCTGACCGGCCTGACCACCCCCGCATGGGCGGAAGCCGATGCCTGCAATGAACCTGATATGGCTGCCTATGCGACATGCGTCAACACCCTGGCCGTGGAGTACGGCGTGCCCGCGCTGCTCTGGGACTGCTCTGTCCATGTGAACCGCAAGGAGCTGACGGTCAATCACCCCGCCTATGTGGAGGCGATCATGGGCTGCTATCCGGCGGAGCGGCGCATGGGCAACGGCGGGGACAACGCCGTCTTTGAGGAAGAAAGCGCCTTTGCGGCGGCCGCCAACTTCGGCCCGGGCTGGAATCTGGGCAACACGCTGGACGCCACCAGCTACAGCCACAACGACGCGCTGTCTGGCAAGCAGGGCTGGATCGTCCAGTGGGGCAAAAGGGACGCCCAGGGCCAGCTCCTGCCCGAGGCCTGGGAAACCGCCTGGGGCCAGCCCATCACGACGGAGGCCATCGCAGATTACGTGCTGTCCCTGGGCTTCACCACCGTCCGCGTCCCCGTCACCTGGGCCGAGCACATCGACGAAAACGATCAGATCGACCCCAACTGGCTCATCCGCGTCCGGGAGGTGGTGGATCTGTTCCACAGCCGGGGCGCGTATGTCATCATCAATCTGCACCACGACGGCGGCGCGGACGGCTGGATCAAGGCCTCCGAAGCGTCCTACAATACGTATGCGGGGCGCTTTGAGGCCGTCTGGACGCAGATTGCCGAAGCCTTCGCGGCTTACGACGAACGGTTGCTCTTTGAGGGCGTGAACGAAATGCTGGACGAGAACACCAACTGGAACGCCCCCACCCCGGACGCGGCCAGGTGGGTCAACGCCTGGAACAAACTGTTTGTGGAAACCGTCCGCGCCACCGGCGGCAACAATGCCAAGCGGAATCTGCTGCTGATGACCTACTCCGGCGGCGGCGCGGAGGGCAACTTCGCCTCCTTTGAGCTGCCTGAGGAGAACCCGGAGCACCTGCTCATCACCGTGCACAACTACGACCCCCAGGCCTTCACCTGGACCACCGCCACCTGGACGAAAATGACCGCCCGCTGGAATGAAGCCGTCCACCCCGGCGTGCTGCGCCGCGCCTTCGAGACATACCGGAAGTATTCCGAGCAATTCGGCGTGCCCGTCGTGCTGGGCGAGTACAACGCCGACCCGAAGAAGTATGCGGATTATGACTGAGCGCGTCAGAGCAAATTGACCGAAGCCGAAAATCCCCCTCCATCCAGGGCATGGGGCCGCCCATAAGTATGTTCGGCTTATGTTTCATGATGAGTTTCGGAATATCTTCCGGCTCGAAACTGGGAATCAATATGGACTGAATTCCTGCACAAAGTGCCAGATGCGTAGCATTGATAAGTCCCAGTGCGATGAACGGCGGTAGTATATTCAAAAATGTTTTATTACGCTTAAATCCGTAGTTTGTATAGAGCAGCTGGTAAATCAAAGCATTACAGCTTTCATTGCTGAGCATTACGCCCTTCGGAGTGCCAGTGGAACCACCGGTATGGCATACGACGGCTAACTGCCCTGCTTCAAATTCATCGGGGGCAGGATTGACATAGAGCTGTGCTTTTTTTATGAAGTGGTTCCATTCAACCGTTGATGCAGAATGCTTTGCTTTCCTTCCTTTTAGTCTTGCACCCCACTTCAACATAAATGGAAGCGAATCAAAGGGTGATACCACTACTGTAGTTTTTTCTGCGTTTCAGAAAGCATCTCAGAGATTTTGGGATATATCACATCGACAACGATTAAAATACTGCTGTTGGATTCCAAAATATCCTGCTTAATCACCTCAATACTTGTACGTAGATCAAATGCCCGGCAGATTGCTTCTGCCGGACATGATGCTTTTCTGATCAAACGATCACAGGAAGATATACTTGAGGACGAACAGCACCGCCAGGATGTACATCAGAGGGGTGACCTTCTTGGCCTTGCCGGTCAGCGCATTGAGCACCACATAGGAGATGATGCCCAGGCTGATGCCCTCGGAGATGGAGTAGAACAGGGGCATGGCGATGATGGCGATGTAGGCCGGGATGGCTTCGCACAGGTTGTCGTCGTCGAAGCGGATCTCCGTGACAGAGCTGACCATCAGGAAGCCCACCATGATCAGCGCAGGGGCGGTGGCAAAGGAGGGAATGGCGGTGAACAGCGGCGCGAACAGGGTGCTCAGCAGGAAGAGCAGGCCTGCCACCAACGCCGTCAGACCGGTGCGTCCGCCCGCGCTGACGCCGGAAGCAGATTCCACAAAGGTCGTCACCGTGGAGGTACCCAGCACCGCGCCAACGGTGGTACCCACAGCATCGGCCATCAGGGCAGGCTTGATGCCGGGCAGACGGCCTTCCTTGTCCAACATATTGGCCTTGGTGGCCACGCCGATCAGGGTGCCGAGGGTGTCGAACAGGTCAACGAACAGGAAGGCAAAGATGACCACGATGAAGTCCAGAGCCTTAACGGTAGAGAAGTCCACGCGGAAGCACTGGCCGAAGGTCTCGCCCAGCTTGGAGAAATCCGCAGACATGATCTGGCTGGGGATCAGGGAGTAGAAGCCCGCCTCGGGTGCAGGGGTGTAGATGCCGGTCAGCTGGCAGACAATGCCGATCAGCCAGGTGGCAACGATGCCCAGGAGGATCGAACCGCGCACATTCTTGATGTGCAGGGCGGCGGTGATCAGCGTGCCGACCAGGGCCAGAAGGGCGCAGATGCCGTGGGTGGTGAATTTTTCGGTGAAGCTGGTGATGGTGACCAGCGTGGAGGAATCCACCACCAGACCGGCGTTCTGCAAACCGATGAAGGCGATGAACAGGCCGATACCCACGGACACGCCCCGCTTGAGCGTCAGCGGGATGGCGTTGAAGATGGCCTCGCGCACATTGGTCAGCGACAGGATGATGAAGATGATGCCTTCCACAAACACCGCCAGCAGCGCGACCTGCCAGCTGTACCCAAAGCCCAGCACCACGGTATAGGCCAGGTAGGCATTCAGACCCATGCCCGCAGACAGCACAAAGGGCAGATTGGCCATGAACGCCATGCAGCAGGTGCCGATGAAGGACGCAATAGCCGTCGCCAGCAGCACCGCAGAAGAATCCATGCCCGCGTCACCCAGAATGCTGGGATTCACCGCCAGGATGTAGGCCATGGTCATGAAGGTGGTGATGCCTGCCATGACCTCCGTTTTAACAGTCGTTTTGTTCTTTGAAAGCTTGAAGAGTCTTTCCAACATAAGTTTACACTCCCTGGAAGTTGATGGGGAAACCGATTCATTATAGCAAACATAGTGGATGGAAGCAATGGTCATCCTGGCATGATGTCATCAGCCATGTTGCATTGTTCATCATGGTACTGTATAATAGGCGCAAATAGTTCGTTTAAGCAGGAGAACGGCCAAATGCTTCTGTGCCCCCCTGATACTAAGGACAGCCAGCACTCCGGCTGTTTTTCCGGTAATGACGACAGATTGATACACATGACAGGAGGCCGAGCGATGTTCACGCTTGCTATGATTCAGATGCGAGTAGATTTTCATCAGCCAGAAGGCAACTTGAACCGTGCTGCTCATTTGGTGGCGCAAGCCGCTGCCGATGGGGCGCAGCTGTGCATCTTGCCCGAGTGCATGGATCTGGGCTGGGGCACGCCGGAGGCCTTGCAGCTGGCGCAGCCCATTCCAGGCTCGGTGAGCCAACGCCTGTGCCAGATCGCCAGGGAGAACGGAGTCTGGCTGGTATCCGGCCTGACGGAGAAAGCCGGCGATCGGGTGTATAACGCGGCGCTGCTCATCTCCGATCAGGGAGAGATCCTGCTGCACCACCGGAAGATCAATGTGCTGACAGGCGTGGAGGACGTGTATGCCATTGGCGACCGGCTGGCGGTTGCGGATACGCCCTTTGGCAGGATCGGCATTGACATCTGTGCAGATAACGCCGTGCAGAGCCTCTCGGTGGGGCATACGCTGGCCCACATGGGTGCGCAGATGATCCTGTCCCCCTGTGCGTGGGCGGTGCCGCCCCAGCGGGAAGAGGGCTTGCCCTACGGCCAGGAATGGCATGTACCCTACGGGCATCTGTCCAGCCTGTACGGGATCTACGTTGTCGGCGTGAGCAATGTGGGCCAGGTGACTTGCGGCTCGTGGCAGGGCTGGAAAGCCATCGGCAACTCCATTGCCTATGGGCCGGACGGCAAGGCATTGGCCGTACTGCCCTATGGTGAGGACGCTCAGTGCGTGCGGCTGATCCGGCTGCAGCCCAAGCCTGCCGACCAGCAGGGAACAGCCCTGGCAGAACGGATCTATCAGCAGCTGACGGGTACCTTCATACAGCCGTAAGGCTATGCTTATAGTACGAAAAAAGAACCGGCTAAGCAAAAGGAGCCGATGCACACGCATCGACTCCTTTTATTCACTTGGTTACTGTAAGAACAATGCCATCCAGCGAGGTAAGGTCAGGATCGTCGATACCTTCCCACATGGAGTATACATAGATGGTCAGCGTCTTCGGCATTGTACCCGTCCCAAGGAACGGGAGCGTGAAACTGGTACTATCATCAAGCATGATACCTTCCTGTTCACGGAACTTGTTGCCACTTTCATCGACTGCGAGAACATCTACCCAAATATCATGCTTATCGGTTCCTTCTGGTGCAGCAGCCAGGAACGTATTGACCGGCGCTTCACAATTCACAGTGACCGATGCAGCCATCTTAGAAACCGTGGCAGTTGCTTCGCACTTCACACCATTGATTTCACCGCTTCCCTCCATGATCTGCACAGCGTCCTTAGTAAGCGGAATGGTAGCGTCCATATGTCCAACTTCGCTACGGTCATACTTGATGTAACAGTTCTGTCCGTCAAACCATACGGTCGTTTCCTGCTGGTACATTATGATGGACACATTCAGTTCCTTACGGTCACTCAGTTCAGCGGGCAAGGGCGTTTCAAACTCACGCATTTCGCAGTATGCGCCGGTTTCATCGTAGTCTTCCATCGCGGAGTACGGAGGGATGTCAACACCGTCATCCGTTACCGTATGGTCACTGGGGTAAACAGTATACTGACGATAGCCGAAGGGTGTTCCATTGGCCACAGCATCATTGTAGGCTTTATAGATCTCAAGCCCAGGTTCATTGCCGATCAATGCGATGATCAACGGCTCATCCGGCTGCATGGCAGCAAGTTCATCTGCTGTGGGCGTAAATGCTTCTACATACCTGTGGTTTTCAATCCGGTAGGCCAGGTTCAGTGACAAACCATCGAAGTAGGCACTATCAATGGATGCCTTCACATCGCCCAAATGGGGGTGTGCAACCAGAGCCGGTTCCGACACGGTAAGGATAGCATGAGGAGCGACAGCATTGTATCTCTCATCGTGCGCTCCGAAGAAATTGAAAAGGTTGAGGTGTTCTGCAGTCGCAACCGTAGCCATGAGCATAACGGCAACAATCGCAAACACAAGCGTCTTTGAAATGGTTCTCTTCATGGGTTGGGCTTCCTCCCTTTCTGCGTTGATCGCAGTCCGGATGCGCATACGTCGCTGTTCGGAAGCAGCCAGCCCGGAAAGGCGTCTGTTGACCCGATCCTGAATGTCCTTTTCATTGATCATTGTACCATTCCTCCAAGCTGCTTTTCAGGTAGCGTTCTGCTTTATCCAGACGGTAGTGAACTGTCCTGCGGGAAATATGAAGTACCTCGGCAACCTCCTGAACGGTTAAGCTCTGGAAGTAACGAAGTGTAATCACCTGCCGCAGAGCAGTGGGCAAAGAAAGGATGGCGTTGGTTACGGTATCGTCAGGCAGCTCGAAGGGAACAGCAGATTCCGGCAGATCATCCATGTTCACACGGCGGTCAATATGGATGAACCATTTGCTTCGTTGAAGATCACGGCAGGTGTTTACAGCGATCCGCATCAGCCAGGTCTTTTCACTGGCTTCTTTGCGGTAGCCGTCGTAAAACCGCCACGCCTTCACGAACGTTTCCTGCACAGCATCTTCTGCCAGTGCAGTATCACGAAGGAGCAGATAGCAGGTGCGCAGTAGTGGTACCTCCCACTGTGCCATAGCTTGCTCCAGCCAGAAATCGCGTTCAGTCCGACGATCCATGTGTTCCAACCTCCTTTCACTTTTACTGACGAGGGAAACGCAGAAAGTGTGCAACGGATTAATTAAAAAGATTTACATCTTTGCCGCCCATTGCGCCAGCTGTACCAGGATCGGCCCCAACGCCTTGGCCTTCTCGGTGATGGCATACTCCACGCGGATGGGCACTTCCATGTATTCCGTGCGGGTGACAAGGCCGTCATCCTCCATCTCCTTGAGGGACTTGGCCAGCATGGTGTTGGAGATGCCGTTCATCTTGCGTTTCAGTTCGTTGTAGCGGGTAGAGCCGTCCACCATCAGGGAGCAAAGCAGGGACAGCTTCCATTTGCTGCCGATCATTTCCATGGCGCGCTGCAGAGGGCAGGCCTGGGTGCAGGGGCAGTTGTGGGTGGTTGACATAGTTGTTCCTCCGTGACTCAATTTTTTCTTATCTGGTCAGAATAATCTGCGTAATTGACGAGGATGGTTCCCATGCATAAAATGATAGCAGATAAGCAAATAAGAGTGAAGAGCAAAATGGGGCTTGTCAAAAAGAATCAGGAGGACAACCATAAGCATTTACGATTTCAAGATCATGAAGGCAGACGACACCGAGGTTTCCATGGCGGATTACAAGGGCATGGTGCTGCTGATCGTCAACACCGCCACGGGCTGCGGCTTCACGCCCCAGTACGAGCCGCTGCAGGAGCTGTACGACGAATTGCAGGGCAAGGATTTTGAGTTGGGTGAAGCAGAACATGTTTCGCACGACTATACTCTGAACCAGCCCACCGTCTGCGCAGGAACGGTCATGATGTCATCCTTGCAGGCGATTTCCTCGCCAAAACGGTAGAGGTTTTCCTTCGGCACAAGCGTACAGCCGAAGCTGACCTCACGATCTGCAGGGTTGATTACCACAAGGATCCTCTCATCATCGCTGCTACGCAGATAGGCCAGCGGATAGGCGTCCTTTTCCGCATACACAAACTCGATTTTGCCCTTGCTCTGCAGCGCCGTGTGGGCCTGCCGGACGGCGATCAGCCGCCTGATCTCATGGTACAGGGAGTTTTCGTCCGCCATCTGGGCAGCGGCGGTGGGGCGGTCGGCGCTCTCGTCCTGCCGGATGTACAGCTTCTCCTTAGGCGCGGTGGAGAAGCCTGCATTCACTGTGCTGTCCCACTGCATGGGCGAGCGGGAGCCGGTGCGGTTGTAGCCGCCTTCCACCGAGGGGACGTTCTCAATGTAGCGCATACCGATCTCATCGCCATAGTAGATGAAGGGCGCGCCGGGCATGGACAGCAGGAAGGCAAAGGCAATTTTGAGGCTATCGCCCTGGATGGAGCGGGAGAGGCGGTCCATGTCGTGGTTGCCGGAGGGAATGCAGATCAGCCCCTTGCACTGGGACTTCTCGTAATTCTCCAGATACTTCTGCACGAAAGCGGACACATCGCCCTTGCCCCGCTGGGAGAAGAAGGGTTCGGCGCAGCGGAACAGATCGTTGTAATGGGAGGGGCCGAAGTGCAGCAGGAAGTCCATGTGGAAGCCGCCCTGCAGGGACTTGTCCGGCTCGCCCCACTCGGACACCATGGCCGCTGCGGGGAATTCCTCGTCCAGGAAGGCGCGGATCTCCTGCCACAGCCGGATGGTGCCGCGGCTGTCGGGGTCGTGCTTGACCAGCGAACCCGCCATGTCCACCCGGAAGCCATCGCAGCCCATGGAGAGCCAGAAGCGCATGATGTTTTTGAGTTCCTCCAGCGTGGCCCGGGGGCCGGGGGCGTCCATGGGTTGCTGCCAGGGCAGCGTGGGATTCAGAAAGCCGTAATTCAGCGCGGGCTGGTTGGAGAAGAAGTTGATGGCGCAGGAGCCATCCCGCTGGGAAATGCCGCGGATGCAGCCCATGCCCTGGGGTTCCTCCCAAACGGAATCCGTCCACACATAGCGGTCGGTGTAGTCGTTGCGCTCCGCCTTCATGGATTCCTTGAACCAGGGGTGCTCCACGGAGGTGTGGCCGGGAACCAGATCCAGCAGAACGTGCATATGCCGTTGATGTGCTTCGGTAAACAGCCGCTTCAGATCCTCGTTGGTGCCGTAGCGGGGCGCAACGGAGTAGAAATCTGCCACGTCGTAGCCCGCATCGCCAAAGGGAGACTTGAAGCAGGGGTTGATCCACAGCGCATTGCAGCCGAGTTCGCGGATGTAATCCAGCTTTTCGATGATGCCCTGAAAATCGCCAATGCCGTCGGCGTTGGTGTCGTTGAAGGACTGGGGGTAGATCTCGTAGAAGATCGCGTTGTCGAGCCACTGGGGCTGGTTTGCTGCCATGGTCATGCTCCTTTACACTTCTTTTGCAGGCTTGCACTGCCTGCTCCTATACTGTATAATACGATACAGAACCGAGGGTTTTCTCCTGATATTCTCCTGTATTCTGATACGATACTACTTTTTGAGGTGCGATATGCTGGCAGAGAAACGGCAGCACAGCACGGTGCTGGTGCCTTACACCTATTACGAGTGCAGCATCCCGGATTATTTCCCGTTCGTCCCCCTGCACTGGCATGGCGAGCTGGAGCTGAACTACGTCATCAGCGGCAGCGCGGAGATTATCTGCGGCGACGAGCGGTTCATCACCCGTGCCGGTGATGTGATCCTCCTGCCGCCCAATATGCTCCATGCCATCTACCCCAGCGGCGGCGATATGCAGCGCTATGACACGCTGGTGTTCAGCGGCGAGCTGCTGGGCAGCGCCTGCAATGACCGCTGCACGGTGGAATGCATCCGCCCCCTCGTCAGCGGGGAAAGGCGCATCGCCATGCCCATCCCTGCGGATGATGCGATGCGGCAAACTGTGGAGCGCATCTTCATGGGTGCCAGAGCCGGAACGCCCCATGCCGACCTGCTGCTGAAAAGCGAAATGCTGCGCCTTCTGTGGCTGATGGAAGCGCAGGGAGCCATCATCCCGCAGGCGGATAGCCGCACAGCCGCCAGCGAGTTGATCCGCCCGGCTATTGAATACATTCACGCCAACCTGGCGGAAAGCATCTCCATTGACACGCTGGCACAGATCACCCACCTGAGCAAGAGCTACTTCATGGGGCAGTTCAAAAAGGCCGCTGGCGTGGGCGCCATCGAATACATCAACCAGCTGCGGATCAGGCGGGCCTGCCACCTGCTGACAGACACGGCAAAGAGCGTGGCGGAGATCGCCTTTGCATGTGGCTTCCGCAATCTGTCCAACTTCAACCGGCAGTTTCGCGGGTATGTCAGCTGCACGCCGGGGGAGTACAGGCGGATCGCAGGATGCTCAGACCAATAACAGAATCCACCCGGCATAGAAAAGTCTTCCGGGCGGACTCTCTGTCAATTCTGTACGGTTGATGAAGCAGTGCGCTGGATGATCTGGACTGCTTCAGTATGTTTGGCACAAACAGTTTAAATCTGGTATGGGAAAAAGTATGCGCAGAGGTAATGGACAACCAGTTACAGAAGCAGATCGGTGGACTGCGACTGCCTGTACCGTTAGCCGAGCAATACCGAGATATGCGGCATAAGAAACTTATTGATTTGATTGATAAACCACAGTGGTCTGGGACTGCACCGAACGGTGAATCGTTTGTAAAGCAGGCCGAAGATACACTCATCCCAGACCTAATTTCCATCGTTAATGTTGATGATCCCAAGTATGAATCCCGCCGGACGATCCGACTGGACAACGTCATTTGGGCGCTCCTGCGCAGGGAGCATACCCGGCAGCTGCAGCAGCGCCTGCGTATGGGCTCCAACTACCTGCGCTACTTCGTGGACAGCGAGGATTTCCTCTGCCAGAATGATGGCTTGAAGGAGCTGCACCTCGTCACCGTACGGGCTGACGGCTCCTACATCCAGTCCCGCGCGACCCAGCACAGCAACCACGTCATCAAGACGGAGCTTGGTATTGAAAACTTCGATTTCCACAGTTTACGTCACACGCACGCCACAGAGCTGAGTGAGGCTGGGGTGAACCTAAAGGAGATTCAGCGCAGGCTGGGACACAAGAGCCTGGAAATCACGACCCGGAAGTACATCCATGCCACAGACGAGATGCAGCGCCAGTCGCTGGAGATTATGAACCGGATGTACCAAGTGCGCTAAAGCGGCAATCACATAAGAATGGCCGCCCTGGAGTTGATGAGGCTCCAGGGCGACCTTTTTCCATATTCAAGGTAGGTCGAGACAATGACTTGAATGTCCGCAGTACATGGGAATAAATCATATGCCGGTGTATGGGGGAACAAATCAGGTCTATGTAGTGACCGCTGGGGCGACCGTGCCAGCCGCATTTGCAGGGGTTCATCGCAACCACCATTTTGATACAATCCAACGGTTGCACCCCTAATGCACCCCCTAAATACAGGAGATGCGCTCTCTTCATCCGGGCATTGGATCAGGCTACTCTTCATTTTATGGAAAGATGCAGAGCAGTCTTTTCTTTTACGAAAAAAGAGATATCAACGCACCAAGGGTCAATAC
>JAQXLU010000084.1 GCA_029012285.1 Clostridiales bacterium | reverse complement strand
GGTGGAGGATTCCATCGTCGATGGCCCCGGGCTGCGCTTCAGCGTGTTTGTGCAGGGCTGCCCCCATCATTGCCCGGGCTGCCACAACCCCGGCAGCCACGATTTTGACGGCGGCCGGCTGCTGGACACGCAGGACATCATCCGTGCGATGGGCACGAACCCCCTGCTGGACGGCCTGACCCTATCGGGCGGCGAGCCCCTGTGCCAACCGGAGGCCTGCCGCATCCTGGCAGAGGCTGCCCACGCGGCCCGGTTGAACGTGTGGTGCTACACTGGCTATACCTGGGAGGCCCTGATGGCGGAAAACGACCCGGCCCGGATGGCGCTTTTGCAGCAGGTGGATGTGCTGGTGGACGGCCCCTTCCTCCTGGCGCAGCGCTCGTTGGAGCTGAAGTACTGCGGTAGCCGGAATCAGCGGCTGATCGACGTCAAGGCCTCCCTGGCCGCCGGGCAGGTTGTTTTGTGGCAGCCGCCGAAGTGGTAAGGCCGCGCACGGCGATGGCAGCCACATGAAACACAATTCGCTTGAGAAGGAGGCCCGCGCATGCCCATTTTCGGCTTTGACGAGCAGTACGCCTATTACGGCGTGATCCCGGTGGACAACCAGTTCATCCTTGAATACCTGCCCAATGCCAATGGCGACGCGGTGCGGGTCTATCTGTATGGCCTGATGCAGTGCTACCATCCCCAGCAGGCGGCGACCCTGTCGCAAATGGCCCGGGAGCTCTCCATGACAGAGGAGGCCGTCCTGACCGCCTACCGCCACTGGGAGCGCAAGGGCCTTGTCCGCCGCATCGCGGACAATCCGCCCACCTTCCGCTACGTCAGCATCAAGCAGCTGACCATGAATGGCGGCGTGGTGCCATTGGACGCGGAATACGAGGCCTTCGCCACGGCGGTGTACGGGCTGTTTGGCAACGACCGCCGCTTGCATGGCGCGGAGATGAGCCGCTGCTATGAATGGGTGGAGGAAATGGGCCTCCCGGCGGAAACGGTGCTGTACCTCATTAGGGAGATGATTGCCCAGCACGGCAAGAACGTCGCCATCAAGACCATCGAGAAGCGCGCCGCGCTCCTGGCGGAGGAGGGCGTGAAAACCGTCGAGGACGCGGAACTGGTGCTCACCCGGGACAAGGCCGTGTGGGACGGCAGCCGGGCGGTGCTCCGCCGCCTTGGCAAGCGCCGCAACCCCTCTGAGGACGAGCAGGCCATGTACCGCAGCTGGCATGTGGAATGGGGCTTCTCCCAGGAGGACATCCTGGCCGCCTGCGCCGAAACCGTCAAGGGAGAGCCGACCTTCGCGTACCTGGGGGGCATCCTCAGCCGATTGCGGGCCGAGCAAAAGACCGCCGGCGTGGAGGCGAATCTCCAGCAGGAGCAGGAGGAAGCCGCGCCGCTCAAGGCGCTGCTGTCGGTGATGCGGCTCCCCCATACGACCATCAACAAGGGCACGCTGGCGGTGTACGCCGATATGCGCGCCCTCTACCCGGACAATATCATCCTCATGGCGGGGCAGGAATGCGCCAGGCGCGGCGCGAAGTTTGAGGACGTGATGTCAACCCTCAAGAACTGGAAGCGCAACGGCCTGGAAACTGCCGCGGACGTGAGCCGCTACATGAAGCAGGTGGATGAGCAAAACGACTTCCTGCTGATGCTCTACGAGGTGCTCGGCGTTCATGTCAAGCCCAACGCCGCCGACCGCCGATTGACAAAGCGATGGCTGGAGGAATTCGGCTACGACATGGGCTTTGTGACCCAGTGTGCCGCCTGGGCGGTGGGCAAGGAGAAGCCGATGCTCTATCTGGATACGGTGCTCAGCCGCTTCCACGAGAAGGGCATTTCCACCATGGAGGCCGCCGTGCAAGAGCGGGAGAGCCATCAGCAGACCCTCGCTGCCCGGCAAGCGCCCCCATCTGCGCCCGCGCGTGGACCCAAGGTGGTCGAGCAGCAGCAGTACACCCAGCGGGAGTACGCCCACACCGAGGACGCAATGGATGCCATGATGAAAAAGTGGCGGGAGGAGAATCAAGATGCGCAATAGCATCCTGCAGGAGCTGCATGCGGAGTATGAGCAGCGCCAGTTGGCGAACCAGCGGGAAGAGGCAAAACGCCGGGCGAAGGCGGAAGCGGCCTGCCCCGAGATTGGCGAGGTGCTCTCTGCCCGGCAGAACCTGATCTTCGGCACGTTGCGCGGCATCCTGGAGGGCAGGGCTGCCGCGCAGGACATCCCCAAAAGGATGGATGTGCTCAATCGGCGGCTGAGCAGCTTGCTCCGCCAGCACGGTTTTGACGAAACCTACCTGGACCCGGTGTGCCGCTGCCCCCGCTGCCAGGATACCGGCTATGTGGGGGAACCCATCCGCGAGCGGTGCGAGTGCTTCAACCAGGCCTTCTATGCCCGGATGTACCAGAAGATGGGCCTGAATGATACGGATGCTGCCCAGAGCTTCGCAACCTTCGACCTGGGGCTGTTCTCCGCCGAGAAGCTGCCGGGCAAGGATTATTCCCAGCGCGAATTGATGAACGTCATCCGAAAGACCTGCCAGACCTATGCGGAGCAGTACCCTGCTGTCCCCGTGAAGGATATGCTGCTGATGGGTCAAAGCGGCTTGGGCAAGACCTTCCTCATGCACGCCATGGCCAAGGAGCTTATCCGCCGGGGGGTGAATGTGCTCATGGTCAGCGCGTACAAGCTCCTGGACATCGCCCGCAAGGCCTACCTGAGCGGGAATTCCGAGGCCATGGAGCCCCTGATGGACGCGGAGGTGCTTTTGATCGACGACATGGGCGTGGAGCCCCTGATGGAGAACATCACCATTCCCCAGTGGTTCAACCTCATCAACGAGCGCCAGCTGCAGGGCAAGGGTACGATTATCTCCACCAACCTGATGGAGGACGAGCTGCGCCGCCGCTACACCGAGCGTATCGCCTCGCGGCTGCTCAGCAACCAATGCACCCTGCTCCAGTTTGCGGGCGACGATATCCGGAGGGTCAAGGTATGAACATTCAGCTCTATGTGAGCAAAAAAAATTTCGACGTACAAAAGGCCGAGCGGTACTTCAAGGAGCGCCGCATCAAGGTGCAGGTGATGGACCTGAAGAAGCACCCCCTGGGCGAGCGCGAGCTGGCGGTGATGAGCCGTGGCGTGGGCCTTTCCGGCCTCATTGACCGGGAGGACAAGCGGGTGATCGAGCATCCCGCCGCGCATTGCGCGTTGGACAGCGCACTGCGGGCGTACATCATCGAGTGCCCCTGGCTGCTTAGATCGCCCATCGTGCGAAACGGCAGTCAATGCACCATCGGGTATCAGCCCGGGGTGTGGGACGAATGGATCAAAGCAGAATAATTTTCGTGGATGGCGCAAGCCCCTCATGCAGGAAAGAACTGCATGAGGGGCTTTTTGCATTGCAAAACGGTGGATGTGCCGCCCAGAACAACCAGCCTTCGCCATATTTTGCGCAGCAAAACGACGCATCCGAACGGCCAAAGCCGGTAAGATAGAACCACTTCCCCGGGGAAAGGCGGTGGCAGGCATGCAGGTGAGTATCTGGCTGTACATCCTGGAGCAGACGAGCCTCACATGCTGCTTGATGCTCGCCATCGGCTTGAGCGCGGGCCTTAGGCGGAAATCGGCGATTCGCCTTTGCGGGGTCTCCCTGGGGGTGGGCTGCCTGTGCGCGGCGATGGTGAATGCCCCGGCGCTCCTGCGGGCGTCGACGCTGCTGCTGTGCGCGGTCTGCGCGCCACTTCTGTCCTGGCCCAGCGTGCCCCGGCGCATTTGGGGGCGGATGATCGCCGCTGGCTGCTTTCTGTCCCTGGGCATGACCGGCGTGATGCGCTTTTTGCACCCCTTCGGCCTCCCCGGTGCGCTGATGGTGCTGCTGTGCTGTCTGCTGCTGCGCGCCGTGCCGCTGGTGACGCCAAAGCCCGGGGAGAGCCCCCGCCTGGCCTCGGTGGATGTCTACCACGGGGCGCACCACCTGACGCTCACCGCCCTCATCGACAGCGGCAATCTCCTCAGGGACAGCGTGACGGGCTTGCCGGTGATCGTCATCAGCCGCCGCGCGGCCATGCGTCTGGTGCAACTGCCCACGGCGGGCCGGATGGAGTACCCCTTCCGCCTGATGACGGTTCGCACCATCTCCGGCACAGCGCTGATGACCGTCTTCCACCCGGACAGCGTGTACCTGCTGCTCCCGGCGGGGTGGACGCGGGTGGAAACGCTGCTGGGCGTGTCCCCGGAGGGCTATGATGGCTTCCAGGCGCTGGTGCCCGCCAGCCTGATGCACGCAGGCGGGGGAGAATCCGCTGTGCCGGTGGCGCAATCGTGATGCGCCAAGTACCGATGAGACAATCCGACAATTTTGAAGGAGGAATTCTGATGAGCATGACCTTCCGTCTCTATGCGATGGCGAAGCAGCAGTTGACCGACCTGGTTAGCAGCTTCACCCCCAATGAGCTGTACTATATCGGCGGGCCGATTCCGCTGCCCGCGCCCCTGTCACCGGAGGAAGAGCGGGAGCTGCTCGCCCATTTGCCGGAGGATACCGAGCACATCCGCAATGTCCTCATTGAGCGCAATCTGCGCCTGGTGGTGTTTATCGCCCGCAAATTCGAGAACACCGGCGTGATGCTGGAGGACCTGATTTCCATCGGCACCATCGGGCTGATCAAGGCGGTCAACACCTTCGACCCCGCCAAGAAGATCAAGCTGGCCACCTATGCCAGCCGCTGCATCGAGAACGAGGTATTGATGTTCCTGCGCCGCCACAGCCGCACCAAGCTGGAAATCTCCCTGGATGAGCCACTGCGCACCGACTGGGATGGCAATGAGCTGCTCCTGTCCGACGTGCTGGGCACGGAGGCGGACATGGTCAGCCGCGGCATGGAGGAGGACGCGGAAAAGCAGATGCTCTTCAGTGCCCTGCGCCGCCTCAATCCCCGGGAGCAGCAGATCATGACGCTGCGCTATGGCCTCTCCGGGCGGGGGGAAATGACGCAAAAGGAGGTCGCGGACGTGCTGGGCATCAGCCAGAGCTACATCTCCCGTCTGGAAAAGCGCATCCTGCAAAGGCTCCATGGGGAGATGATGCGCCAGTCGTCCTGAGCGTTCATAGGAAGCTTTGTCGGTTTCCACCCTCTTTTGCCGCCTTCGTTTATGATCGCCGCTGCCGTGCCATACTTTGTACATCCGAATTCCAGGAGGTACACCATCATGGCATACGGCAAGGTCGAGATCTGCGGGGTGGACACCTCAAAGCTCCCGGTGCTCTCCCAGGCAAGGATGCAGCAGCTCTTCCCCCTCGTCCATGCAGGGGACAAGGCTGCCCGGGACGAATTCGTGCAGGGCAATCTGCGGCTGGTGCTCAGCGTGATTCAGCGCTTTGCTTCCCGGGGAGAAAACGCGGACGACCTCTTCCAGGTGGGCTGCATCGGGCTGATGAAGGCCATCGACAACTTCGACGTCAGCCAGAATGTGCGCTTCTCCACCTATGCCGTGCCGATGATCATCGGGGAGATTCGCCGTTATTTGCGGGACAACAATGCCATCCGGGTCAGCCGCTCCATGCGAGACACGGCCTACAAGGCGCTTCAGGCCCGGGACAGGCTGCAAAACGCCCTGGGCCGCGAGCCCACCGTGGCGGAGATCGCCGAGCAGATGCAGCTTCCCCGCGAGGACGTGATCTTCGCCCTGGAGGCCATCCAGGACCCGGTCAGCCTGTTCGAGCCGGTCTACAATGACGGCGGCGACGCACTCTACATCATGGATCAGGTGCGGGACGAGCGCGAGAAGGACGACAACTGGGTGGAGGACATCGCCATCCGCGATGCCCTGCGCCGCCTGAATGACCGGGAAAAGCGCATCATGCAGCTGCGCTTCTTCGAGGGGCGCACGCAGATGGAGGTTGCCGGGGAGATCGGCATCAGCCAGGCCCAGGTCAGCCGATTGGAAAAGCAGGCGCTGCTCCATATGCGGCGCGCCATGCAGGTGAATTGACCGACGTCCCTCCTCCGGCATAAGCTGTAGGGGGCCGTAGCGTCCATGGCCTGGGCGATGTGCGGCCGCAAAAAACAGCTTGACAACCCGGACGGAGTGTGACATGATGAAACGTGGAGAGATCTATCGGGCGGATCTTGACCCGGTGGTCGGCTCGGAGCAGGGGGGCGTCCGGCCTGTCCTGATTATCCAGAACGACACGGGCAACCAGCATTCGCCCACGGTGATCGTGGCGGCCATCACCGGCAGGAAAAAGAAGCCCCATATGCCGGTACATGTGCCCATCACTGCGGAGGAAAGCGGATTGCCGCTGGATTCCATCGTCCTGACCGAGCAGGTGCGTACCCTGGAGAAATCCCGCCTGACGCGGTATATGGGCCGCCTCACCGATGAGGCCATGGCCCGCATCGACCAGGCGCTATCCAGGAGCATCGGCCAGGCTTAGGGCAAAAGCGATTGATGAAACGGAGATACCCATGAACCTGATGCAAAAGCTGCAAAAGTGTGTGCGGCGCGAGCAATGGCTGGCGTGGCTGCAAATCGTCCTGGGCTGCCTGATTGGTGCGGCGGCCTACCCCACCTTCCTGGATCCAGGCAAGATTGCCCCCGGCGGCCTGACCGGCGTGGCGATGATCCTCAAGCACCTCTGGGGTTGGGATATCGGCATCACCTCGTTGTTCATGAACATCCCCCTTTTCCTGATCGGCTACAAGGCCATGGGCAGGGTGTTCGCCTTCCGCAGCCTGGTGGCGACGATCCTCTTTTCCCTTGCCATCGACCTGATGCCCCTGAAGGAGATTCCCGTCGATCCCATCCTGGGTACGCTCTATGGCGGCATCCTGCTGGGCATCGGGCTGGGCTTCATCCTCCGCGGCGGCGCGACCACCGGCGGCACCGACATGTGCGCCCGCATGGTGCACAAGTATCTGCCCTTCCTGTCGGTGGGGATGTTCCTGTTCCTGATCGACTGCGTGGTCGTGCTGGCAGCGTGGTTCTTCATCGGCTCGTCGGAGGCACTCTATGCGCTCATCTGCATCTTTGTGTCCGGCAAGGCGGTGGATATGGTGATGCTGGGCTTGTCGCACAACAAGGCGTGCTTTGTCATCACCGAGGCCTGGGAGCGGGTCTCCCAGCGCCTGATGACCGAAATGGAACGCGGCGTGACCCAGCTGAGTGCCCGGGGGGCCTACACGGGCAACAAACGCCCCGTGGTGTTGTGCGTGCTGCCGCCCCAGGAGGTTTCCCGCTTGAAGGAGATTGTCCGCCAGGAGGACGAAAAGGCGTTCATGTTCGTCACCGAGGCCCATGAGGCCCTGGGCGAGGGCTTCTCCAGCCTGATGGAGGATTGATTTGTGAATTCGGCCTGCGGCTTGTTCCGCAGGCTTTCTTCGTTGCCAGTGTAGTTTCATTCTGCCAACCTCTTGCACAAACGGGGCATCCATGCTATAATCATGTCGGAATCCCGTATTCGTTTCCCAAACGACATATGACTGGAGGAGTTCCCTATGAAGAAGATCCTTGCGATGCTTCTGGCCATGGTCATGGTGCTGGGCTGCACTGCCTTCGCCGAGACCGTGAATCCCGACGAGATCTTGGATAACGTCAACGCTGCTGACGGCAAGTACGAGATCGCTTTCGTCACCGACGTGGGTCAGCTGAAGGACAAGTCCTTCAACCAGGGCACCTGGAACGGCGTGAAGCTCTACGCCGCCCAGAACAACCTGACCTACAAGTACTACCAGCCCGCCAATGGCGACCAGGCCACTGACGACGACCGCTACGCCTCCATGAAGGCTGCTGCTGAGGGCGGCGCGAAGGTGATCGTGTGCGCCGGCTTCATGCAGGGCAACGCGCTGGCCAAGGCCGCTGCTGAGTTCACCGATGTGAACTTCGTGTTCATTGATGGTTGGCCTCTGGGCCTCAACAATGTCGCCCCCATCGCCTTCGCTGAGGAGCAGTCCGGCTACCTGGCCGGCTACGCCGTGGTGAAGGAAGGCTTCACCAAGCTGGGCTTCTCCGGCGGCGGCGGCGGCACCAACCCCGCCTGCATCCGCTACGGCTACGGCTTCGCCCAGGGCGCCAACCAGGCCGCCAAGGAAATGGGCGTGGATGTGGAGCTGAAGTACTCCTGGCAGTACGGCGCTTCCTTCTCCGCTTCTGCTGAGCTGCAGACCATGATCTCCGGCTGGTACGGGACCGGTACCGAGATCGTCTTCGCCTGCGGCGGCTCCATGTTCTCCTCCATCGTGGCTGCGGCTTCCGCCAACGACGCTTTCGTGGTCGGCGTGGACGTGGACCAGTCCTACGAATCCGAGACCGTTGTGACCTCCGCCCTGAAGGGCCTGTCCGTCGCGACCGCCTGGGCCATCGAGAAGAACTACAATGGCGAGTGGGAGACCGTCGGCAATGTGGCGACCTCTCTGGGCGCTCAGAACGACGCTGTGGGCCTGCCCACAGACACCTGGTCTCTGACCGGCTGGACCGTGGAAGCCTACGAAGCGCTGCTGGCCTCCATCAAGGACGGTACCCTGGTTGTCGACAACACCGTGCTGGAGAATGACGGTGTGGCCAAGGTGGAGTTCTCCAACCTGAAGGTCATCTACGAGTAAGCTCCAAACAAGTAGCAGGGGAGTGCCGCAAGGCGCTCCCCTGTTTGTGTGCAAGCATCAGTAAAACCCCCGGAACAGCGCTGGGCTGCTTCGGGGGCTTCGTATTCATAGGGTTCAGACGCCGTGCTTCACGCGGTCGCGCTCCTCGGCGCGCTTGGCGTTGTTGAAGCGATCCAGCGTGCCCACCAGGTAGCCGGTGATGCGGCGGATGCGCTCGAAGCAGCGGTTGCCATCATCCTCGGTTCGGCCGCAGTGGGGGCAGCAGTCACCGATGATGCCGTTGAAGCCGCACACGGGGTCGCGGTCCACGGGGTGGTTGATGGAGCCATAGCCAATGCCGCTGTCGTGCATGAAGCGCACGATCTTCTCAAAGGCGTCCAGGTTGTTCATGGGGTCGCCGTCCATCTCGACGTAGGAGATGTGGCCGCCGTTGGTCAGGGCATGGTAGGGCGCCTCGATGCTCAGCTTGTGGAAGGCGGAGCAGGGGTAGTACACCGGCACATGGAAGGAGTTGGTGTAGTATTCCTTCTCGGTCACGCCGGGGATCACGCCGAAGCGCTCGCGGTCCATGCGGATGAAGCGGCCGGACAGGCCCTCGGCGGGGGTGGCGATCAGGGAGTAGTTCAATCCGCGCTCCCGGCTGATGCGGTCGGTGAAGGCGCGCATGGTGCCGATGATCTCCAGGCCCAGGTTCTGGCTTTCCTCGCTCTCGCCGTGGTGAGCGCCGCGCAGGGCCTTGAGGCATTCCGCCAGGCCGATGAAGCCGATGGTCAGCGTGCCGTGCTTGAGCACCTCGCCCACCTCGTCATCCCAGTTCAGCTTTTCGGAATCCAGCCACACGCCCTCGCCCATCAGGAAGGGGAAGTTACGAACCTTCTTCTTGCTGATGATGGCAAAGCGCTCGTCCAGCTGATCCACCACCAGCTGCATCTTGCGCTCCAGCTCCTCAAAGAACCAGTTCAGGTCGCCGCCGGACTTGATGGCGATGCGGGGCAGATTGATGGAGGTGAAGCTCAGGTTGCCGCGGCGGGGCGGGGTTTCGCGGGTCTTGTCATACTCGTTGGCCACCACGCGGGTGCGGCAGCCCATGTAGGCCACCTCGGTCTCGCGATGGCCGAGCTTGTAGTACTTGAGGTTGAAGGGCGCGTCCACGAAGGAGAAATTCGGGAACAGGCGCTTGGCGCTGGTCTTGATGGCCAGGCGGTACAGGTCGTAGTTGGGATCGCCGGGGTTGAAGTTGATGCCTTCCTTCACGCGGAAGATCTGGATGGGGAAGATGGGGGTCTCGCCGCCGCCCAGGCCGGCTTCGGTGGCCAGCAGCACGTTCTTCATCACCAGGCGGCCCTCCGCGGAGGTGTCCATGCCGTAGTTGATGGAGGAGAAGGGCACCTGTGCGCCCGCGCGGGAGTTCATGGTGTTGAGGTTGTGCACCAGGGCCTCCATGGCCTGGTAGGTGGCCTTGTCGGTCTCCTCGGTGGAGCGACGCTGGGCGAAGTCCATGATGCGCTCGGCGGTATCCTCGTCCACGCCCAGGGCCAGCAGGGCTTCCTTCAGCGCGGCGCGGTGGGTCTCCTGCTCCTCCAGGGTGGGGGCAAGATCCTTCTCCTTGAGTGCGGAGATCAGATCGGCGGCATGCGCGTCGGCCTGTGCATCATTGCCCAGCAGCTCCAGGGCGCGGGCCAGGTTCAGGCGGTAGCGCTTGATGAAGGTCTTTTTCACACCGGGGGCCATGCCGTAGTCAAAGTCCACGATGGCCTGGCCGCCGTGCTGGTCGTTCTGGTTGGCCTGGATGGCGATGCACGCCAGCGCGGAGTAGGAGGTGATGTCCTGGGGCTCGCGCAGGTAGCCGTGGCCGGTGGAGAAGCCGCCCTTGAACAGCGTGCTCAGCTCAATCTGGCAGCAGGTGGTGGTCAGGGTGTAGAAGTCCAGGTCGTGGATGTGGATGTCGCCCTCGCGGTGCGCCTCGGCAAAGCGGGGATCCATGACGTAGGTCTCGTAGAACTGCTTTGCGCCCTCCGAGCCGAATTTGAGCATCGAGCCCATGGCGGTATCGCCGTTGATGTTGGCGTTCTCGCGCTTGATATCGGAGTCCACCGCGTCCTTGAACACGATGTCCTCAAAGGTGCGCATCAGGCGGGTGTTCATCTGGCGGATGCGGCTGCGCTCAGCGCGGTAGAGGATGTAGGCCTTGGCGGAGCGCACGAAGCCCTTCTCGATCAGCACGCGCTCCACGGTGTCCTGCACCTGCTCGACGGTGGGGGTGCCGGAAATGTTCTCGTCGTTCTCCATCAGGGTGACGACCTGCTGGGCGAGCAGCGCGCTGGTCTCGTGGCCCTTCGCGCTGCCGGACGCCTTGAAGGCGGCGAAAATGGCCTGTTCGATCTTCTGCTCATCGAAGGCGACCTCGCGGCCGTCGCGTTTGCGGATGTTGCGGATACTCATGGACGAACCCTCCTGTACTAAGGTTGAACCCCATCCTTCTTGCGCGGGATGAAGACCATATACATTGTATTTCGATTGTACTGCTGATCATATATATTGTGGATCGAATCAGCTGTGCGGGCAACATCATATCATGAATGGATTCGCTTGGCAATGGTATATTTGGTAGAAATAAGAACCGTGAGCCACGACACCTTGTGTTTCCTGTGTTGGCAGGCACAAGAAATTTTTCACCCCGAACGTTCGGCTGTACACACAAAATACAGTGTGCACCAGCTTGACGGCCGGCATGCGCCGAAGCCCTTGATTTGACTGTATTCGACAGCTTCCGACACGCCAGCTGTGCGGCACAAAGGCGTACATTCCTATCAGAAAAGGGCCCTCCTGGTTCGGAGAGCCCTCATGGGTTTACTTGAGCAGGTACAGGAAGGTGACATACAGGCCCACGCACAGCAGCAGCAGTCCGAAGGAGACGCTCACTGTCGCCAGGCCGGTGCTCTTGCGCAGCTCCGACCAGGAGGCGTCCAGCACATACTCAAAGTCGGTGCGGAAGGGTTGCGCCCGGTGGAAAACGCGGTTCAGCAGCTTCGACACGGCGTTCATGGCGGTGCCCAGCAGGTAGGTGAAGCGGTTGCCCACCGGCGGCTTGTGGTGCGCTTTGCTGGCTGAGAAAACCGTGCTGCGCAGGAGGTACACAATGCGCTCGGGCAATTCCGCCACGCCGCGGATCAACGTGGTCACCGCGCGGGGGAGGAAGCCTAGGGTGAAGGCGCTGTCCGGGATGTGGGCCACAAAGCCCAGCACCTTGCCGAAGAAGCCCAACACCCCGTTGATGAGGGGGCGGTAGAGCGCGTCCTCCAGGTCGAGCTTCGCGGGCCAGCGGTTGACGTATTCCTTCATGCCGTCGGCCCTCTTGTGCATCAGCAGGGGGCGGACGATCAGCAGGTACACCGCCGCGCCGATGGTGATCGAGATGGCTGCGCCCTTGAGGTTCTCCAGACTGAAGTAGGGGATGGCGTGCGCCACGGCGTGCTGGCCGAAGAAATGCGCGCTCATCTCGCCCAAGGGGGAGAGGAAGATGGCGGGCATCGCACCTAACAGGGGCAGCACGATGGCAGAGCCGAGAAGGGCGATGGCGGACACGGGGTTCATCGAGCGGCCGGAGGCATCATATTCTTCCTGGCGCGCGGGGTTCTTCTCCCAGAAGATGCAGATGTACAGCTTGACCATGTAGGCGATGGTCAGCCCGCCTGAGATCAGGAAGAGGATCTCTGCCGCTTTGTAGGGCAGCCAAACGTGCCCGAGCTCCTGCTGATGGGCGATCAGCTCCAGCAGCGCCTCGTGCAGCAGGGACTTCGAGTTGTAGCCTGAGCCGATGGGCGGGATGCAGGCGATGGACAGCGCGCCCAGCAAAAAGCACAGGTGGAGCACACATTTCCGCCGGCCGTAGCCGCGGATCGTGTTCAGATCCAGGCTGTGGGTGTTCATGTACACCACGCCCGCCGCCATGAAGAGCACCAGCTTGATCAGCGAGTGGTTCGCCATGTGCATCACCGCGCCGTAGGCCGCCAGGGAGCCGTGCTCGCCCAGGAGCACCATGGTGGACAGACCCACGGTGATGAAGCCGATCTGACTCATGGAGGAGCAGGCCAGCGTGCGCTTGAGGTCAACGCTGAACAGCGCCAGCAGCGCGCCCAGGAACATGGTGATGCAGGCGAACATCATCAGCAGGTTGCCAAAGGCCGCGTCGCCCGCCATCAGCCGGGAGCAGACGACGATCAGGCCGAACACGCCGCTCTTGGTCAGGATGCCGGACAGCAGCGCGGAGGCCGGGGCAGGGGCCACCGGATGGGCCTTGGGCAGCCAGATGTGCAGCGGATACAGACCCGCCTTGGCAGCAAAGCCCACGACCACCAGCCAGGAGGCGGCGGTCATGTTCGCACCGGAGGAAGTCTTGGCAGCCGATAGCGCGTCAAAGGCGAAGGTGCCCAGCTGCCTGTACACCAGGAACAAGCCCATCAGGGTGGTCATACCGCCGATGACAGCCACGGCCAGGTAGGTGTAGGCAGCCTTCATCGCGCCGGGGGTCTCCTCGTGAGCCACCATCACAAAGCTGGTGACGGACATGATTTCAAAGAAGATGAAGGTAGTGTACAGATCGTCGGAGTAGAACACGCCCAGGGTTGCGCCCAGGGTCAGCAGGTTGAACAGGCCGTAGCGCCCGCGGTTTTCCGCGTGGTGGCTGAAGTATTCCGGGGAGAAGATGCCGCTCATCATCCACATGAAGGCCGCGATGCAGCCGTAGATGGCGCGGAAGCCGTCCG
>JAQXLU010000083.1 GCA_029012285.1 Clostridiales bacterium | reverse complement strand
CAGGTACTGATAGAAAAGCATGGCGTGGTCACGCTCTTCCTGAGCCTGAATTTTATACCAGTTGGCAAAGCCGTCAAGCCCGACTTCCTCGAAATAGTTTGAAAAATTGAGATAAAGGTATGCGGAATAGAATTCCTTATTTATCTGTTGATTGATTCTTAATGATTTTCCGCACGCACTTCGAAGAATGCCCGAGGATGCTTGCAGACAGGGCAGATCTCAGGAGCCTTGGTTCCTACTACGATATGTCCGCAGTTACGGCACTCCCAGATGGTAACGCCGCTCTTGTCTAGCTTTTGGGGGTCACTTCACACCCGGAGCATGTCCCGCATATGCTCTGCCGTCTGTGCGTCATCATCAAGCCCCCACAGGAGGTGCTGGTGGATATCTGTCAACCGTTTGGTCATGAAGACTTCTTCCTATGCCGGTAACGCTTGGCGTAGTGCTCCGAATAGCGTTCGGAGCTGTAGTAATAGTGCTTGTTACTCAGACTCCTGAACTTCACGCCGTTGAGTACCGCACCCAGCATCTTGCAGCCAGTCTGCTTGATGTGCCGGACAGCATCACCGATCTCATTCAGATTGCCTCTCCGATAGCCAACCACCAGCAGCGCGCCGTCGCAGAACTTGGCCATGGCTACCGCATCCACCAGCACGCCCACAGGCGGGGTGTCGATCAGCACCATGTCGAACTGGGTGCTCAGCCATTCCACCAAGTTCTTCATATCCTCGGTATCCAGCAGCTGCAGCGGATTGGGCGCCTCATGTCCCGCAGGGATCATGTATGCGCCAGGAAGATTGGTCTGATAGAGCACCTCATTCAGGTTGCAGTGACCGGAGAGATACTCACTCAGGCCGTGATGCCGCTCCGTGCTGTAGCGCAGATGATAGTCGGACTGGATGCCGGAAGCGCGCAGATCCGTATCCACCAGCACCACCCGGCGGCCCAGGCTGGCCAGGGTACGCATCAGGTTCATCGACACATAGGACTTGCCCTCGCCTGCATAGCGGCTGGTAATCATCACCTTGCGTACGCCCGTGCCGCAGTAGGACAGATTGGTGCACAGGGTATTCATGGCCTCGTGGCTGACAAAATCGTTTGCAGGGAACTGGGAGATCTCCAACATGGGCATCTCCGTTGCAGGCATTACATCAGAGCTGGCATACTTGCGGTCTGTGTTTTTCTTGCCCTGCGCCGGAAACACCGCCAGCGTCGGGATACCGCCGTATGTTTCGATGGTCTCAGGGCTTCGGGGGCGGTTATCAAGCACAAACAGGAAGGTGATTAGGCCCACCGCCAGGACGCTGCCCAGCATGAAACCCATCATCATGCGGCTGGACTTTGACACCTGATAGCCCGTGCTGGGCTCCAGGGCGATAGAGAAGTCGCTGGGTTCCTCGCCGCGCATGGTGTTGATAATAAAGGTCTTGGCTGCCTTGGCGTAGGCATTGGCGATATCCGCCGCCATCTTTGCATCAGGGGAGTGCACGGTGATGTACAGGATGCGAGTATCCTCGGGATTGCTGACCGTCAGCATAGACTGCATCTGTCCATAGGAATAAGGCAGTTCCAGTTCTTCGATGACCATCTCATGGACTTCCCAGGTCTTGAAAACCTCCTGATAATCCATCGTTAGAACTGTGCCCAGTTGCAGATTGGAAATATTGATGCTGCCGGAACTGGTATCCACAATGAATAGCTTAGCCGTGGCGGTATAGGTGGTTCCGCTGCGGCCCGCCAGCCAACCCATGACCAGCGCACCCAGAATTGCGCAGATGGCCACTAGCCAGAATTTCTCTATGATGGCGAAGAACAGACCAATCAGATCGATGCTCTTCACCTCCGGCTGACTGGGCTTCTGCTGATTCTCCGGTGCAGGCAAATGTCCCGTCGTTTGCAGGGTCTGCAGCACCGCACTCGTCACCGTTGCAACTAGCTGCGGATCCGCCTGCACACTTTCTGGTGTTTTCTGGAGTTCATCCATATGTCATGTATCTCCACTCGTCAAGAATAGGTTACTGCACTTCCAGTACCTGGCTGATGACCACCAGCATGATAGGACGTGCTTCCAACTTGGGAAGAAAAACCTGCTTCAGGCCAATCTCTACGGAGTCGGACTTCTCCTGACCTCCCCTGGGCTCCAGAGCCGTTGCAGACAGGGGGTACCACTCCACAAAGGACCCACATGGATCCTCCACGTTGACAAAGCCCGCCATGACGATCATCGCTTTCTGCGGATCATACGCCGTACCAAAGACAATTTCAACATTTACGTCATCATATGTGTCCTTGTATTCCTCCGCCATCAAGGCAATGATGTCATAGGGAACAAGGTCGGCAGGCACCACATCCGACGGGAGCATCAGAAGGGCTTCTTCCTTGCAATCCGTCGGGAAATAGTCCAAGATCGGCTTGCCCTCCGCTACATGAGCACCAATGCGCCGGACCTCCTCCAGCATAGGGCTGTCCAGATCTGTCAGCCACACACGGAAGTTATCCTCGATCTTTTCGCCCCACTCGGAGTACCAATAACGGATATGCTTCACATCGCCTGAGTCCTTGGAGAACGCCGGAGGTATATTCCTGTAGTACTCCTCATAGCCCCAGAGCTTGCCGCCGCGGGGGGCGATGCGGTCTGTCAGCACATGGAAGCTGATGGGCTGCCCGCACAGTTCCGACCAGTCCGCTACAGGAATATCCCATTTGATCTCACCCAGGGTTTCCACCTGACCGCGATAAGGATACCACGCATAATCGCTGTCGCCTTCAGGAATCCCCAGCACCACCACAATCATCTGCCCCACGTTGTATTCCACGTTCAGCCGCATGGTGACCGTCACAGGCTTTTCCGGCACGCCGGTCAGCTGCAGACGCATGTCCTCGGTCATATGAAGAATGTCGATATCACACGCTGCAAGTTCAGCAATCTTCTGCTGCGTTACCTCATCATAATAGCAGGCAGGGCGATTCTTATCCACCCGGACAAATTGATACACACTTTTCAGCAGGGCAATGGAACGTTCATCCGGCTGAAGCGCTTCTGCCAGGCATTCCTCTGTGGTAAGGAGCTCCGCTACGCTGTCCTGCGTCATGGCGGCGGGCGCGTCGGTATAATCGTTGTCTATGAGCATTTCTGCTGCAGCTGTACTCCACAGCATAACGGCCAGCAGCAATAAAGCCAGCAACCTTTTCATCGAGCTCCTTCCTTTCATCTAAACCAGATATCTGCGACGAGTCGCATCAGCGCATCCTCGTCCACCCAGAATTCTGCAAATCCATATTCGTCAATGGCGTGCCTGCCCTGCAGTACCGCAAGGGGACGCCAGGTATAATCATCATAAGCGTTCACATCATGCAGGAGCGTGTTGTCCCCTGCCTCCGTGACCATGTGTCCCTCAAGCAGATTCAGCACCTGTTGGAGCTTGGGCTGATTGCCCTTCACAGTTTGCCGGAACTGGCTGAGCAGGCCGGACAGGTACTGCTGCTGACGCCCCATACGGGAAACATTGGTACCGTCCGCCACCGTCATACGGCCGCGTACAAAGAACTCGGCCTGTTCCCCAATCAGACGAATGGTCGTCCCCTTGGCCATGACCGGATCATATACCGTGAAGTCGTCCTGCAGCGTGACCTCCACGCCGCCCACGGCGTCGTTCACCAGGGGGATTGCCGTCATGTCCAGCACCACATAATGGTGGATGTCGATGTTCTGCAGCAGCTTCTCCACCGTTTCCACCGTATTGACGCTGCCGGGGATATTGATGCCTGAGTAAGCCTGCGCCAGACACAACTGCATCACACGGGTGCCTGACGGGTGACCGAACACGCCATAGGTATGCATTTCCACCATGGTATCACGATCAAGCATTACCGGGGAAACACAGCGGTTAATGCGATCGATCGCCAGCACCACCAGGAAGTCCGCCTGACCGCCATTCTGGTGGCCGAATACATCGGTTACGTCATCATTATCCACGCCGATGAACAGATAATTGGTGATTTCGTTCTCCCGGTAATGGAGAACTTTGCCGTCCAGCGTCATGGTGTTATCGGATACGAACCGCCCTTCCAGCGAACCGAACACCGGTGCAGCAGGTTCGAATTCTTCTCCCACGCCAAGGAAGACCAGCAGCATGAGCAGTGCCACCGCCCAGAGTACGATACTCCCGGCAATCAACAGCACTTTTCTGGGCGACAACTCGCCAAATCTATGCTCCACACCAGTTCCTCCATCGGCCGGATTTTTCTCCTGCTTTCGTCCCAAATTCCCCCAAAGGGACATTGCCCCCTGTATACATATACATTATATCAAAGGCAACTAACAAGTGCAACCATTTTTCCAGCATATTTGGGGCTCTGGTCGATCCTGTGCTGACATTCTACTTTACCATTGTGACGCAGCGTGGCAATCTTGATTCGCTGGTATTTGATACACATCTGCCCCAGCCCTTGTTCAAATAGGGCTGGGGCACTTGGATCTTTGCAAACCAAGGCTTTTGTAAACTCTTTCCCATTGTCCGTCTAGATCCGCTTGATCGGAAACAGATCAGGGTTTACCAACGGAATCAGATAAAGCACTCCGCTACGATCTGGGTGTTTCGCGCAATGATGGGGGCACATCCTTTGGTAAGATGAGGCGCCGTTTGAACGAAAAACCGCAGAAAAAAGATAACTTGACTTTCTCCGGCTTTAGAGTGAGTAATCCGTACGGAGGTGGCGGAAGTGAAGGAGCAGAACACAGGCAAAATCCTTGGCAAGGCGCGGGAAATGCAGGGTATGTCGCAGATGCAGGTCGCAACGCTTGCCGGCATCAACCTGGGTCAGTATCAGCGCCTGGAGTATGGTCTCCGGGACTTTGACCAGTGCAGCATGAAAGTGGGGATCGCCATCTGTTATGTCCTGAATCTCGATCCCTTTCTCCTGGTTCTGAAGAAAACGGAATGGTAATGCGCTGCTGCGGACGAAGACGCAGCTTTATTTTGCAATTACCTCCGAACGGATATTGATATAAAACCATAAGTATGGTTTCATGTCAATCACCTGCAAGGATCATGTCTTGCAGAAAGAAAGGAGGAGGAACATGCACAGAGCAGCCACAGCTGCGGTTGATCGTTCCCTCACCGCGGAGGTGACACAGCCGTATGGTTGATACCCGACCGAAGGCCTATGAGAAGGCCAGAAAGCGCGCTGAAGAGCTGAGGGCACAGCGCGACGCTCTGCAGGAAAACAACCCGGTTCAGACCGGGAAGCCGCCGGGTGCGGGCTTTGAATCGGAACGTCAGCGCGCCAAGAATGCCCTGCGGGACGAGCTCGACACCTATGACGGCACGGGCGTGCACAAGATCATCGCCAGCGCAGAGCGAACGCAGGAGAACCGGATCCTCAACGTTGCCGCGTATTGCCGTGTATCCACGGATGACATCGAGCAGACCATTTCCATTGAGCTTCAGAAGCGGAATTGCCGTGAAATGATCCGCAACAACCCCAAATGGAAATTCGCTGGCTTGTATGTCGAAATGTTGACTCCGACTTTGATACAACTGCACACCCCCTGCACCCAGATTGTACCCTAAATGCACCCAGAGCCGAAAGCTGGGTGCATTTGTCGCATTTTCGGAGTCTTTCCAGGGTGCATTTGGGTGCACTGGGTGCACACCCTCCTGGGAGTCCTGAGAAACGCTCACATGGCGTTGATATTCAGAGACTGAGGGCCAGAGAAAAAAATTTTACGGTTACCTCCAATTGGAGGTTGCAGGAGACTAAACGAAATCGGTAGAATATCGGTGTCCGCTCTATGTACCTATGTTATTTGAGGGAGAAAAAGTAATGGAAATAAGCGTGCATCAGCCTGGCCAGCTGGATTTTCTGATCGTAACCAAGGATGTCAGCGTGACGGAGTTCCGGCGTAAGCCTTCCGCAGTATGGGCATACCTCAAAACTCCCGGGCATGTGGTTTTCTTTACCCGCCGAGGCAAGCGTGACTGCACGATCATGTCCATCGAGACGCATGTGTCCTATAAGGATTTGCGATATATTATCCCGAAATATTAGGAGCCAAATGCAAATGCAGCAACGGTTTTATGGCTCTCTTCGGGATAATATTTCTTCGGGATAACAGCTCTCAATCCAGTTGCTTTTCTCACCAATACGATAGGCATATCTGACGGGCAAGTTAATTTGCGAAGGTGCTTTTCCGACATATCCGTCAGCAACAGCCCATACAGGTTTCGGCAATTTCTCTCATCGGCTGAATGATTCCAGAGGCTGTTGACCAGCTGTACTATGGGATGACAGTCAATAACAAGCCGGCTTCTCCGTTTCATATACGAAGTCTTCAAACGCAGCGCTTCCGCCAGCGCCCTCTCTCGCAAAGCCGAACAGCGCGATGCGGTAGCCAGTGAAGTGTGTAAGCAGGTATGTCATCTGATGGCGGTATCCCTGACCCAGCTCGCGCCATGCGCCGTTCTGCTGCAGATAGAACGTCGCTTTATCCTTCATACACTCAAAATCGAACCATACGCCCAGGCGCACGCGATCGCCCGGCACAGGGATGCGCTCCACCTCGACCCCATCAGCGGGGCCGTTTTCGTTTCGGGCGCGCAGCGTGACAAAGAGCTCGCCTGCCTCACGCGCAAGGCCCGCAAAGGCCCAGCGGTCCTGCAGGGCACAAAGACCGGCAATGTCGCCGTCGCGCAACTGCGAGCCATCCAGCGTAACGGCCGCAAAGCAGCCGGGATATAGCGTGCGCTGCGTGAGCGTGTTCGCGGCCTGCGTCAGGCTTTCGCAGGTCTTACCAAAGTGGATGGTGTAGCGGCCGCTGCCGTAGCTAAGCAGGCTGCGGTCGGGGATGTGGTTCCACTCCCAGAAAGGCTTCATTTCGCCGCGGAAATCGTCGCTGCCGTAAAGCGGTGCGCACACCCATCCGGGCCTCTCGCAGCGGTTTGTGACCATGGCCGGGACCTTGCCGTTTTCACCAATCACAGGCATGCCATCTTCCCACGTCATCGGGATGAGCACGGGCATGCGCCCAGCCGCGCCGCGGTCCTGAAACAGGTAGCAGAACCAGCGCCCGTCTGGCGTATCCACGACGCCACCCTGTGCCACGCCCTGATCGAGGAAGCCCAAATCGTCCTCGAACACCACGCCGCCGGTGAATTCTCCCACGAGCGTGGTGCTGGTGTAGCAGGATTCCACGCGTTTCCAGCGGTCCTTGCGGGAATGGATGACGAACAGGTAGTAGCGTCCGTTGATCTTGTAAAAATGCGAACCTTCAAAGCCTAAATAGTCGGACGTGCCGCTGTCGGCGATGATGCGGTCAAGGCCTCCGGGACGCGGACTGGTCAGGTCGTCATTGAGCTCCGTTATGTGGATTTGTGTGCCGCCGTACACAATATACGCACGCCCGTCATCATCAAAAAACAGCGAGCTGTCGTGGTAGAAGCCCTCGATCTCGTTCCGTTTCCATGGGCCTTTCATATCGCTGGCGGAATACAGATACGTCTTGTGCGTATCATAGGCCACAAAGCTGATGTAGAATGTATCGCCGCGCCTGCGCAGGCTTGCGGCCCACATGCCCTTGCCGTAGGCATTCGCGTTGCCTTCAAGCCGCTGGGCAGGCGTGTTCTCCAGCATATCGTACACATGGGTGAAAAATTCCCAGTGGATCAGGTCGTGCGAGCGCAGGATGACGCATCCGGGCATGAAGTACATCGTGGTACTCACCATGTAATAGGCGTCGCCCACGCGCAGGATGTCCGGGTCGGGAAAATCCATAGGAATGATGGGGTTGGTGCCGCTTGCGAACGGCCTGTATGGCATGGCGATCGCCTCCTTATCAGGTGTCTCAAAGCTCGGCGAGCTTGCCGTCGCGGATATACACGGGAATGACGTCAATCGGCGCGTCCGCCTGCATCCACCGTCCGCCTTCGTAAATCTGATGATCCCACAGGCCGCGCCAGCGTCCCCTGGGCAGGTATACGCGGCGGCTGACGGCTCCGCGTTCGAGCACGGGGCACACCAGCACGTCGTCGCCCAGGAAGAACTCGTCGTCGATCTCCCACGCGGTTTCGTCATCCGGCTGGTTGTAGAACAGCGTGCGCATCACGGGCTGGCCGTCCTCGTGGGCCTGACGCATGGCGTTGCGTAGGTAATCGCGCATGCGCTCGCGCAGGCCAATCATGCGGGTCATAATGGCACATGCCTCCTCGCCGTAGCTCCAAATCTCGTTCTCCGCGCCGGTGGGCAGCGCGCCGCCGCCGTGATCGGACAGGGGCGCTTTGTGCGGCTCGCGGTCGCCGTGCAGGCGCATCACGGGGCAGAACGTGCCCAGCTGGAACCAGCGGATGAGCAGTTCGGTAAAGCCGGGGTCGCGCGTGTCGCCGAAGTGGAAGCCGCCGATGTCCATCGTCCACCATGGGATGCCGGCCAGGCCCATATTGAGGCCTGCGACAAGCTGGGTGCGCATGCAGTCGAATGTAGATTCAATATCGCCGCTCCACACGAGCGCGCCGTAGCGCTGGCTGCCCGCCCACGCGCAGCGGATGAGGCTGACGGTCTCATCCTGGCCCGCGTCACTAAAGCCGTCCCACGCCATGCGAGCATAGCAGAGAGGATAGAGGTTGCCCTTTTCCAGATCCGAACCGATGCTGTAACGAATGTTGCTATACGGATAACCGGTGTATTCCGGCTCGGCCTCGTCCAGCCAGAACAGATCCACCCCCTGACTGCGGTAATTTTGGCAGAGCTTATCCCACAGATAGCGCCGGGCATCGGGGTTGGTCACGTCAAGATAGCAGGCGTTGCCCAAATGGCGCAGGCG
The DNA here is from genome assembly GCA_029012285.1 of Clostridiales bacterium. Lineage (GTDB taxonomy): Bacteria > Bacillota > Clostridia > Christensenellales > Aristaeellaceae > UBA11524. The sequence goes on along the minus strand of JAQXLU010000083.1, from coordinate 4,017 downwards.
GCTGCCGCGGTCCGAACGCACGAGGTAGCCTTTTTCCAGCAGCTCGCAGTAATTCTCGCTGTCCTCCTGCACGGTGGGCCACACCGACACCATCAGCTTCATACCCATGGCGTGCAGCTCGTCGCACATGGCCTTCACGTCCGGCCAATACTCGGCGTCAAAGCGCCAGTCGCCCTGATGCGGCCAGTGGAAAAAGTCCGCGACCATCACGCCCACTGGCACGCCGCGGCGGTGATACTCGCGCGCCACGTTCAGCAGTTCTTCCTGCGTCTGATAGCGAAGCTTGCTCTGCCAGAAGCCGAGGGCGAAATCCGGCATCATGGGCACGCGGCCCGTGGCGGCGGAATAGAGCTTCTCAAGACGCGCGGGCGTATCGCCGCAGCAGATCCAGTAATCCATCTGGATGGTGGACTCGGCCTCCCATTCAGTTACGTTACTGGCGAATGTGACGCGGCCTATGGCCGGATTATTCCAGAGCATGCCGTAGCCGAGGTTTGACACCACGAACGGCACGCTGGCCTGAGAATTGCGGTGTGCCAGCTCCAATGTGCAGCCCTTCAAATTGAGCTGCTTTTGCTGATATTGGCCCATGCCGTAGAGCTTTTCACCGTCGTTGGCCTCAAAGCGCACGGTGATGCGGCTGCAGCCCGTGCCGGTGTGCGGCGCGTACATGCGCGGGCGGATTTCCAGCGCGGAGCACAGGGGCCGGTCGGTTGGCGCGTAGCGGTTGCGCTCATATTCGCGCAGGATGGGCTTCCCGTCGCGCAGGAAGGTCATCACGCCAAAGCGATCGATGTCGCAGCGGATATGACCGTTTATGATGCTCGCGCCCTTCTCGTCAATGCTGATCTGTACGGGCACAGACGCAGCAGGCAGCAGGGCGTGATCCTCGCCATCTGTAAAAGAGGCGGCGCAGGTGGCGCGCACGCGCAGCGCGTCCGGACCCCACGGCTCAATCATCACCTGCTCGTTGTCAAAGCGGTAGAGGATGCGGCTTTCCATCTTCGTGAGCATGGTATCAATCCTTTCGTGGATGTTTGTTGGTTTGTCAGCCCTTGACCGCGCCCAGTAGTACGCCAGTCACGAAATAGCGCTGCAGGAAGGGATACACGCACATCATGGGTACCATGGCGATGAACACCTTGGCCGCGTTGAGCGATTTGTTGCTCATCTGACTGTACAGCTTGAGCTGGTCCGGACTCACGTGGTCGATCTGGGTGGTGACAACCATCTGCTGGATATACGCCTGCAAGGGATAGCGTGATAGCGCGCTTCATCTCCTCGATTTTGGTGAATAGTTCGTCGAACTCGCGCATACCAAAGGACTGAGAGGAGGGCGTCAGGTCGCCGTCACAGATGGTTTCCACCTCCTCGGCAAAAAGACGGATGGGCTTGTAGATAAGCCGGTAGAGCAGCGTGACCGTGCCAGCCACGATGGCTGCTGTGAGCACCAGCACGACAATCAGGTCGCGCATCCATGCGAGCACATATTGCCAGTAGGTGGAGCGCATCACCATCAGCGCATAGGAAAAGCCGAAGGCACTCTTTTGGGACACATGATACACGTCATCAAGCACCGGCTGGCCGGCGAGCGGCTCGCCCAGCGCCACATCAGGCGAGGTGGCATACACAGTGTTTCCCGCCGGATCCAGCATGGCGAGGATGCAGGTGTACTCGCGGCCTATCGAATCGACACGCAGCGAATCGGACACATCCAGATAGAACTCCACATACACCTTGCGCTTGCGGCCCGGAAAATGCGCCTCTTTGGACACGGAGATGCTGGGTTTGGCATTGAGCGCGCTCACACTGCCGTGGATGGCGTGAAAGCACATACCGTTGACAGTGAACAGGGTGGGCAGGGTGTCGATATCAGGAGCGTTGGCGTGCAGCGGAAAGGTCATGAACTCGGTCACGCGCCTGCCGGATGAACCCGCCGGGCCAAGATAGCCCACCAGCGACGCCTTGCGGTGGCTGAACAAGATGTTGGACATGTCGTCCGACAGCGTATGTGACCTGGCAATGCGGTCAAAGTGGGTTTCGGCGGTGATGTATTCGTAGTATTTTTGCCTACTGTGCCTTCGGGGCTCATCTGCTGAGCCAGGCCGGCCGCCTCGTAAAACGTGCCGTCGATCTGGCTTGCCACCATCTGCATATGGGTGTTGAGCAGGGTATACACCTGATCGTCTCCCAAATGCAGGATGCGCGAGAGCACAGTTCCGGCGATCACCAGCAGACCGAGGCCCATGAACAGCGTGATGATGAGACTATAGCGTCCCTTCAGTCCAAGGTGCTTTCTGTGCGTGGAGGAGGCGATTTGCGCCATGGCAAAAACAACCCCATTCATAAGTGTTCGCTCAGTGTGATTATCTATTTCTCGCAGCATGGGTATTTTCCTTTTTTTATGGAGGACAATTGTTTCCAAAATAGATGACAGAAATCACCCAGAGGGTACCTGCACCTTCCGTTTCTGCTTGCATGGGCGTATGGTAGGGCTTGGGGAGGAGCTCCTTTTCAATTTGCCGCTGTCAACCAAACCCGCCGAACACACTCTCGCCAGATCCCAAGGGGCGAAACCCTGCTTGAAATATCCGCCAAATATTTTGCTCCACCAATTAAATCGTGAATTCAGATGCGGGATAAGAAATCGTTCCAGCCAAGGAACGAAACCGCAGGAATACTGGAGGTATTTCAAGGTTGAGTGACGCAGGATGGAGCGATTTATCGCCCGCAGATAATTCACGATTAAGTTGGTGGAGCAATAACACAGATTGACGCAAGGCTTCAACCGTGTTATCATCAGCATGAATAAATTGCCAAAGCAGGAGTTACACCTATGAACGAACGTCCTTGCAAGCCCCGGCCTGCCCAGCCCAAGCCGTCCAAGCCCCGCACCGCCTCCCCCTGCCCCGTGGCTGACCGCTGCGGCGGCTGTTCCCACAGCCATGTCCCCTACCCGGAGCAGCTCAAACAGAAGCAGCGCACCGTGGAAAAGCTGCTGTCCGACCTTTGCCCCGTGGAACCCATCATTGGGATGGAAAATCCCTGGCACTACCGCAGCAAGGTGCATGCCGTCATTGGCACCGACCGGAACAAGCAGCCCATCGCTGGCGTATACGCCCGCGGAACGCACCACATCGTCCCGGTGACCCACTGCCTCATTGAGGACGAGCGGGCGGATACCATCATCCAGACCATTGTGGGGATGCTTCCGCGCTACAAGCTGCGCATTTACAATGAAAACACCCACCGGGGCTTCCTGCGCCATGTGCTGGTCAGAACCGGGCATGTCACCGGGCAGATCATGGTGGTGCTGGTAGCCACGGCATCGGAATTTCCCGGCGGAAAGGCCTTCGTCGCGGAGCTCATCGAGCTTCATCCGGAAATCACCACCGTGGTGCTCAACGTGAACCAGAAGGAAACCAGCATGGTCCTGGGGCAGAAGGATTACCCCCTTTTCGGCCCCGGCTACCTGGAGGATGAGCTATGCGGGAAGCGCTTCCGCATCAGCCCGCAGAGCTTTTACCAGGTAAACGCCCGTCAGACCGAAATCCTGTACCAGACGGCGCTGTCCCTGGCGAACTTCACCGGCACCGAAACCCTGCTGGACGCCTACTGCGGCACGGGCACCATCGGGCTGTGCGCGGCGGATCGGGTGAAACGGCTCATCGGCGTGGAGCTGAACGCCGATGCCGTGCGGGACGCAAAGGTGAACGCCCGTCTCAACCAAACGGAAAACGCGCAGTTTTTCTGCGAGGACGCGGGACGCTTCATGGTGAAGATGGCGCGTGAGAACCAGTCGCCGGACGTGCTCATCATGGATCCGCCCCGCTCCGGCAGCGACGAGCGGTTCCTGTCCGCCGTGCTGACCTGCCAGCCGCGCACCATCGTGTATGTCTCCTGCAACCCCGAAACGCTGGCCCGGGATGTGCGCTATCTCGTCAAGGGCGGGTATCGGGCGGTCAAAGCCGTGCCGGTGGATATGTTTCCGCATACGGGGCATGTCGAGACGGTAGT
>JAQXLU010000082.1 GCA_029012285.1 Clostridiales bacterium | reverse complement strand
GCGCAGGCCTCGTCCACCAGGTCGATGGCCTTGTCCGGCAAGAAGCGGTCGGTGATGTAGCGGTTGGACAATGTCGCGGCGGCAATCAGAGCCGCGTCCTGAATCTTCACGCCATGGAACACCTCGTAGCGCTCCTTCAGGCCGCGCAGGATGGCGATGGTGTCCTCCACCGTGGGTTCGCCCACCATCACCGGCTGGAAGCGCCTTTCAAGGGCCGCGTCCTTCTCGATGTACTGGCGGTATTCGTTCAGCGTGGTTGCACCGATGCAGTGGAGCTCGCCCCGCGCCAGCATGGGCTTGAGCAGATTGCCCGCGTCCATCGCGCCGTCAGTTTTGCCCGCGCCGACGATGGTGTGCAGCTCGTCAATGAACAGGATGATGCGCCCTTCGGATTTCTTGATTTCCGCCAGCACGGCCTTCAGGCGCTCCTCGAATTCACCGCGGAACTTCGCGCCGGCGATCAGGCTGCCCATGTCCAGGGAGAAAATCGTGCGCTCCTTGAGGGAATCCGGCACGTCGCCCCGTACGATGCGCTGAGCCAGCCCCTCGGCGATGGCGGTCTTGCCCACGCCGGGCTCACCGATGAGCACGGGGTTGTTCTTCGTCTTGCGGCTGAGGATGCGGATGACGTTGCGGATCTCGGAATCACGGCCGATCACCGGGTCGAGCTTATTCTGTCGGGCCAGCTCCACCAGGTCGGAGCCGTACTTCTTCAGCGCGTCGTAGGTATCCTCGGGGCTGTCGGTGGTGACGCGGGTTGCGCCACGCACCTCGCTCAGGGCCTTCAGGAACGCCTTCTCGTCGTAGCTAAGACGCTTCAGCAGCTCCTTGACCCGGGCGTTGGGCTTGCTGCACAACCCCATCCAGACGTGCTCGACGGAGAGGTACTCGTCCTTCATCTGCTTGGCACGGCTTTCGGCTTCCAGCAGGGCCTTTTCCAGATCGGGGGAGATGTACACCTTGTCGGCCTCGCGCCCAGGGCCGGACACGCGGGCGATGCGGCCCAGCGCGTCGGTGAGGGCTGCCCGCAGGGAATCCGCCGACAGACCGCACTTGGTCAGCAGCTGGGGAATGAGCGCCGCGCCGTCCTCGGTGAGGGCGAGCATCACATGCTCCTGATCCACCTGCTGGTGACCGTATTCCACCGCGATTTGCTGGGCGCGCTGGATGGCCTCGATGGTTTTTTGCGTAAACTGGTTCATATTCATAAGCGTGTCCTCCTGTCAGGAAGATTTGCCGGGTGTCATTTGACTTTCTTTGACCTTTCGGCAAGGATATTCTATCTCAGTTTGCGCAGCTTGTCAAGGGGGCATACGGAAATTTTTTGTCGGTGGCTTTGCGTGAGGCATCCCCAGGGAAGCGAAAAGGAGGGCGCTGGCTTGTCTTAGCAGCGCCCTCCATGGGGTTACCGTAGCTTCACATCAAACTGGACTTCGCCCTTGCGTCCGCCGGTGTACAGGGCTACATCGTCCTCCGAGTAGGTTGTGACCGAGTAGGGCAGCGTCAGGGTGACCACACCGTCCTCGTGCGCATGGAGCAGCTGCTGGAAGCGTTCCCAATCCGATAGCAGCTGCTGCCAGTGGACGGCATATTCAGGGGCTTCTTTGATGCGCTGGGCCACGGTGTCAGGGAAGGTAGGGTCGAAGAACTGCGCCAGATGCAATTCAATGACCACATGGACGGCGCCATCCTCCGTCACATAGGCGTCCGTGCTGGACATGTCGCCCAGCAGACGCAGAGCCTCCAGGCGGATCTCCTCCGCCTCCAGCAGGAGCAGCTGCTTGCCGGGGGCGACCATCTCCGCCACCGGGCCGTAGCCGCGGCCTGTCCAGAGCCAATGCTCGCCGCGGGCTTCCTCATCCGCAGCGTATTCGCCAAGATGCTCCTTACCGACATAGGAGCCGTCCGCATCCAGGTTCCACATCGGATGCAGCTCGTATTGCTCGGGCTTCGCAGCGGCTGCCGTGACGGACACCACCAGGATGTGCTCCTCCGGCACCCAGGATACCTCGTCGACGCTGATGCGGACGTCCGGGTCTTGCGCCGCGCTCTGGGGCACTTCGGTTTGCAGGTGGCTGATGATGGCGTGGTACTTGTCCGGCTCATGCTCCTGATAGGCGGTAAAGCGGTTGTTATAATACCATTCCAGCCCCTGGCTGACCAGGGCGCAGGCAGTGGTGCAGCTCAATGTGGCGATAATGGCAAAGACCATGATGGTACGAAAACCAATGCGTTTCACTTCTTTTTCCTCCTTTAGCGTATGGAGGGTCTGCTCCATCCTGCCGGAGAAAGACGGTGGGGTCGGCCCGATGGCGCGGTCAAGGCTTTCGCGGCGCATGCTCAGTACACCTCCTTGCGGGTTTGGGCTGCCGAATGGGGACGGCAGCGGCTTCGTATGGCGGGTCTTGTCCGATGGCCTGTTCCAGTTGCTTCTTTGCCCGGGCTACGCGCGTTTTTGCCGTTCCCAGGGGGATGGCGAGGAGCGCGGCGGTTTCCTGCAGCGTGTATCCCTCCAGCACATTCAGCACCAGCGGCACGCGGTATTTATCCGGCAGGGCGAACAGCGCCTGGCGCAGCGCCAGGGCTTCCTCATCCGGCGGGGACGCGGCAATGGGCGGCAGCTTCGGCAGCGTCAGTCGGCGCTTCCGCTTGCGTAGGAGCGTCTTACATTCGTTGATGAGGATGCGGTTGAGCCACGTACCGAAGTATTCCGGGTTGCGCAGCGTATCGCGCTTATGCCAGGCGCGCAGCAGCGCTTCCTGCATGGCGTCCTCTGCGTCGGCGCTGCTGGCTGTGTAGCTGACAGCGATGCGGTACATCTGCCGTTGCTGCGCGAGCGCCAGGCGGGTGAATGTTTCTTGATCCATGGGAGTCCTCCTGTGGCGGCATGGGTGAAACAGGGGTTTCAACGTTGATTCCGATCATTAGAAGCGTCAGGGATACAAATGGTTTCATGCAAAGATCATTTGTTGCTCCTCCCCGCTTGCACCGGCGGGAAATGCATGTTATAATAAAATAGGAAGAAACTCGACTCGGGAGGCGTCTATGATGGATCCGATGTGCGCAGACGGCTTCGTGTCCGTCAGCGAGGTGATCCCGGATGTGCTGCTGGACATCCGCTATTATACCACCTATAATTTTGTAGGCAAGCGCATTGACGGCTACGAGCAGCCCGTCGCGCTGCTTACCCGGGAGGCCGCGGAGGCGCTCCGGCGGGTCAGCGATGATCTGCGCAGACGCGGGGTTCGCCCGGTCATCTACGACGGCTACCGGCCCCAGCGGGCGGTGGACTGCTTTGTTCGCTGGGCCGAGGACCCGGCTGACGACGCCATGAAGCCCGTGTTCTACCCGGAGGTGGACAAGCGGGAGCTGTTTACGCGGGGGTTCATCGCCAGGCGCTCGGGGCACAGCCGGGGCAGCACGGTTGATCTGACCCTGCTGGAGGAGAGCTCCGGGCGGCTGCTGGATATGGGCGGCGCCTTCGACTATTTCGGGGAGCGTTCCCGCCCGGACTTCATTGGCGATCTGACGAATGGTCAGCGGAAAAACCGCCTGCTACTGCGGGACGTAATGCTGCAAGGCGGGTTCCGTCCGCTGAGCACCGAGTGGTGGCACTTCACCCTGGAAAACGAACCGTTCCCGGATACCTATTTCGATTTTCCGGTCAGGTGGCCGCAATCGGGACAAACCCGCGCTATATAGGAGGCACAGCCATGCTCTACCTCGGCCGCTTCACCTTTCCCAGCCAGGAGCGGGAGTCCTTCTGCTTCCATGGGGCGCAGCGGCAGTGCTACAACACCAACTATCCCTTTGGCGTGCTGACACGCTTCGACCCCACGGTGCTGGATTTCGAACCGGTGACGATCCTCTACGGCGGGAACGGGTCGGGGAAGTCCACCGCGCTGAACGTGATGGCGGAAAAGCTGGGGCTGGCCCGCGACGCCCGATACAACCGTTCCAGCTTCTTTGAGCGCTATGTGGCGCTGTGCGAGGAGGAGCTGCGCCGCCCGATTCCGCCCGTCAGCCGCATCATCACCTCGGACGATGTGTTCGATTACATGCTCAACCTGCGATCGCTCAACGAGGGCATCGACGAAAGGCGGGAGGTCGTCTTTCAGGAGTACCTGGAGGACAACGACAAGGAGCATCCCTTCCGCTTCCGCACGATGGAGGATTACGACCGGCTCAAACGGGTGAACCTGGCCCGGCGCAGCACCCAGTCCGCCTATACCCGCAAGCGGCTGATGG
>JAQXLU010000081.1 GCA_029012285.1 Clostridiales bacterium | reverse complement strand
AGTTGCCGGCCATTTCCACGCGGATATCGCGCACAAAGCTGCGGGTCTGCCCGGCGGGGATGCTCTCGAAGGTGTACAGATCCACCCCGGAGGCGGATACGGTGACATTGGCCGCATCTACGTCGGAGGTATTGGCGACCTTCACGGTGAACTTGACCACATCGGGCAGGATATAGATGGTGGGCTTGTCCGCCTCAGCGGTGACGGTCAGGCTGACGGCCTTGCCGGGATCCACAGCGGTGATGCTGACGGGGTCAGTCGCTGTTTCCACAGTGGCGCCGGAGGCGTCGCCCGTCACGGAGAACTGGTAGGACACGCTCTTGGCGATGGTGATCTCCTTCACCTCGGTGATGGACTTGCCGGCTTCCACCTTCAAGCCGCTGAACACAGTGCCCAGGGTCGGGTCGGTGACGGTGATGTTCTCATAATTGGTCTTGCCGGTGTTCTTCAGCGTCAGGGTCAATTTGATGGTATCGCCTGCAACGCCGCCCTTCTTGTCTGCGGTGAGGGTGGCGTTGAGCTTCACGTCGCCATACTTGATCGTCTGGGCGGGGAGGGTCTCGGTGTAGGTTTTGCCGCCCGCCTTGTAGGAGATGGCGGCGGAGGAGGTGAGATCCTTCTTTGCCATGGTGACGGTGAAGGTGTACGTCTCCTTTTCACCCGCCTTGACCAGGGCGATCTTGCCGTTGCTCTTGGCAATGGTGGTGGATTCCTTGATGACCACATCGGTCACATCCACCGTGCCGGTGTTGACTACCTCATAGATCACGGAGACCTTTTGGCCGTTGCGGGCCGTGCTGGGGGTGATATAGCGGTTGATCTCCACCTGGGCCACAGCACCCGCGTCCTCAATGGGGTAGTAGTAGCTCTCCTGTTTGAGGGCGACGCTGCCATCCTCCGCCAGGTAGGAGTACTGGATATAGAAGGTCACCCGGCCGGCCTTGATCTGCTCCTCGGTGACCATCCAGGTGCCCTCCCAGGTCTTGGTCTGACCGGCGGTCAGGGTGGGCTTGCCGAACTCGGTGATGATCTTCTTGTCGGGATAATACAGCGCCATGGGGCCAGGCATATCCTTGTCGGTGTTGTTGGAGACGCTGATGTTCACCTTTACCTCCGCCGGGCCGGAGAAGCGGGTAGCGGACAGGTCCAGCTTGAAGGTGAGCGGCGACTCCGCTGCCGAAGCGCTGCTCACCACCCCGAGGATGAGCAGAACACATAGCGCCACAAGTACCAGCATACGCTTTTTCATTGCCATTTCGGGTGAAGTCAGTATTCACCCTACCTCCTTCCACACCCGCGCAGGCGGGCACAGGGATCGCATTGGTTCATTCATGCATTCATGATACAAACCGTCTATCCTATTGTACTCGTAAACAGCCGTTTCTGTCAAGGTGAACAGGGCGGGAAATGTAAAACTTGGTGATGATTTTGCAGCTTTTCCACTTGATACAGCAGGAAAACAGCGCCGGGGGGTCCTCCGCCCTTCACAAGCGGGTCGAATTGTGGTACAATATGCGCAGTGCAGCTATTTCAAAGCCGGAGGGTTTCCGGCAACATGAGAAGGAGGAAACGCATGGACATCAAGAAGATTCTGTCCGAGTCCACGTCCATCCTGGGCGTCTCCGGGCAGGAGGAATGCGTCGGCGCGTACTTCGCCGAGCAGTTCCGCCCCTATGTGGATGAGGTGACGGTGGACAGCTTGTTCAACGTCATTGCCCACCGCAAGGGGACCGGCCCGAAGGTCATGCTCTGCGCCCATCTGGATGAGATTGCCCTGATGGTCACCCATATCGAGGACGACGGCAGCGTGCGCTTTTCGGGCGTGGGCGGCGTCGATCCGCGCATTCTGCCCGGCTCGCGGGTGTGGGTGCACGGACGCAATGGCAAGCTCTTTGGCACCATCGGCGCGCTGCCGCCCCATCTGATGAGCGCGGAGGATCGGGCCAACAACTACAAGATGGAGAATCTGCACATCGACCTGGGCATGAGCGCGGAAAGCGTCAAGGCCCAGGTGCGCGTGGGCGACCTGGTCACCTTCAATACCACCCTGACGGAACTGGCCAACGGGCAGGTGAGCGGCAAGTCCATCGACGACCGTGGGTGCATTGCCATCATGCTGCGCGCGGCGGAGCGGTTGACGCGCATGCAGTGCGACGCGGATGTATACTTCGTCTGCACCACCCAGGAGGAGGTGGGCAGCCAGGGAGCACGGACGGCGGCCTTCCGGATCGCGCCTGATCTGGCGGTCGTGCTGGATGTGGATCACGCCAGCACCCCCGGCAGCCCTGCGGATGCGACTGTCCCCCTGGACGCGCCCTGCATCACCCATGGCCCCTACATCCAGCCCAAGCTGTGCAAGCGGCTGCTGGACTGCGCCAAGGCCCACCATGTGAAGGTGAACTCCTTCGTTTCCAATCGTGCCACGGCCACCGATGTGGATGATGTCAATGTCACCCGGGGTGGTGTGCCGTGCGTGCTGATTTCCCTGCCGCTGAAGTATATGCATACCTCGGTGGAGACCATCTCAATGGATACCCTCGAAGAAGCCGCACGCTTGGTGGCGCATTTCGTCAGCGAGCTGGACGCGAGTTGGGAGGATGAAATGTGGATCTGAAAACATTGACAGAAATCAACGCGCCCTCGGGCCATGAGCAGGCCATCCGCCGCGCCCTGCTGGAGGAGCTGAAGGCGAAGGGCCACAAGCCGTATCTGGACAGGATGGGCAATGTGATCGTCGTGAAGGAAGGCAAGGGCGGCGCGCCCCGCAAGCGCGTGATGGTCGCCGCCCATATGGATGAGGTCGGCCTGATCGTCAGCGGCCACACCGAGGGCGGCTTCCTGCAGGTGAAGGCGGCTGGCGGCATCGATCCCCGTGTGCTGATCTCCAAGCGCGTGCTGGTGGGCGATGATAACCTCCCTGGCGTGATTGGCGCGATGGCGATCCATCTGCAGACCCCGGCGGATCGCGCCCGGGTGATGGGCTATCGCGATATTGTGGTGGATATCGGCGCGGCGGACAAGAAGGAGGCCGAAAAGCTGGCTCCCATCGGCACCTACATCAGCTTTGACACCCCCTATGTGGCGTATGGCGAGGGCTATGCCTGCGCCAAGGCCTTCGACGATCGGGTGGGCTGCTGGAGCATCCTCAAACTGCTGGAGGAGGACTTGAACTGCGATCTGGTCGCTGCCTTCGTGTCCGAGGAGGAGGTTGGCTGCCGCGGCGCATCCGGCGCTGCCTTCAGCCAGGAGCCCGACGTGGGCATCGTCCTGGAGGGCACCACCTGCAACAATCTGGGCAATGTCCCGGAGGTGTCCCAGGTCTGCAAGGCTGGCGAGGGCGTGGCGGTTTCCTTCATGGATGGCGCGTCCATCGGCAACCGGGCGCTGTTCCGCAAGGCTCTGGAGGTGGCGGAAAAGGAGGGCATCTGCCATCAGGTGAAGTCCTCCGTGTCTGGCGGCAACGACGGCGGCGCGATCCAGCGTGCCCGCGATGGCGTACCGGTGCTGGTGCTCAGCGTGCCCTGCCGCTACATCCATAGCCCGTCCACCGTTATCAAGCTGTCCGACGCGGAAAGCCAGTTTGAACTGTGCAAGGCGCTGATCAACGCGCTGTAAAGGAGAAGATAGATATGTTTGATTTGCTCAAGAAGTTGCTCTCTCCCATCGGCCCCTCCGGACTGGAAACGCCCGTGGCGGACACGATCCGGGAGGAGATCGCGGCATATGTGGATACCATCGAGGTGGACGCGCTGGGCAACCTGATCGCCACCAAGCTGGGCAAGGCGGAGAATCCCCGCAAGGTGATGCTCTCTGCGCATATGGATCATATCGGCTACATCGTCACCGGTATCGAAAAGGAAGGCTTCCTGCGGGTGACCAACGTGGGCGGTATCGGCATCAACAACAGCTACAACCGCCATGTGGTGTTCCCCAATGGCGTGCACGGTGTGGTCGTGGCCCAGCCCGTCACCGGCCAGCCCGCCCTGAAGGATCTGTTTGTGGACATCGGCGCGCAGGACAAGGACGACGCCAAGTGCATGGTGCAGCTGGGCGATGTGTGCGTCTACGCCAACGATTGCTTCCGCCTGGGCGAGCACCGCGTTTCCGCCCCCGCCATGGATGATCGCTGCGCCTGCGCGCTGCTGGTGAAGCTGCTGCAAACCGTGGGCGAAACCCAGGACACCATCATTGCCGTGTTCTCCGTGCAGGAGGAGGTCGGCTGCCGTGGCGCGAAGGTCGCGTCCTTTGCCAAGGCCCCCGATGTGGGCATTGCCCTGGATGTGACCGGCTGGGGCGACACCCCCAGCGTGACCCAGCCTGAAATCAAGCTGGGCGAGGGCATTGCCGTGAAGGTGATGGATCGGGCGAGCATTTCCCATCCGGCGCTGCGGGAGGCGCTGCTTGCTGCCGGGGAGAAGGCTGGGGTCAAGACGCAGCGCGAGGTGCTGCCCTATGGCGGCACGGATGCATCGGCGATGCAGACCAGCCGGGGCGGCATTCCGGTGTGCACGGTGTCGATTCCGTGCCGCTACGTCCATAGCGCCTGTGAGGTGATCGACATGCGCGATATGGACGCTGGCCTGCACTTACTCCAAACCTACTTCAAGGGCTAAAAGGGTCAAGGGCAAAAAAAGGGTCAAGGGCCTAAGGCCCTTGCGGGGTGCAGGGCCGCGGAGGCCCTGCCGGGGTACAGGGGCAGCGCCCCTGCTTCGCGCCCGCAGGCGCCAAGCCCCCATGCGCCTTTTGCGAATCCACCGGATTCGCGAAACAGCCAACCCAGCCCCAAAGGAGCCAAACACCCAACGAAACAGCCAACCCAGCCCCAAAGGAGTCCAAAACCCAACGAAACAGCCCCCAAAAAGAACCAGCCAAGCCATCATCCGCCCCCCCCTCGATGAAATGAAACACCCCATCAGGCGGGGAGGAGCCACGCCGCTTCTCCCCGCCGCTTGTTGGGGAAGCCAAACGGCCCGCGCCGCTTTGCTTCCCCAGCAAACACGAAAGAGGCAAAACCCCGAAACGACCATTGGAGGTCTCCGAATGATCGCATGCCTGTACCTCGCAGCGTATCTCTTCTGCGGACTGGCCATTGTCCGCTTTTTGCTGCCGCGCAAGTCCGTGCTGACCCGAGTGTGGCTGGGCGCGTCCCTCGGATTGCTCATGATGATGTGGCTGCCCGCGCTTCTGGCCTTTTTTGTGAAGTTCTCCGTGCTGGGCCACCTGCTGGCGCTGCTCCCCCTTGGCGGCATCACAGCAGGCGCGTATTTCCTCAGGGACAAAGCAACCCTGTGCAGCTGGGATGAGCAGGAAACCCGCCTTGGCATCCAGCTGCTCATCGTCGCGCTGCCGCTGACCATCCTCTCCGGGTATTTGCAGTATACCCATAACGTGCGCGTGATGGAGGATGGCTCCTGGTGGGTCGGGCAGGCTACCTACGGCGATCTGGCGATGCATATGAGCTTCGTCACCTCGCTGAAAAACGCCGCCTTCCCGCCGGATTATTCCATCTACCCCGGGATGCAGCTGTCCTACCCCTTCCTGATGGATAGCCTGAGTACCACGTTCTATCTGTTCGGCTTTTCGCTCCAGACCGCGCTTGGCGTGCCGGGCACGCTGATGATGGCATTGTGCTACATGGGCGTGATGGTGCTGGCCCGGGAGATGACCGGCGGGCGGAAAACCGCCATTCTGGCTGCGCTGCTGTTCTTCCTCAACGGCGGATTGGGCTTCCTGTATGATTTCGACCTGGCGGGCGGATTGGAAAGCGACGGTACGCTCACGCTGTGGACGCGCATCGAGAACATCCTGGAAGGGTACTACATGACCCCCACCAACCAGCCCACGCCGAACAATTTGCGCTGGTCGAACGTCATTGCCGATTTGATGCTCCCCCAACGAACGCTGCTGGGCGGCTGGTGCATGGTGATTCCCTGCTTCTACCTGCTGTTCACGACCTTCGGCATGGACAAGGGGGAGGGGAGGCCGCTCCGAACGACGATCCTGCTGGGTATGTGGGGCGGCGCGCTGCCGCTGATTCATACCCACTCGTTTGTGGCGCTGGCGCTGTGCTCCCTGGGACTGCTTGTGTATGATCTGTGCCACAGGGAGGATCGGCGGGATAGGCTATGCTGGTATGCCCTGTATGGCGGCATCGCCTGCGTGCTGTCCCTGCCCCAGCTGCTGGGGTTCACCTTCCGCCAGGTGTTCCAGGAGGAAGCAAAGCATTCCTTCATGGAGGTGTGGTTCAACTGGGTCAACTCCCGGGACGGCAGCTTTGCCGGTATGATCGACGGCTACGGCTGGTTCTACATGAAGAACATCGGCTTGCCCTTCCTCATCCTGGTGTTGGCGCTGCTGGAAAAGAACAGCAAGTGGCGGCGCATCTTCGCAGGGGCGCTGCCCATCATCCTGGCGGGGGAGTTCATCCGCTTCCAACCCAATATCTATGATAACAACAAGCTGCTGTACCTGGCGTGGCTGCTGTGTTGTATGATCGTGTCCGACTGGTGCGCGATGCTCTGGCGGCGGCTGAAGCAGCTGCGCGCCCGGCCGGTGATTGCCGTGCTGGCGGCGGTGACGTTCTTCCTCTCCGCGGGACTGACGCTGTGGCGGGAGGCCGTGAGCGGGTATCAGGCGTTTTCCGCAGGGGCGGTGCAGATTGGCGAGTATGCCCGCGACCATACGGAGGAGGACGCAACCTTCCTCACCGGCGTGCACCACCTCAACCCGGTGGCGTCCATCGCGGGGCGGAAGATCGTGTGCGGGCCCGATTTGTGGCTGTACTACCATGGCCTGGACACCACCGAGCGCAAGCGCGACATCACCGCCTTCTACGCCGACCCGGAGGGGAACCGCGACGTGCTGGAGAAGTATCAGGTGGATTACATCCTCGTCTCCAGCTACGAGCGCAGCGACTATGTGCTGGACATCGAGGGCCTGACCCAGGTGGCCGAGGAGGTCTTTGCCAACCGGGAGGGCGCCATCTACCGGGTCAGGGAGGATGAATGATGGAAAGGCTGCTGCGCTATTCCTACGAGCATGACCGGGTGATCCGCCTGATGCTGATGGACGCGGAGGGCAACCTCAGCCAGGTCAATGCCAGGGTGATTCGCTATGACGCGGACACGGTGGATTTCATCACCACCCGCTCGCCCAGAACTGTGACTGTGGCGCGAAGGGACATCCTCGCCATCGACTTCCGCAAGGGGGACGACGGCCAGGTGGTATGATGCGACAAAGGATGTACACACATGAGTGATTTGTTTTCCATGCAGGAGGGGACGCCCCTGGCCGACAGGATGCGTCCTCGGGATTTGTCCGAATTCATTGGGCAGGAGCACCTGGTCGGGCCGGGACGGCTGCTGCGCCGCGCGATTGAGGCCGACCGGCTGACCTCGTCCATCTTCTTTGGCCCGCCGGGCTGCGGAAAGACCACCCTGGCCTCCATCATCGCCAGAGCCACGAAGGCAGCCTTTGTGCAGCTCAACGCCGTCACCTCCGGCGTGGCGGATGTGCGGGAGGTGATCAAGGCTGCCCAGGAGCGCCGCACGCTCTATGGACAGCCGACCTATCTGCTGCTGGACGAGTGCCACCGCTGGTCCAAGGCCCAGTCGGATTCCATTTTGCCCGCCATTGAGCGGGGTACCATTCGCTTCATCGGCTCCACCACCGAGAACCCCATGATCGCCATGACCCCGGCCATCGTCAGTAGGTGCCGGGTGTTCAAGTTTGAGCCGCTCAGCGATGGCCATGTGATCACCGCCATGCGCCGCGCCCTGGCAGACCGCGAGCGCGGCTACGGCATGCTCAGCGTCCGCATGGACGAGGACGCGCTGCGCCATATCGCCCGCATTGCCGGGGGCGATACCCGGGCGGCCCTGGGCGCGGTGGAGCTGGCTGTGCTCACCACCCCGGCGGACGAAGCGGGGGTGATCCACATTGATCTGGCCGTGGCGGAGGAATCCATTCAGAAGCCCATGCTCCGCTGCGACGAGAGTCTGTATTACGATATGCTCAGCGCCTTTTGCAAGTCCCTGCGCGGCTCGGACAGCGATGCGGCGCTGGCCTGGTATGCCCGGCTGACCTACGCGGGGGTGGATCCCCGGCTGATTGTGCGGAGGATCATCGCCCACGCCAGCGAG
>JAQXLU010000080.1 GCA_029012285.1 Clostridiales bacterium | reverse complement strand
ATGGACGCGGATGAAACCGTCAACGCCATGCGCTACGAGGCTGCGGAGAAGCTGCTGGAGGCGGGTCAGCCGGACACCGCCGCCGCTGCCTTCGACGCCATCTCCACCTATCGGGACGCGGTCGACCGCGCCAATCAGATCCGCTATGACGCGGCGGATGGGCTGTCCACCACCGACCCGGAGGCCGCCGCAAGGGCCTTTGACCAGCTGGGCGATTTCTCCAACGCAGCGAGCCGCGCCGCAGGATTGCGCTACGGCATCGCCGACGCCACCGCAAAGGCCGGGGACTGGCAGGGCGCTGCTGAGATGTTTGAGGCGCTGGGTTCATACGCCGACAGCGCGGACAGGGCGCTCCAGGTGCGCTATGAGGCCGCCGCACAGATGGTGCTCCGCCAGGAATGGGACGAGGCCGTCGTGCTGTACACCGCCCTGGGGGACTACGCTGACTGCAAGGAGCGCATCACGGCGACCCGCTACGCCCAGGCCGAAGCCGCCGAGGCTGCCGGGGAAGCCCTCGCCGCCGCGCGGCTCTACCAGGCGCTGGGCAGCTACCGCGACGCCGCCGAGCGCGCTGAAAAGATGTACGCGCAGTACTTCTCCGGCCCGATGGCAGCTGTGGAAAAGGCCAGCCAGGCGAAAAACTACCAGGAGGTTTTGCAGATCATGTCCTGGCTGGATGTGTCCGACTTGCCCAGCCAGTATGCATCCCTGACGACCATGCACCAGGAGGCACTCTACCAGGAGGCCGAGCGGCTGCTGGGCGAGGGCAAGCCCTATGAGGCCTATGCCTATTATCAGCAGCTGCCGGAGGGCTACCGCAACGTCAGCAGCCGGATGCAGCGGGCCTGCTATCTGCTGCTGGGCACCTGGGAGGACAAGCAGGGCAACCGCTACATCTTCCGGGGCGAGGGCGTGTGTAACCTGAATGGCGAGGCGCTGTACTTCAACATCCAGGGCTACGACGTTTACACCGGGCAGACGAAGGACGGCTTGACCCTCACCCACCGCCTGGGCAGCGTAACCCGCGACTCCGCCTGGCTTGCGGATGTCAGGGACAAACAGGGAGTCAGCATCCAGCTCCAGCGCGTGAAGGAATAATTTACAATCTTTACGCAAGATTGCCTGGCAGCCATGCGTTATATGGACAGAAGAACAATGCAAGGAGGGTCACCTCATGAAGCGAATTCTGTCCCTGACGCTTGGCTGCCTGCTTTTTTGCGCCCTGACGGCCTCCGCCCTGGCCAATGAATGGGGGCTGCGCGGCGGCGTGTATGACATTGTGGCCGACAACAAGCGCTTTGACGGCTACACCGCCATCGCCGATGACGGCAACACAAAGCTTTCCAGCGGCATACACGTCAACCAGGCCATCCTGGAAAACCGCTACCACGCCCTGCTCGTTTGCGCCGCCCGGTATGACCGCGTCTGGGAGGCGAACGCGATGGTCACCACCGCCGTCTATCAGCCCGGGGACAAGCGCGGCGCATACCCCGCCAACCCCACCCTGGAGCACCTGGATGGCAACTGCTTCCGGCTCTCCTATGGCCAGGAGGAGGCCTACATCTTCCAGTGGGATGAGGAGGCCTATGTCCTGGTCGAGGCGCGTTATGACATATCCAGCGGGAACAGCGATTCCTTCATCATGGATGAGCGGGGGCTGAGCTTCTGGCAAGCCAACCCCGGCGACGCCTTCCTCCCCGTGGGCGACGCCCTTTGGCCCACCACCATCACCCTGGAGGAATTCAACATCGCCCAAATGCCCCGCACCCTGGCGGAAATGCGCTGCCTGAACATGACCGCCGTCGCTCTGATGGAGGCTGAAGCGCTTTCGGCCACCGATCTGTGGAGCCCCGTCCAGGGGGAAGGCATGCTGCCGGTCTATTCTGCGCCGGATCAGTCCTCCTTCCGCGCCGCCAATGACAAGGCCAGCGTCAGCCTGCAGGACGAGGTTACCATCTACGGCACGGTGGACGGCTGGACGCTCATCGGCTATGAGGTCAGCCCGCGCACCAGCCGCATCGGCTATGTGCACAGGGAGCTGGGCGGCGAGCCCCTTGCCCTGGGGAGCTTCCCCCTGCGCGCGGCGGTGAACACCTTCCTCACTGACGATCCCTTTGTGTCCCAGTACCCCCAGGTGAACATCCCCACCGGCGCGACCCTCACCGGGCTGGCCCAGTGCGGTGAATACTATGCCTATGTGGCCTATGAGGCCGAGGGCCTCCAGTATCGCGGCTTTGTGCCCATGAAGGACCTCATGCCCGTGTACGACCGCGCCCTGGCCACCGGCAGCGACCGTCTGACGGCGGATGTCCGCTGGGACGTGATGGACGCGCTCTGTGGCAAGTGGTGCGATGCCTTTGGCTCCTGGGAGGACAGGCTGGTGCTCTACACCAGCGGCAGCTTCGTCCAGTGGCAGGATGGGGCTGTCCGGGATGTGGGCAACTACCGCGTCTATGACGGCGAGAACGGTACCTTCTCCCTCTACATGGCGACCGAGGACAACCAGGAGGCCGTCTATACCCTGACGCTGAATGTGGACGGCACCATCACCCTCACGGATGAACGGGGGAATACGCCCTACCGCCGGATGGAATACTCCTCCCTGGGCAACGGCTGACAAAAGGAGAGCCGCAGGCATAGGTCCTGCGGCTCTTTGGCGCATCATCAGCCCACGTTGTTCCCGCCGTCGGTGGTGTCGGTCACGGTGTTGGTGTCCACCAGTTCGCCCTCCTGGCCAGGTTTCGTGCGGCGGGCATCCTCCCAGGCGCGCTCGATGGCCAGCAGGATATCGCCGTGCTCATCCTGGAGCGACATGGTCGCGGAGGACGCAGCGTCCGTGGCGACGCCATAGTCCACATCCGCCATGTCGTTGACGGGCTGGGCCGCGCCCGCGTCGGAGGCGTCCGTGGCCTGGGTCTCGCTGCGCGTGGCGTTGCCATTGGCCCGGCTGTGGTACCAGTCCTTCACCTCGGCAACCGTCTTGCCCACCATGGATTGCTCGTAGGCGTCCATCTCATCCCGCCACGAGCCGCTCTTGAGCATGTATTCATCACCCAGCATGGTTTTGGTTTTCCAGCCGCTCACGCTGTCCAGGAAGGCCTTTTCGGCCTCGGCATTCTCCGGAAAGCCGCCAAAGGCGTTGCCGCTGCCCAGATTGGGCGTGACGATCTCCAGCTGATCCACCTTGATGGCGCGGATGGCGCCGTTTTCCTCAAACTCGCCGCAGGCAAACACCACGTTGAGGGAGTAGACCTGCTTGCCGTCCTGATCCTTTCCCGGGCCGACCCGGCCGGTGGTGGCCATGCCCACGCCCATCAGGCCGCGGGTGCTCTGGGCGCGCACGGGGCTTGCGCTGTCCATGGGCAACACGGGCTGAATCACCCCAGCGGAGCTCAGCGCCTGGCTCACGGCTTGCTTGATGGCCTCGCTGGTGATGGTCGCGCCGGACACGCTGTCCACATCCACGCTGTTCTTCTCCGCGATGGCCTGGGGCAGGGTGTCAATGGCCCGGGTGCCCACGCCCTGGGTCTCGTGGTGCTCCGTCACCTTGACGCTGGTGATGTCGTTGCCGTTCATGCTCACGACGACCTTCAACGTGCCGCCGTAGCCCTCCGCCTCGCCCGTGCGCTGCTCGGCGCTGGCCGTGCAGCCCGTCAGGCAGGGCAGCAGCAGCCCGGACATGAGAAGCAGGGAAATGGTTTTGCGCATGATGAATTCCTTCCTTTCAAACAGGGTGTCGGGAGAAATCATGCCCGGAGCGGCAGAATTTCATGCAGATTTTTCTTTGGCAGCGCGAAATGGCAGGAAAATCACGCTGCGCGGCGAATATATGCATTGAATCCGCCTGTCTATACCTGTTTGAAGGGCGGAAATGGACAAAACGCGTTTGAAAACCCCGCAGAAAGCAGGTGTCAACCATATGAGCAACAATTCCCGCAACGTGAAGCGCAAGGATCCGATGGTCCTCCTGGTCGTCCTGGCTGTGCTGATGGCGCTGCTCGTGGCCGGCTGCATCATCGGCGGCAGCATGCTCCGCCAGTACCGCGCCGGGCTGCTGAATGAGAAGCGCCAGGCCGCCATGGACCGCAACGCCGCCAAGGAGGCCGAGTACGACCGTGCCGTGGCCGAGTACATGGCGAAATTGAACGACTCCAGCCAGGTCAACGAGGAATGGCCCAAGGCCGCCAGCGAGGGCTGGGACATCATTGACCTGACCAACTACCCGCTGGAGGCGCCCGGCACCGCCACCGTCAGCCGGTCGGAAATTATGAACAACGGCTTGCTGCTGATCAACGAGTGGCACTCCCGCCCGGAGGACTTTGATGATTCCGGCGTGGTGGGCGTGGCAGGCTACGTCCGCGGCGTAGACAAGGACTTCCCCAGCATTGTGGAGAACAATACCTGCAAGCTGCTGCCCCAGGCGATCGACGCGCTGATGGCTGCCTTCAAGGATGCCAAGGCCGTGGGCCTGGAGGGCTATGTCCTCAAGGCGGGCTCCACCTACCGCTCCTATGACGATCAGAACAGCCTCTTCCAGAAGGAGCTGGAGCGCCAGCGCAGCAACCATCCCTCCTACTCGGAGGAGAAGCTGATTGAGCGCGCCAAGCAGAACTACAACTACCCCGGCACCAGCGAGTACAATTCCGGCCTGGCCTTCAACCTGTTCCTGTACCAGAAGGACAACGCCGAGCTGAACAACGCCGCCTTCTACAAGACCGAGCAGGGCAAGTGGCTGTATGAGAACAGCTGGAAGTACGGCATCGTGTTCCGCTTCCCCAAGGCGGGCTATCCCATGGAGGACACCACCGACAAGTCCTACAAGACCGGTGTGAAGTCCAACCTGAACATCTACCGCTATGTGGGCGTGGAGCATGCTGAAATCATGCATCACCTGGATCTGTGCATGGAGGAGTACATCGACTACCTGATGGAGCACCCCCATGTGGCCGTGTTTGAGGACGGTGTGAAGAAGTACGAGCTCACCCGCCAGCAGGTGGGCGACGATGTGGCGACCTTCACCGTGGACATCAACCGGGTCAGCAACGACTACACGATGTACCTGGACAACATGGGCGGCGTGGTGACCGTATACCGGTACTGAGCATTGCCCCTGCAAGCTCCCCAACGCGGGGAGCTTTTTTTGTGCCGTGCGCAGGAAGTGGTGGCGGTCATGCCAGGACAGCGCGCAGGGCAGTTTGCGTATCCCAGCGCAAAAGAGGGCCGCACCCATTTCCGGATGCGGCCCTTTGCCTTGTGATTTACTTCTTGCCCGCCGGGCAGTTGTTGTAGGCGTACTCGATGGCCTCGGCGTGGGAGGTGCTCACCACGGGCTTGTCGTGACCCATGGAGTTGGTGAAGTGCAGACAGATCTGACCATCCATGCCGTTGTTGGGGATCGTGTCGCCTGCGGGGTTGTGCTGCATGCCGTCCAGGGAGCAGGCGAAGGTACGGGTGCCGATGGTCACCAGGCAGGGACGGCGCTGCCACATGTTGTTGGTCACGATCTCTTTAAGGTTATTCACCCCGTAGATCTGGCACAGCCGGGCGGAATCCGCTGCGGTGAGGGTCTCGATGTCGGCGTGGTTGCCGCCAGCCCAGCGGTGCGCCCACCAGACGATGCCGGTCTTCACGTCGTAGACCTTGAAGTTGGCGCCGCGCGGGATCATATCCTGGATGCCGCCGGTGAACCAGTCGATCTTCTCCGCCGGGTAGATGGCGAAGTCCAGATTGCTGGTGTTGCCCGCGCCGATGGGCACTGTGCCGAACAGGGCGTGCTGCGTGGCGCTGCCCGCGATGCCGTCCTTGTACAGGCCCTTGACCACCTGAAAGGCCTCCACCGCCGCCTTCACCTCGCTGGTGTAGACATTGGTCAGCTTGCCCTTGTAGTAGCCCTGGTTCATCAGCTCCTGCACCAGGTTTTGTACCTTGGTGGCCTTGGCGTCCGTGCCGCCGTCACCCAGGCTCAGCGTGGTGTAGGAGGTCTCCTGCTGGCTCTGGGGCGCGGAGGAGGTATCGCCGGGGTCGGGCAGCTGGGGCGCTAAATCATTGCCGTCCTTGTCGCATTTTTGGGTCAGGTCATCCCGGATGTAGCAGAAGCCATATTCAGGATGCAGCACGCGGTACCAGCCCGCGCCGCCGGCGTAGATCATATCGCTGTAATAGGGCATCACGGTGCCTGCGGTGGGAAGCAGCGCGATGCGGATGGAGCCGTTGGCGGCGTTGCGCACATACACATTGGTCTGGTTGGTGCGCAGATAGCCCAGCAGGGCGTTCTTGTCCGGCACCTGGCTGGGATGCTCCGCCGCCCAGGCTGCGTATTCCGCCTGGGTCATCTCCTGCACATAGCCGCCGTGCACCCAGCGCTCCTGGTGATCGTAGAGCACGCAGTACCAGGTGACAGTGCCGACCTTCTTGGTGTTGAAGAACTGCATCACCACGCCGGAGGGCACCCGGCCGTAGGAGGTGGAATCCTGGGAGGGATTCTCGCGGATGTTCAATCCGGTGGTGTTGACGGTGATTAGGTAATTGCTGGGCACATCCTCGGGGTCGGGATCGGGCGTTTCGGTGGGCACGCCGTTGCCGGCCAGGTAGCTTTCCTCCTGCGCGGGGGAGAGCTTGAAGGCGAAGTCCCCGTGGACATAGCCCTCATAGCCACCCGCCTTGACGTTGAACCACTGCACGCCGTCCTGGGTGCGGGTTTCCCCGATGATGGGCCAGACCGTGCCGGTGGCCACGCGGGTCAGCTCGATGCCCGCGGGCAGCTTGCGAACGGCCACGCGGTTGCCGGTGATCATGATGTAGCCCAGGCTGGGCGCGTCAGGCTCGTCGCCGCCGCGGATCACCTCCAGGAGCGAGGCGTGGACAAAGCCCGTATTGCCCTGGTAGGACACCTTGTACCAGCCGTTTGCCGTATCCTCGGGGATGCGCAGCACCGCCACGATGCTGTTGGCGGGGATCAGGGTGATGATATCATCATCGGTGGAGAGGCCCTTGCGCAGGTAGGCGTTTTGCAGGATGCGGCCGCTGACGCCCTCCAGGTCGGGTTCTTCCACCTCAGGCGGGGTGGTGGGCTCCTCCGTGCCGGGCGGGTTGCCGTTCTTGTCGCATTCCACCGCGCAGTCGCCGCGGATCCAGCCGAAGCGGTTGTTCGCGTCGCGCACGGGATACCAGATGTACTTGCCGTACTGGCCATAGGGGGTCGGCTCGCCCATCACGGGGAGGATGGTGCCGGTGTCCCAGCGGGTCAGCACCGTGCCAGCGGGGGTTTTGCGCAGCGCCACGCGGTTGCCGGTCAACTTGATGTAGCCGTAGATGGTGGTGCTGTCGCTGGGATTCTCGGTTGCGGTGGGCGCGGTGGGGGCAGGGGTGGACGAAGGCGCGGGGGTGAACGTGGGCGTCAGAGTGGGTTCATCCTCGACCACATCGCCGCCGGTGGCGTTGCACACGCGCACGCAGTCGCCGCGCAGATAGCCGACCATGCCGTCATACTTGACCTTATACCAGGTGTAGTTGACGCCGCTCATTTCCTTCTGCTCGGTGGGGCCGACGCAGGATAGAATGACGCCCCGGGGCACACGGTTGATATAGTCCTCCGCCGGGCGGATGCGCAGATTCACATCCGCCTTGGTGGTGATAACGTAGCCATAGGGCGTGGGCGGGTCGGTGGGCTTGGGCACGAGGTTGCCATCCTCCACCATCACGACCTCGATCATGTCCTCGCGCACATACAGGATGGTGGCGCGCTCCACATGGTACACGGGATACCAGGTGTAGAGCCCGCCCTGCTGGGCTTCGCCCGCGATGCGCATCAGCGAGCCCTTGCCGCTCCACTGGGTGACGGTGTCGCCGCCGGGGCTCTGGCGCAAATTGACCTTGGAATCGCTGATGAGCTTGGCGTAGCCGTATTTGGCCACATCGGGCAAATCGGCCTCATTGACGGTCAGCACCCGGATAAAGGGCGCTTGAATATAGCCCACCCGGTTGTTGTAGCGCACCTTGTACCAATGCTCGGTGTCGATTACGTCGGGGATGCTCAGCAGCTCCACCACGGTTCCCTCGGGGAGCTTGCCATAGTAGGAGTAGCCGGTGCCAGGGCCGGTACGCAGCTTCACGCCGCTGGTGGATGTGGTGATACCGGTGGACAGGACGGGGGCGGGCGTGGGCTGCTCGGTCACCTCGGGTTCAGGCGTGGAATCCCCGGTCAGCACCTTGATGTAGGGCGACTGGATGTAGCCCAGCTTGCCGTTGTAGCGCACATAGTACCAGTGGCTGGCGTCCACCTTCTCGGGGATGGTGATCAATTCCAGCTCCACGCCGGAGGGCAGCTTCCCCATGGAGGTATAGCCAGTGCCCGGGCCGGTGCGGAAGTTCACGCCGTTGGTGTTGACGGTCACGCCCATGGCGATGGCATCCGGCTGATAATCGCCCGTGTTGGTCACACGGATGAAATTGGCCTGGATGTAGCCATACTGATCCTTGTAGCGGACGCAGTACCAGTCGTTGACGCTGATCTTGTCCGGGATGGTGACCAGCTCGACCAGCGTATTCTCATCCAACTTGGCCAGCACGGTGGAGGTGGTGCTCTCGGCGGCATACAGGGACACGCCGTCGGCGGTCACCTTGCCCTGCGCGCCTGTTACCGCAGTGCTGTCCCGCTCCTGGATGGAAGCTGTGCTGCTCAGCGCGTCATCGGTGGAAGGCCGGATGCCCGATGTGGGCGCGGCGGCTTCCTCCCCCAGATACGCCGCGATCTCCGCCTCCGTCATGGGCCGGAAGTAATCCGCCATGATATAGCCGGTGTAGGTGTGGCCATTGGGGACGGGGTGGGGGGACTCGATCTTGTACCACAGATCGCCGTCCTCATCGGTCTTTGTGCCGAGGATCTGGGCCACATGGCCCTCGTCCACCTTGAACCAGTAATCGCCGCCGATTTGCTTGCGCACGAAAATCTGATTCCCGGTGCACACGCCGTAAGCTGCCAGCGTTTCCTCTGCCGATGCGCCCATCAGGGGCAGGAGCAGCGCCAGGGCCAGCGCGGCCGATAGCAGCTTCTTCCACACATGCTTCATTTTGGTCACCTCATATCTTCGCTCCAGGGCTGGAGCGAGGCTGCCTGTCGGAGCATTCCAACAGCGCTCCACCCCCAAAAGGGCGAAGCTCGTCTGAATACATTCTATTACAAAACCATGAACGTGTCAAGGCGACGCGGGGCGCATCCCGGCGATTTTACGGATTTTACAATCCTGCCAGGGGCCGCCATTTCCGCCGTTTCCACCCTGCTGTGCAAAGCGGTGGAAATCAGCATTGACAACCCCCCGTTTCCCCGTTACAATAAGGATATCATTTTCATCGTTATTCCACACAAGAGGAGGATGCCTATGCAGCAGCTGTATCTCCATGGCGAGGACGCCCCCGAGCTGGCCGACCGCCTTTTCACCGCGCTGAATGTCCGTCCGGCGGGGTATCGCCTGATTCCCTTTGCCGTGGGGGGCAGCTTGCGGGGCGAAGCGCTCCATCTGCTGATGCCGCCCGCTGCCCCCATGGACAACGACGTGCCCTGCCGCATCCGGCTGCGTGCCGGGGACTGGGCCATCGTCCCCCGCGTGCTGGATGAAATCGCCGCGCCGAACCTCATGCAAACCCTCCGGCTGCACACGCCGGTGCTGCTGGGCGGCATCACCGCGCGGATGCTCACCTGCACCGCCTTCCGGGAGGCGGTGGTGGCTGTGCTGAAAGGCCCGCATCCGGTCATTGTCGCCGCCTCGCCCAACGCGAAGGAGACCCTCTGCGCCCTCACCCCGTCGGATACCCAGCTGTGGATGAGCGTGCCCGAATCCGCCCAGGGCCGCGCCGAGCTGCTGGAAGCCCTGGTCGCAGAGGCCTCGCTGCGGCTTTGATTCTTAACGACTTCTATTCATTTTCTAATCAAACTTGCCTTGATGCAGCGGTCCAAAGCAGGTATACTGAACACGTCAACAGGACAAGATAGCGTCGAATGTATAAAGGAGGCAAGCCTATGAGCAACGTGAAGAACTTCCTGCGGGATGTCGGATATTTCGGTGTGGGCGCGGCTACGATCCTGGTGGAGGCCGGCGGCAAGGCCGTCAAGGCCCTGGTGCGCAAGGGTGAAAAGACCATGCGCGAGAATCAGGACACGGTGGATGATTTGAAGCGCAAGGCCAAGGATGCGGGCACGAAGATCAAGGACGCAGCCCAGAAGGTCGTCGTCAAGCCCGAAGCCCCCAAGGCCAGCGCCCCCGTCGATGCCGCCGCGATGTCCGCCGAGGAACGCGCTGAGCTCCGCCGACAGCTGGATGAAGCCGATGCGGCAGCCGCCCAGCCCGTCGCGCCGGACGCGATCTACCGCACCAGCGAGCCCGTCCCCGAGGAGGAAGCCCCTGCGGAGGATGTGCCCGCGGAGGACGCTGCCGAAGCGGATCACGAGGACGAGGTCAACGGCTGATTCACACAAAAGCGCCCTGCTCCAGCATCGGAGCAGGGCGTTGCTTTGTTTGGGGGATTACTTGTCAGCGAACAGGCTGTTCAGCGCGTTAATCACGCCATTGGAGGTGTAGGTTGCACCGGACACCACCTGCGCATCGGTGAAGGGGCCTTTCTTGCCGATGAACTGGCTCAGGAAGGCGTCCTCCGCGCAGGGCGCAGCGATGGCTTCGGTTTCGTCGGAGCAATCCACCACCATGGTGGCGATGGTGCCGTCCTCGTTCAGGGTGATGGTCACCTTCACGTCGGACATCATGCCCATGGCGGAGGCGGTCAGGGTGTCGGAAGCGGCAGCAGCGCCCTCAGCGGGGAACAGGCTGTTCAGCGCGTTAATCACGCCATTGGAGGTGTAGGTCGCGCCGGACACGACCTGGGCATCGGTGAAGGGACCCTTCTTGCCGATGAACTGGCTCAGGAAGGCGTCCTCCGCGCAGGGAGCAGCAATGGCTTCGGTTTCGTCGGAGCAATCTACCACCATGGTAGCAATCGTGCCGTCTGCGTTCAGCGTGATGGTCACCTTCACGTTGGACATCATGCCCATGGCGGAGGCGGTCAGGGTATCGGAAGCGGCAGCGCCCTCAGCGGGGAACAGGCTGTTCAGGGCGTTAATCACGCCATTGGAGGTGTAGGTTGCACCGGACACCACCTGTGCATCGGTGAAGGGGCCCTTCTTGCCGATGAACTGGCTCAGGAAGGCGTCCTCCGCGCAGGGAGCAGCAATGGCTTCGGTTTCGTCGGAGCAATCCACGACCATGGTGGCGATGGTGCCATCGGCGTTCAGGGTGATGGTCACCTTCACGTCGGACATCATGCCCATGGCGGAGGCGGTCAGGGTGTCGGAAGTGGCGGCAGCGCCCTCGGCCGGGAACAGGCTGTTCAGGGCGTTAATCACGCCATTGGAAGTGTAGGTCGCGCCGGACACGACCTGTGCATCGGTGAAGGGGCCCTTCTTGCCGATGAACTGGCTCAGGAAGGCATCCTCCGTGCAGGGAGCAGCAATGGCTTCGGTTTCGTCGGAGCAATCCACGACCATGGTGGCGATGGTGCCATCCGCGTTCAGCGTGATGGTCACCTTCACGTCGGACATCATGCCCATGGCAGAGGCGGTCAGGGTGTCGGAAGCGGCGGCAGCGCCCTCAGCCGGGAACAGGCTGTTCAAGGCGTTAATCACGCCGTTGGAGGTGTAGGTCGCGCCGGAAACCACCTGGGCATCGGTGAAGGGACCCTTCTTGCCGATGAACTGGCTCAGGAAGGCATCCTCCGCGCAGGGCGCAGCGATGGCTTCGGTTTCGTCGGAGCAATCCACGACCATGGTGGCAATGGTGCCGTCCTCGTTCAGGGTGATGGTCACCTTCACGTCGGACATCATGCCCATGGCGGAGGCGGTCTTAGCGCCGGGGGGCAGGGGATCGGCGGAGGTCTCCACGGTGGGCTCGTCCGCGCTGCCAGTGCCGAAGGGCACAGCGTCGGGGTTGGCGGGGGCTTCCACGGCGGCGTTCACAGCGGCCACGACAGCGCCGGAGGTGATGGACGCGCCGGCGAGCGCATCAACATTCTCGCCGATGGCGAAGGGTGCGGTCTTGCTGATGAACTGCTCGGCGAAGGTCGGATCCTCCATGCAGCGAGTGCCGAAGCCGGAGGTTTCGCCGGAGGACTCGATGGCCAGGCCGGTGATCGCGCCGGAAGCGTCCATGGTCAGCTGCACCCGCACGTCGGAGGCAAAGCCACGGGCAGCGCCTTCATGAATATCGCCGGTGAGGGTCATCTGTGCCACGGGCTTCTTTTCCGCCGCACCAAAGGCCAGCACGTCCTCGGTGCGCTCGATGCCCAGGATGTCGCTCACCGCCTTGAGCGCGGTGTTGGAAGCGCTCAGCACGGCGTTGGAGGTGAGGGTTGCGCCCGACAGCGCCTGAATGGAGCCGCCCTCCTTCAGGTCGATGCCGATGAACTGCTCCGTCTGGGCATCCTCCAGCCAGCGCGCGCCGAAGCCGGCGGTCTCGGCAAAGTTGGTGTCGCCGACCTTTGCGCCGGTCACCTTGCCGTCCACGCCCACGCCCAGGGTCACGGCCACGGGATTGGAGCCGCCGGCATAGCCGGTGGCGGCGGCCACCACGCAGTAGCCGATGGTCTTGCCATCCTGCTTGGCTTCCACCAGGGCGGTGATGCCGCTGCCCTCGGGGATGGTCATTTCATGATATTCATCCGCAGTCATCACAGCGCCGAACGCCTCGCGCTGGGCCGCCATGGCATGCTCCTTGATGGGGCCCTTGGTGATGGCGTTGGTACCTGCCAGCGCCAGCGCGGCGATCAGGCAGATGATCGTGAGCACCAGGAATGCGGGCAGCTGCTTCTTGTTGGACATGGTTGTTGCCTCCTTACAAAGCCTGAATCTCGTGAATCTGATGAATCTATCGTGGGAATGGGGTAGCCATTGGTTCACTGGGGAAGGTAATTGTACTTTTCTTCAAACCCGTCGGTGAGGAGCACCGAGCCGTCCTTGAGGATGAACATGGCGTCCAGCCCCTGGCTGGCAGCCAGTTGGAGGGACTTCTCGCTGCCCAGGACGATGCAGGCGGTAGCCAGCGCGTCCGCCGTCATGGAGGAATCCATCACGAAGGTGGCGCTGAGCAGATCGGACTGGGCAGGCCAGCCGGTCTTGGGGTCTAAAATGTGGTGATAGCGCACGCCGCCGAAGTTGAAGCCGCGCTCATACGTGCCGCTGGTGACCACCGTGCAGCCCTCCGTGTAGATGACTGCCTTGGAGGAACGGGGCTCGTCCGGGTTGGTGATGCCCACGCCGAAGCGGCTGCCATCCGGCTTGACGCCCACGGTGTAGACGTTGCCGCCTAGGGAGATGATGCCCGCGTAGGCCTTGTCCCGGATGAGGGCTGCCACCTTGTCCGCGATATAGCCCTTGGCGATGCCGCCCAGGTCGATCTGCATCCCGGCGGGGAGGGTTACGGTGTAGTTCTCCCCCAGGACGAGCTGGGTGTCGTCCACCAATTCCAGGGCGGCCAGGCGGGTCTCGTCGGTGGGGACGGTGTTGGTCTCCATCCCGGTGAAGCTCCACAGGGCGGTCACCGGCGCCAGGGTGATGGAGAACGCCCCGCCGGTCAGCTGGCTGATCTCCTTGGCCCTGTGCAGGATCTCCCAGGTTTCCGGGTCAACGGTGATCGTTTCGCCGCCGGATTGGTTGATGCGGCTCACGTCGCTGCCCTCGACGGTCTTGCTCAGCAGCTGCTCATACCTGGCGCATTCATCCCAGACCTCTTGGACCAGGGATTCCGGCGCGCCCCAGAGGGTCAGATACACCACCGTATCAAAGTAGAAGCCGATGCCGGTGGTCTTGTGGGCAGGGTCGGGGGTTTCCTCCGCGCTGGCGGCGGGCAGGATGCCCGCTCCTGCCGGGGGCGGGCTGGCGGTCTCCCTTTTCGCCGTGCAGCCGCTCAGTGTCAGGGCGCACAGCAGGAGGGCGAGAAGCCGTCTGGATGTTCGTTTCGTCATTCTGTCACCGCCAATTCGACGCTCACCCGGTTGGGGAGGCAGATGATAAATTGCTGGTTGGGGCGGAACTGCCAGTTGTCCAGCGTGACCTCGCCCATCTTCACGCACAGCTGGTTGCCGCAGGTGGAGGACTGCATCACCGCGCCGCGCTCGGTGACCTCAATCACGTTGACGCTGCCGTCCTTCTGCCTGACCGTCACCGTCTGCGGCCGGGAGAGGGGCACGCGGGTGTATTCCTTCCCATCCACGGTGATGATGGCCATGTTCTCCTCCGCCGTTTTCACCTGGGGGCGAAGCACGGCGAACCCAAGCAGCAGCAGGGCGAGGGCCGCCACGGCGGCGATCACCACAGCGTTTTTTTTATCCATGGGACTCCTTTCCGCCGCGTTCAGGGCGGCACAAGGATACAGCTTATATTATATCACGGGGGCGGATTCCAGTCAACCGATGAAAGCAATTCCCAGGCGCTTGCTTCCTGACAAATTATCAGCAAATCGCCCGCGCGCAACGCAGGATTTCCTGCCCTGCACGTCGAATCCTTCTGCCAGCGCATCACCCGATGCCAAGCTAACTTATATAACAGGAGGGTATTTATGAAGAGCATCCAGGGCACCAAGACCGAAAAGAACCTGATGGAGGCCTTTGCTGGCGAATCCATGGCGCGCAACAAGTACACCTACTTTGCCTCCAAGGCCAAGAAGGACGGCTATGTGCAGATTGCCGAGCTGTTTGAGGCCACCGCTAACAACGAGAAGGAGCACGCCAAGATGTGGTTCAAGCTCCTGGAGGGCGGCAAGATTCAGGACACCGCCACCAATCTGCTCCACGCCGCCCAGGGCGAGAACTTCGAGTGGACGGATATGTACGCCCGCATGGCGGACGAGGCTGACGCGGAGGGCTTCCCCGAGATTGCCGCGAAGTTCCGCATGGTGGGCGCGATTGAAAAGACCCACGAGGAGCGCTATCGCAAGCTGCTGGCGAATGTGGAAAA
>JAQXLU010000079.1 GCA_029012285.1 Clostridiales bacterium | reverse complement strand
TCTTGCCCGCTTTGTGCTATACTCTTTCTGAGCCATGGCGAACCTCCTGGTCTTTTGGTGGGTGGTACTTCCATTTTACCACAAGTTCGCTGCGGCTCGTTTTCTTTTTTTCACTGTCCTATTTCATTTTACAATCAACCGGCTGAAACATCTGTAAATGTTGCGTGGCGTGGTTGACATTTGATGGCTTATGTTTTACCATGGTAACTGTCGAATTATGTATCGCTCCGCCCTGTGCGGATAGATTCGGAGGCACGACATCATGACGATGCTATGCAAGAAGCTGATTTCCGGCCTGCTGGCCCTGACGCTGCTCCTGACCCTTGGAAACGCAGCCCTGGCCGAGGGGACGCAGCTGAAGGTGACCCTGTGCGGCCTGTACGCCACGGCGGACGGTACTTATCAGTCCGTGGCGGCGGAGGGCTTGTTTGATGTGTACCAGGGGGAGACGCTGATTGGCGTATACGCCACGGACGGGCTTGACGCCATCACGCTGCCCGATGCATCCCTGGTCCGCCTTGTGCCGGTGGAAGGCTCCTACCCCAAGGAGCTGCCCCTGAACACCTACGGTTATGGCGTGCAGCTCACCGAAGGGCGGATGAACATCGCGCCCATCCAGGTGTACGCCAATGCGGGATTGTTCAAGGTGAGCGCCGGCGTACCGGCCTCCTTTGATGTGCTGGATGAAAAGGAGAAGCTCGTGCTGTCCTTCCAGACGGACGAGGAAGGAGAATATGTGCTGGAATTGGCAATCCCCGCTGGCCTGTACACGCTGCGCATGACGGCCTGTGATGGCGATCTGTGGCTGGATCAGCCCATGGAGATCGTGACCTACACCGACGAGGAATCCGTGCTGCACATCACCGCGCCCGTGGTGGAGACAACGCCCACCCCCACGGCAACGCCCACGGCGACCCCGACGGCAACGCCCACGGCAACGCCCACGGCGACCCCGACGGCAACGCCCACGGCGACCCCAACGGCGACCCCGACGGCAACGCCAACGGCGACCCCAACGGCGACCCCAACGGCAACGCCCACGGCGACCCCCACGGCAACGCCGACAGCTACCCCGACCCCTACGCCCACCCCAACCCCCAAGCCTCTGGAGGGCTCCCTGTCCCTGGTGGTGGAAGGCGCAGCGCAGTCTGTGGCGTACCGTGTGTCCTGTGATGACGCGGTGATTGCGGAGGGCGAACTCTCCGCCCAGTCACCGGCGGCGCTGGACAAGCTCGCCCCGGGCGAATACCTCGTCACCCTGACCCTGCCGGAGCATGTCGTGCTGACCGCGCTAAACGGCAATGCGCTGCTCCAGCGCGGCACGGTGGAATGGATGGCGGCTGTCGCGGCGGATACCAAGAGCACCTACCAGGTGGCCTTGACCGGCACGGGCAGTGTGATGCTGGCGTTGGAGAACATCACCGGCGCGGCTGTCACCCTCCTGAGCGCGGATGAAGCTTGGGAGCTCACCGCGGATGCCCATGGCGTATATGCGGCGGAGGATCTGCTGCCCGGCACGTACACCGTCAAGGTGGCGCTCCCCGAGGGCCGCTATGATTTCGATGCGTCCCGCTGGACGCTGGCCAAGAGCGCTGATGCCACCGTTGTGGCAGTGCTGAGCTTCGATGTGACCGCCGATACCGCCGTTGAGCTGCCCCTGATTGCCCGCAGTCATATGAGCACGGTCAGCGGCAGCGTCCGGGATGCCAATGGCGACGCGCTGCGGGGTGTAACCGTCAGCATCTGCGACGCCCAGGGCCAACTTGTCGCCACCGCGGAAACCGGCAAGGATGGCGCCTGGTCCACCGCCCCCCTCTATGATGGCGATTATTCCGTCCAGTATGCCTATGCCGGTCGCGCCATCCCATCCAGTCGCTTCACCCTGTCCTCTACCCAGGCGGATATGGCGCTTTCAGCCACCGCCCAGACCCCCGCGAAGATCACCGTGCGCGCCTTCATTGACGACAACAACAACGGCTCGGTCAGCAAGGGTGAGGGGGCGCCCAAGGATGTCGAGATCGCCCTGGTGGACGAGCAGGGTGCGATTGCCGATCAAGGCGTGACGGGCAAGGATGGCACCCTCACCCTGAGCGCGATTGCGGGACAGTACACGCTGCGCGTCACTGCACCTGCGGATTATGGCTTTGGCGTCAAGGGCAGCGGCATGGCGGCCACCGAAAGCATCATGGAGGAAAGCGCCAGCCGCACGCAGCAAAGCGCCGTCCTCACCCTGAGCACCGAGAAAAAGCTGGAGGCCGGCGTGGGTCTGTTGCCGATGGCGACGGTCCGGGGCACGGTATGGAATGACCAGAACGCCGACGGCGTATGGCAGGAGGGCGAGCCCGGCATCCCCGGCATCCGCCTGACGCTCAAGGGCGGCAAGGACAAGACCCTCATCGAGGCCTACACCGACGAAAACGGCGTGTATGAGTTCCGCCAGGTCAAGAAGGGCAACTACGAGCTGACCTGCTATGTGCCCGATGAATACGTGTTCACCGTCAAGGCGAAGGGCGATGTGAAGCAGCTCTCCCGCATGACCACCGAAAAGGAGCGCGCCGGGGTGGATACCATCTCCCTGGAGCGCGGCGAGGTGCACGCTGACCACAACATCGGCATGATGGAGGGCGCGATCATCGAGGGCGTGTGCTTCCTGGATGCCAACTGCAACGGCTACTACGACGAGGGCGACCAGCCCCTGCCCGGCGTGGAGCTGCGCCTGGCCCGGCAGAGCAACAATGTGCTGCTGCAAAGCACCGTTTCGGGCGCTGACGGAAGCTACCACTTCGTGGGTCAGCGCGGCAGCACCTTCACCATCCGCGCCAATCTGCCCAAGGGCTGCGTGTTCACCGTGACCGCCCCAGGGGATGCGGGCAACAAGTTTGCCCCCGCAGGCAACAACACCGAGCGCCGCTTGACCGACGTCACCCTGGAAAACGGCGAATACCGCCAGATTATGCTGGGCGCTGTGATGCACGGCTCCATCAGCGGACGGGTGTACTTCGACAGCAATTTCTCCTCCGATTGGGAGAGCGGCGAAATGCTGGGCGAGGGCTACACCGTGACGCTCTGGGACGGCAGCGGCAACAAGCTGTCCACCAGGCGCACGGAGAAGAATGGTACCTTCTCCTTCACCAACCTGGCCCCCGGCGAATACTATCTGACCATGAAGCCGGAGAAGGGCTACGCCTTCACGGCCCTGGGCAGCAACAACGTGATGCAGACCCTGGCGGATGGCACCGGCAAAAGCCGCGCGATCATCGTCGGGCTGAATGGGGATGTGAAGGACGCTGGCATCGGCATGATCGTGCCTGCCATCGTGACCGGCCATGTGTTTGCGGACGAGAATGACAACGGCTTGCAGGACGCCTTCGAGCAGGGCCTTGCCGGTACTGTCGTGCGCCTGATGGGCGAGCGCGGCGAGGTTGCCTCCGCCACCCTTGACGGCAGCGGCGAATACTGCTTCAACGCTGTGCTGCCCGGCGCCTATCATTTGCAGTATGAGCTGCCTGAGCATGGCGTGTTTGCCGCGGTGGTCAGCGGCGGCAATACCGTCAGCGGCGAGAACGGCGTGGGGCAGAGCGCGACCTTCTCCGTCCAATCCGGTGATAGCTGGACGGCCTCCCTGTGCGGCGGGCTGCTGCTGAGCGACATCTCCGGCATGGCCTACACCGACAACAACGGCAATGGTCACATGGACGCGGATGAATCCGCGATGCCAGGGATGCGCATCACCCTGACCCCCACCCGCAGCGATCTGGAAACGCGGATTCTGACCACCGGCGCGGATGGCAAGTTCGCCTTTGGCAGCTTGCGCCCCGATACCTATACCCTCCAGGTGGAATGTCCCGACGGCTATGTGGTTTCCCGCCTCAATGGTGTGACAATGCCCGTCAGGAACGGCCTGGCCACCCAGGAAACCACCTTCCAGCTGAAAATGGGCACCCAGTGGCACGCCCAGCGTCTGGGCTGTGTGATTCCTGCCTCCTGGTCGGGCGAGGCGTTCCTGGATGAAAACTGGGACGGCTTGCGCGGCGCGGACGAAGCCCCTGCGGTGGGTGAAACCATCGAGCTGCGGGACGCGGATACCGGCGAAACCGTGCTCAGCGTCCAGACGGACGAGAAGGGCTGCTTCACCATTGCCGGCATCGCCCCCGGCGAATACGAGCTGGTCTACCCCCTGGACGATGGCAACCTGGAGGTCAAGGACGGCAGCTGCGACTTCTACCGCAACGGCAATGTCATGACCAACGGGCGCGTCGTCATCCGCGAGGCCGAGCAGCGCACCGGGACGCTCCTGTGCGTTGCGCGCACGACGGAGATCGGCGGCCAGGTCTGGCTGAACCAGTATAGCGGCGTGACCCCGGTCAAGGGCGCGCGGCTCCACCTGCTGGATGGCTTCGGCGTGACCCTGGCGGAATGTGTCACCGGGGAGGATGGCCGCTACCTCTTCAAGGGCCTGATGCCCGGCGAATATGCTGTGGACGTGACCATCCCCGATGGATACGCGCTGGTGGATTGTACGGATACGAGCATCGCACAGGACGGTCTGAGCAGCTTCGTGCAGGAGGCCCAGGGCCTGTATGGCAAATCTGCCGTGGTCACCCTGAGGATGGCGCGCCATCTGCGCAACATGGACACCGGCATGGTGCTGCCCGGCCGACTGGGCGACATGGCCTGGCTTGACCTGAACGGCAACGGCTTGCAGGACTTCGATGAGGGCGGCATCCCCGGTGTGACCATTGAGCTGCTGCGCGGCGATAAGGTGGTGGCAACCACCGTGACCGACCAGTACGGCTACTATGTGTTCGACGCGCTGTACCCCACGGTGTACACGCTGCGCGTCACTTGGCCCAGCGAGGTCAAGCCGACAGTGCTGCGCACCGACGTTCACCAGATCTCCTCCGTGCTCCAGGAGGATGGCACGTCCATCCCCGTCACGGTGGAGAGTAACAAGGCGAATTACGCCGCTGACCTGGGCTTTGTGCTGGTCGAGGAGGGCAAGCTGCCCGCTGGATATGGCGAAGGCGCTGCCCAGGTGTGGAAGAAGAAATAATCCCCGGGCTGCTGCGTCGCTGCGGCAGCCCTTTTGCAAAGGAGGAAGGGCAATGCGCCCCGAACAATGGCAACAGCTGGAAGCCTATATGCAAGATCGCATGCGTGACAGCGCCCACGACCGCCAGCATGTGTACCGCGTGCTGAACAACGCGCTGGAAATCGCCCGCGATGAGGAAAACGTGAACCTGGACGTGCTGCTGGCTGCGGCCATTTTGCACGATGTGGGCCGCGCGGATGAGCTCGTTGACCCTGCTGCCGATCACGCCGTCACCGGTGGCGAAAGGGCGTATCAGCTCCTTCGTCAAATGGGCTATGAGGAAGCCTTTGCAGCCCATGTCCGCCAGTGCATCCGGACGCACCGCTTCCGCCGCGCCGATCCGCCCGCGAGCATCGAAGCGAAGATCCTCTTTGACGCGGACAAGCTGGATGTGTGCGGGGCCATCGGTATTGCCCGTACGCTGATGTACGCTGGCTCGCACGGGCGGCCCCTCTACACCCAGGATGAGAATGGCATGCTCCGGGATGGCGCGCAGGACACGGAGGACACCTTCCTGCGGGAATACCGCACTAAACTGGAGGGCATGTACGGCCGCTTCCTGACCCGGCGCGGCGCGGAGCTTGCCGCCAGGCGTCAGGCTGCCGCCCGGGGTTTTTGTACGGCGTTGCTCAGCGAGGTAGAGGACAACGCCGATACCGCCTGCGCCATGCTGAAACAGCTGGTGAATGGGTCATAATGGCATGCGCATACCAAAAAGCCGCTCCCCCTTGAGCATCCAGGGGAGCGGCTGCGTGCTATTCCGCTGCTTGCGGGGTGGGGAGGAAGCGCAGATCCACCATGCTGTCGTAGTCCCAGCTGCCCTCAAACAGCCCGGAAACCGTCACGGCCTCCATGCAGGTGTCCACCGCCTGGCGGCTGATGCTGCCGTCCTCGCTCCACAGGTGATCCTCATAGGCCCGGTCAAGCGCGGCTTTGCGGCCTGCCTCCGTCAGGGTGGGGAATTCTTTGAGTAGCACGCGCTCGGCGATGGCGCGGTCGGTGTGGACGGCTTCCAGGCCGCGCAGCATCGCCCGGACAAAGGCGGCGCATGTTTCGGGCTGCTGCTCGATGGTGGACTTCTTCACCCCGATGACGGAGTAGGCGTAATCCCCCAGGTCGGGAAATTTGACGAATGGCTCCTCGAAGATGCCCGCC
Source organism: Clostridiales bacterium (assembly GCA_029012285.1). Taxonomy (GTDB): domain Bacteria; phylum Bacillota; class Clostridia; order Christensenellales; family Aristaeellaceae; genus UBA11524. The sequence goes on along the minus strand of JAQXLU010000079.1, from coordinate 37,331 downwards.
GTCACACCCTCGGAGATCTGCGGCTCGCCGCCGTTGCCGATGTCGCCCTGGCCATATTGCAGCATGGCGGTGACGGTGGTGGCGTCGGCGTTTTCCAGCAGTGTCACGTCCGTGTCAGGGTCAAGGCCCAGGGACTTGACCAGGTAGCGGGTCAGCACGTTGGGCGAGCCGCCATAGCGCCCGGCGATGATGGTTTTTCCCCGCAAAAAGGCCGCCATGTCCGCATCTGCATTGGAGGCGGGGGCGAGTCCGGCGCGGGCGAAGAGGTACACATTGGCCCGGTTGACGCACCCCACGATGGCCAGGATGGGATCGGCATTGCCCCGGCCCGAGCCGGTCTGCTGGTTGGCAAAGTTGTAGCTGTCCACCCCGCCGATCACGGCGAAGGCGTCCCCGGACACCACCGCGGTCACATGTGCGCCGCCGGTGGCCTGCACCACGGTCACGTCCAGCCCCTCTTGGGCAAAGTAGCCCTCATGGATGGCGACGTAGAGCGGCAAATAGCCGATCAGGTGGACGGGCTCCGCCACCACGATGGGCTTTAGCGGCTTCTCCTCCGACAGCGCAGGAGCGCTGAAAAGGAGCAGGACAAGGAACAGGCAGACGATTCTGTGCATGATGGACCCTCCTTGCGTTCATGATGCCTTGCGGGCGGACCAGCGGCGCATCAGCAGCTTTTCCAGCAGCACCACCGCGGCGTACATCAGCACGCTTACGATGGACAGCACCACCACCCCGACCCAGACGAGCTTCAGGTCGAAGATCGTCCCGGCGTACACAATCATACGTCCCAGGCCGCGGTCGGATGCAATGAATTCCCCCACGATGGAGCCTGCCATGGCCAGGGCGATGTTCACCCGCAGCCCGGTGATGATGGAGGGCATGGCCGAGGGCACTACCAGGTGGGTGAAGATCTGCCAACGCTTTGCCCCTAGGGAGATCATCAGCGTTTCCAGGGCCGGATCAACCGCCTGCACGCCCCCGTAGGCGGACATGGCTGCCACCACCACCGTCATCAGGAAGGCCAGAACCACCTTGGAGGAAAACCCGATGCCAAACCAGATGACCAGCACCGGCGCAAGGGCCAGCTTGGGCAGGGCGTTGAGCACGACCAGCCAGGGCTCTGCTACCAGCGCCACACGCGGGCTGAACCAGAACAGCAGCCCCACCGCTGAGCCGATGGCGGTGCCCAGCAAAAAGCCCAGGAGCGTCGAGGCCGCCGTATACCGAATGTCCCGCCAAAGCTGCCCTGACTGCCATTTGATGATGGCTGTCCGCACGATCTCCGACGGGCTGGAAAAGAAGAACGGGTCGATCAGCTTCACCCGGCTGCCGACCTCCCAGGCGGCCAGCAGCACCAGGAGCAAGCCCCACCGCCAGGCATGTACCGTCCACCGCGTCTTATTCGTCCCCATCGCGCAATCCCTCCTCGTCCAGCAGCGTGAGCATCTCGGTTTTCATGGCGATCATCTCGGGCAGGGCCAGCGTCCGGAGGGTGCGGGGCTTCTCCTGGGACAAATGGTAGTGCGCGATGATCCGCCCGGGGGAGGACCCCATGAGCAGGATCTCGTCCGAGAGCAGCAACGCCTCGTCCACGTCATGGGTGACGAACAGCACGGTCTTGCCCCGTTGCAGGCATACCTTCATCAGCAGCTGCTGCAAATGCAATCGGGTGATGGGGTCGAGCGCGCCGAAGGGTTCGTCCAGCAGCAGCATCTCCTTGCCAGTTTGCAGCGTGCGCACCAGCGCTGCCCGCTGGCGCTGTCCGCCGGAGAGCTGATCGGGGCGGCGACTGAGCATGGCGTCCAGCCCGCAGGCGCGCACATCCGGTGCGGCGTCCCGCAGGGCCTGGCGGCGGTTCACCCCCTGCAGCCGTTGGGCCAGGGTGATGTTGTCCGCAATGCTGCGCCAGGGTAAAAGCAGATCCTTTTGCAGCATGTAGCCGGTCATGCCGGGGTGCATCACCAGGCTTTGCCCGTCCAGGGTGACATCGCCATCATCCGGGCGCAGCAGCCCGGCAATGATGTTGAACAGCGTGGTTTTGCCGCAGCCGCTGGGCCCAAGGATGGACAGAAAGCGGCCCTTCATGAGTGTAAAGGAGATGTGAGACAGGGCGGCGACAGCGCTTTCCCCAGTGCCGAACCGCTTTGCAACACCCTCGACCGTCAGGTACGCCTGGTCAGGCATGGTGCGATCATCCTTTCGGGCAGCCGGTGTGAAGGTCTGCCGTCAATGACAGCATATGCGCGCGCCGCAAAACGGTCACAGCCGCCTTAACTGTTCAGCCTGGCTGTAACGGCTTCGTCCACCATGGCCTGGATGTCCGCCCGGAGCGTCAGGAGGTTGATGGTTGCCTGGGCCGTCGCGTTGGCGCAAACGACCTTCATTTCGGTGACCGTCATGTCCGCCGAATACCCGAACAGCACGCCGTATTCCGTCTTGCTGATGTTGCCCAGGGTGACCTCCGTAGGCCCGTCCGCCGTCATCGCATAAGCGCGCACGATTTCCAAATTGTCCTTGTCAAGCCCTGCCGGGTAGAGGAACTGGGCCGAGGTGCTGTCCAGGATGGTTGCGTCCACCTCGATGTGCACGGAGGTGTCCACCCGCAGCTTGCCGTCCATGTCAAGCTCGTAAACGGGCTTGAAGGTGTTCGCGTCGTGGGCCGCCCCGGCAGGTCTGCGCATGATGACGAAGCGTGCCTCGTCCATGTTGGCGAAGGAGGAATCCGCCTTTATTCCCCGCCGGGATGGTAATCAATGGGGGCTTTGAAGCCCGCGGCGTAATCGCACTGAGCCTCGTCGTCGCTGCCCAGCAGCTGGTGGTAGGCGTTCCAGAGCGTGCCCATGAAGGCGTAGCCCACCGAGCCGGGCACGTCCTCGTGCTTGCACATGGACAGGCGCGAGTAGGGGTAAATGCCGTTGCCGTCGATCTCAAAGCCCGCGCCGCCGATGGTCATGCCGCCGTAGCTGTCCAGCATAAAGCAGTTGTTCCACCCCAGATACACGCCGAACTCCCGCCACTCATCACCGATCATGGTGCCGATGTCCTCCGACACCGCCGCCGCGTTGGCGGTGTCGCCGTGGGTGAGGAAGTAATCCCGGCCGATGGCGCGCCAGTAGCCGATGCCCTGGTTGTCGATGTAGCCCAGGGTTTCCTCGCCGGGATAGGTGCCCGCCGCCTGCATCTGGATGCCGAAGGAATTCTTGCCGATGTCGATGCGCTTGAAGCGGCGCGTTTCCTCATCCCAACGGGCGTTGACGAAGAACCAGTACTCCTTGTTCGTCACCGTCCCGGCGACGCGCTCAAGCTGCGCGGTGGAGAAATGCTCGTGGGGGAAGAGCGTATTGAGCGCCTCAATGGCAGAGCGGGCAGCTTCCGCCGCACTGTGCGCATCCGTGGCGGCAGCATCCATGGTGTTCATCTTTTCCACGATTTCCGCCAGGCTGGGGAACATATCGCCTCCGCCGATCACCTTGCTGCTGCCCGTTTGCGCGATGCACAGGCTCACCCGCAGCACGCTATGGCGCACCGCACCCTCCGTCAGCTGGAGCGTCAGCGATGCGTACCCGGGGGTGGCGTAACATTCCGAGGGCAGCACCACCACCGCGTGATTGCCGCTGACGCTGCCCCGTAGCGGAATCGTGGCCTGCTGCCCCGCAAGGAACAGGTAGCCGTTGGCCTCCATGCCATCCACGTTGACGGCCTCGCCGCTCCGCAGGATGGCCACGTCGAAGGCGTCTGCCAGCGCGTCCATCTGCATCAGGGGATGATGCAGCGTTACCTCCCTTGTGCCCTTGTCCAAATCTGCCTCGTACCGATAGGTTGTCCTGATCTGTGCCATGTCCACACTCCTTTTCTGCGGTGGTATCCGCAATCGTTTGATGCCTGCCTGACCTTATTCCCTCATACGCATCCCCCCCTTGCCCCACGAAAAAGAGGCAGGGCGCTCTGCCTTGCCTCGCTTTCGTTTACGGTACCACTATACCATGTTCCGGGTGTGACCTTCAAGTGAAACGGATGGTCGCGCTTTCCTGCGAGAAACCGCTGGGTACAACAAAAACCCGCGGCATCCAGGACAGATGCTGCGGGTGCTGATGGCATTATGCGTGCCCGGAGGCAGCGCGGCTCTCCTCGCTGTGCTCGGCGCTCTCGTCCTCGGTGGCCTCATCTGCGTCGGCATCCTCGGGGAGCTTGGTCACCAGCGCGGTTTCGATGCGGTGCTCCGCAAGCTTCTCCACCGCGATGTGCAGCCCATAGCAGTCCACCTCGGGCTGGCTGCCGTCCTCGGGAATGAGCGTGAACTGGCTGAAAATCAGCCCGCCCAGTGTATCGTAATCCTCGTCCAGGGGGAGGGATACGCCCAGGGCGTCGGCCACATCACCCAGGCTTGCCTGGCCGGAGATACGCCAGGTGTTCTCCGCCACGGGGATGATCTCCGCCTCCGCCAGGGGGTCGAACTCGTCGTAGATGTTGCCGACGATTTCCTCCAGCAGGTCCTCCATGGTGACGATGCCGCTCATGCCGCCGTATTCGTCAATGACGATGGCCATGTGGATCTTCTTGAGCTGCATGTTGCGGAAGAGCTGGTCGGCCTGCACGGTGCTGGGGACGAAGTATGCCTCGCGGATCATCTCCCGCATGGAGCGGGGATGCTCCGTCTGCATGTTGAGCAGGAACACGCGGGTGTTGAGCGTGCCGATGATGTCGTCCATATCCTCGTTGTACACGGGGAAGCGGCTCAGCCCCGTCTCGCGGATGGTTTGCAAAATCACATCCCAGGATTCATCCACCCAGATGGCGGTCACGTCGGTTCGGTGGGTCATGACGTTTTCCGCCGTCAGGTTGTTGAACTCGAAGATGTTCTCGATCATTTCCTTCTCGGTTTCCTCGATTGCGCCAGCTTCCTCGCCCATATCCACCAGGGCGCGGATGTCCTCCTCGGTCACCTCCTCAGCCTCGGCGTGAGGGTCGATGCCCAGCAGGCGCACCAGGCCGTTGGAGCAGGCCGACAGCAGCCACACCACTGGTCGGAATAGCCCCGCGCATACGCTCAGGACGCCCAGGCACTTGCGGGCCACCCCTTCCGGGTCGTGCAGGGCGATGCGCTTGGGGGTTTGCATGCCCAGCAGCAGCGTGAAGAATGAGAAGATCAGTGTAACGCCCACCACGCACAGGCTGTGAAGCAGCGCTGGGTCGATCTTCGCCCCGGCGTGCAGGATAGCCTGGGAAAGCGGCCCGGAGAAGGCCTCCGCCGCGAAGGCAGCGCCCAAAAACCCGGCCAGGGTGATGCACACCTGGATGGTGGAAAAATAACGGTTGGGGGCCTCGGACAGCCGGAGCAGCTTTGCGGCCACCTTGTCGCCCTCCTCCGCGTCGGTGCGGAGCTTTAATTCGTTGAGGGACATGATGGCGGCTTCCGTCGCGGCAAACCATCCGCTGATGAGAATCAGCGCCAATTCCAGCAGTAGCGGGCCCCATGGGTCGGCAGACACAGAGATTACCTCCTTCAAGATGATGCGGCATGCGCCGCGAGCCGTCCGCGATGCGGGTTGCAGCCCTGGGCGGCGGACTCGCCCTTGCATTTGGCATAGAACAACCCAGCATCATTATAGCACGGAAATGGGGGGATTGCAATATCCTGGGAAGGCGTGTCAGCCCCGCGCCATCGCGTATGCGCAAACGAAGGGCATCCATCCGCGCGGGATGAATGCCCTGCATGCCCGATTACTTATCCGACTCCTTTACCTTCGCGTCAAGCCTGGGCATCACGAAGGCCGCGATCAGCACGCCCAATGCGCAGGTGACAACGCTGGCCAGGACCGTCCCCACGTTGATGGAGGATAGCGTCAGGGCCTGCTCCTGCCAGGTGCTCATCACAATCACGATGGGGGAGGGTACCACCAGGCCCAGCACGATGGCGTAGGTCAGGCCCTTCCAGCGCTTGAGCATCACGTCGATCAGCCGGGAAATGCCCAGGATGCCCAGCACCATGCCGATGGCGAAGGGCAGCAGGATGCCCGCATACATCCCCACATCGCCCCACTGCCCGGCGAACAGCGCCTTCACCAGGGGCGAGATCGACCCGAAGATGGGGTGATAATAGCCCAGGATCAGCAGCATCATGCTGCCGCTGATGCCGGGAATGACCATGGCGGAGGATGCGATCACGCCCATGAGCATCACCACAAGCACCTTGCCGAGGTTCAATGTGGTGAGGTCGCGGTCACCGGATTCAGGCAGGAACTGCATCCCGACCAGGAGGACGAACGCCAGGGCGAAGGCCGCCCAATGGATGGGCTTGCGCTTCACGTCCTTCACCTCGGCCATGATGGCGGGCAAGCCGCCCATAATCAGGCCGATGAAGGCAAACGCTGTGGGCAGGGGGAACTTCTCCATGCTGCCGACGATCAGCGAGGACATGCACACCAGCGATAGCACGATCCCGATGATGTAGGGTAGCAGAATCCGGATGCACCGGGTGAACTGCCTGAACACGTTGTTGATGCAGAAGAGCAGCTTGTCATAGACGCCCATCACGACCATCATCGTGCCGCCGCTGACGCCGGGAATGATGTTGGCCACGCCGATCACAACGCCCTTGAGGATGTCCAGTAACCACTTTTTCATGTAGAGCCTCCTGCCATCTCTGGCATGTATTCATGTTCGTCCATCAATATAGCATAGATATGCATTCCTTGTCAATGTAGGGCAGGGTGCAGAAAATTCTGGCGCCCAACAAAAAACGTCCTGTGCCCCCTTGACAAAACCTGCAACCCTTGCTATAATATCTCTTGCTGTTACGGCATGCGGTCGTGGCGGAATCGGCATACGCGCACGTTTGAGGGGCGTGTTCTGAAAGGAGTACGGGTTCAAGTCCCGTCGACCGCACGATAACAAAGCCTTGCAATCACATGATTGCAGGGCTTTTGTATTGATGCAGTACACATATACGAACACGCTTCTGGATCGGTATAGACATCTCATTGACAATACCATGACAGCCGCGGTCTCTCCTGAGCTGGATGCGCCTGGAGTGCATGTGATAGCAGTCCGATATTATTTAGCATAAATCGCGCCCACGATCTTCCCCCGCCAAGCGGAGGGCAGCACGCGACACAGATAGCTGAGCAGCTTGTAGGTGGTCCCCACCACGCAGACCGGTTTGCAGCGCTTCTTGGCCGCAATCCGGGTAATCGCCGCGCCGATGACGTCCGGGTTCATGCCGTTTTGCTCATCCTGCTCCATTTGCCTGACGCTGCGGGTGATTCTGCCGCCGTACTCGCTGTCGCCCTGGACGATCTTCTGTCGTGCCTGGGTGAAGCCTGTGCATATGTCCCCCAGCTCGATTGCCGTCACCCGGATGCCATAGGGACTCACCTCGTTGTCCAGCGCGCAGGAGTAGGAGGATACCGCCGCCTTGCTGGCCGAATAGAAAGCCTGGAAGGGAATATGCGCCACCGCTGCGACCGAGCTGATGTTCACAATCCGCCCGCTGCCTTGGTTGCGCATGGACGGCAGCACCGCGCGGTTGACATTGACCGTCCCGAAAAAATTCACATCCAGCTGCGCCCTGGCCTGCGCAAGCGGCGTGAACTCCACCGCCCCGGAGATGCCAGAGCCCGCGCAATTCACCACCACGTCGATGCGGCCTGCTTCTGCCAATATCTGCGCAACGGCCGCCTGTACGCCCGTTTCGCTTGTCACATCCACGCTGATATGCGTCACGCCGCTTTGCGGGACGTCCCGGCGGCTGAACTCATACACCGCGTAGCCTGCATCCTGCAGTGCCGCTGCAGTGCTGCGCCCAATCCCGGAGCTGCCGCCGGTGACAAGCGCTGTCCTTCTCTGCTCCATGCTGGCTCCTCCTCATTTCGTTTGCGCTCAGTATATCATATCGCGTCAGAAAATGCTACTTGAAAATGGGTGCAGCGCCGCGACAGAGCGCCTTTACAACCGCCACGATGTGTGCTACAATCGAAATCAAAGTCTGAGCCTGCCAAAATCCCATGGCGCGATGAAACAGCAAGCGCCGCATCCCCAGGGGACAAACCCTTGACAGACGGAGGTACCCGTGATGAAAACGTATAGCGAATACCACCTGGGTGACATGCTGGCCCGCTATGTCACCGATGAAGCCGGGCACATCGGCCTGATGCTGATCCCGGCTAACCGCGCCTGCGATGTGCTGGAGAAGCCCTGGGCTGTGGAGAGCCTTGTCCAGTGCCACGCCCGGGGCGACCAGCTGCCCAACGGCTATGGTAACGGGCACACCATGGCCACCTCGACCGCGACGGCGCGCATGAAGCTCTGTGGGCAGGAAAGGCAGGGCGGTACAATCGTCACCACCCTGGCGGATGATACCGGGCGTCGCGCCTATCACCATCTGACCTGGCATGAGGGCTTGCAAGCACTCCGGGTATCCACCGTGTTTGAGAATGTCACGGACGCGCCCATCACCCTGGATCTCCTCTCCAGCGTGAACCTGGGCGGCATCACGCCCTTCACCGCGTCGGACGCATGCGGTGCGTTGATGATCCATCGGGCCCGCAGCGCTTGGAGCGCCGAGGGCCGCTTGCAGAGCGAAAGCGCTGAAACGCTTCACCTGGAACGCTCCTGGACGGGGCATGCCCTCCGGGTGGAGAAGTTCGGGCAGATTGGCTCCATGCCGGTGAGACAGTGGTTTCCCTTCCTGGCGGTGGAGGATACCGCCGCCGGGGTGACCTGGGCCATGCAGCTGGCCTGCCCCTCCTCCTGGCAAGCGGAGCTCCGCCGCAAGGACGATGGCTTGAACCTGATGATGGGCTTGCCAGATGAGGACTTCGGGCACTGGTGCAAAACATTGCAGCCAGGGGAGACCTTCGAGGCCCCCGAGGCCTATCTCACCGTGGGCGAGGGCAGCGTGGACGCAGTGTCCCAGCGGCTGCTGAGCGTGCAAAGGGAAAATTGGCTGCGCCGCGCGGAGCCATTGCCTGTCATGTTCAACGAATACTGCACCACCTGGGGCGAGCCCTCCCATACCAATATGGTCAGGATTGCCGACTGCCTGCGAGGGCGCGGCATCGACATCATGGTCATGGATGCGGGCTGGTACGCCAAGGGTGATGGCGGCTGGAGCGATTGTGGCGGCGATTGGATTCCTAACGAGGCGCGGTTGTTCCCGCAAGGATTGAAGGCCACCGCGGATGCCATCCGCGATGCCGGCATGAAGCCCGGTATCTGGTTTGAGATGGAAACCTGCGCCAAGGACTCGGATGTGTTCAAACGCGAGGACATGCTGCTCACCCGCCATGGCGTGGTGATTGACACCGACAACCGTCGCTTCCTGGATATGCGCAAGCAAGCCGTGCAGGACTATCTGCAAGCGCGCGTCACCGGGCTTTTGCAGCAGTGCGGCTTTGAATACATCAAGGTGGACTACAACGACTGCATCGGCGTGGGCTGTGACGATCCCGACAGCCTGGGCGAGGGGTTGCGCCAGAACATGCAGGGCACGCTGCGCTTCCTGCGCGCCATGCGCGAGGCTGTCCCCGGCTTGTACATCGAGAACTGCGCCTCCGGCGGGCACCGCCTGGAACCCTCTCTGATGGCTATAACGGACATGGCCTCCTTCTCCGATGCCCACGAATGTGCGGAGATTCCCATCATCGCCGCCAATCTGCACCGGCTGATCCTGCCCGGGCAGTCGCAGATCTGGGCGGTGCTGCGCCATACCGACAGCCTGCGCCGCATCAACTACTCCCTCGTCAACACCTTCCTGGGGGTGATGTGCCTCTCCGGCGATGTGCTGACCCTCACCGACGCGCAGTGGCACAAGGTGGCCGAGGGCATCGACTTTTACCGGGCGGTGCGGGGGATCATCCGCGATGGCGTGTCCGAATTCCACGGGACGGTATCGGCCTCCTGGCGCCATCCCACGGGCTGGCAGGCCATCTGCCGCCGGGCGGGGGCAGAAACGCTGGTGGTGCTGCACACCTTCGGCGGCGGCTTCCCCCAGCAGGTGACCTTGCCGGTGGCGGCGGATCGCATCCTGCGGGTGATGTGCTCGGAGGACAACGAGGTGACGTTGATTGGCGGTCAGCTGACCATCGCGCTTTGCGCCCCCTTCGAGGCGGTGGCCGTGCATCTCAGGGCAGGGGATGGGCAATGCAATCAGTCAATGCAATAGCGATACAAACGCAGAAAGGGTGACGCACATGAAGCAGATCCTATTGTTGGGGGATTCCGTGCGGATGCAGTACCAGAGCGTGGTAGGCGAAAAGCTGAAGGACATCGCTGTGGTCTCCGGCCCGGAGGAAAACGGCCGATGGAGCGGATATACGCTCAACTCCCTGCGCTTCTGGCTACCGAACCTGCCCGCGCCCGACCTGGTGCACTGGAACGCCGGGCTGTGGGACATGGGGGACGACTATCAGGAGGGCCGGCATTTCTATCCCCTGCCGTTGTATGAGGAAACCTGCCACCGCATCTGCCGGGTGTTGCGCAAGGTGACCGGCAAGCCCGATTTACCGATTGTGATCGCCACGACCACGCCGACGCTGCACGGGGACCACGCGGAGATTCAGCAGTACAACAATGTGCTCCGGCGGGTGGCAGCGGAAGAGAACGCCTCCATCAACGACCTGTACGCGGTCGTGGCTTCGGCCAAGGCGGAGATGATCGGCGAGGATCACATCCACCTGAGCCCTGCGGGGGTGGAGGCTGTGGCCTCGCAGACCGCAGCGGTGCTCCGGGGGCTGATTGACTGAGGTATGTCGGGCTGCTGCTGAGCCCCATGGCCTGCGCTCTTTCCCATCAGAATGTAAAGAAGTGTTTTGCTCCCCAAAGCGATAAGAAGGGGTTGCTGCAGCGGTCTTTTGCAGCAGCCCCTTTCTGTATGAGGTTTATTTTTCGTGGCTGTGGCAGATGTTGTATCCGCACAGGGGTGGACAAAACGCGAAAAAGTGGGTATAATGATGAACGAACAGGGGGTGATGGGCTTGCAGGACTACCGGATGCTGAACGTGGTCTCCGGGCGCAGGAGAATCATGCTGGCGGTCAGCGCGGTGCTCTACGTGTGCATGGTGGGCCGTCATGCCGAAATCCACACCAGCGACGGTCGTGTCTATGCCACCCGCAGCTCCATGCAGGCCCTCGAGGAAGCCCTCGGAGATGGGTTCGTCCGCGTTGAGCGGGGATGCATTGTGTCTGCCCGCGCCATTCATGAGGTGACCGACCACATCTGCCTGGTGAACGGTGAAACCATCGACTACCCCCTGCGCCACCGGAGTGAGATGCGCGACCGTGTTCAGAGCGCCCGCCGATCCATCGTCGAGGACTTCGCCCAAAAGACCACGCCCATGTCCCATGAGGACTACCACCGCCACTACCAGAGCTTCGACAGCCTCCCCTGTGCCTTTTGCGACATCGAGATGGTATTCAACGAACAGCAGCGCGCTGTGGACTGGATTTTCCGCTACGGCAACGAGCCACTTGCCCGGCTGGAAAAGTTGCCGCTGGAGCGGCTCATCGGCAGCAGCTTCAGCAGCCTGTTCGCCAACATGGATCACAAATGGCTCCGCCTGTACGAGCGAGCCACGCTCTACGGCGAGACCCTCGAGGCTGCTGATTACAGCCCCGAAATCGACACCTGGCTGAAAGTCACCTGCTTTCCCACCTTTCCTGGGCACTGCGCGTGTCTGCTGTTTAACCTCGATCAGGTGCGCTTCGTATACGGCGACACCTCCGATGAGGGCATCACACGCTTCCTCTCCCAGCGGCGATGACCGCGTGAAAGGGGAGAGGGGGCGTATTTTTTGTTACTCGCCTTCCGGCAGCATCCGTTCTCAACCCCCTCGCGCATAAGGGGCATGCACCGAGGGTGGGTGATGCTGCTAAGACATATTTTGACAGATGATTGCTATTTCCGCGATGACCTGCTATAATCGATGCATGCAATGAAAGCGACGGAATCGCTGCTTTTGACGGATTCCTGCATGCGTGTGGATATGAGCATTGTGCGGCGCTCACCGGTGAGCGGATGGGCGGACGCGTATCGGGGTGGCATGACCGGCAAGGAGGGAAAGGCATGTACCAGGTGTTTGTGGTGGAGGATGAGCTGCTGATTCGTCAGCACATCAGGAAAAACATTGAAGCCATGGATGGCCTCTTTGCCTGCTGTGGCGAGGCCTCGGATGGTGAAATGGCCTTGTCGATCATTCAGGATCTGATGCCGGATATCCTCATCACCGATATTCGCATGCCCTTTCTGGACGGCTTTGGTCTCATCAGGCACGCCAAGGCCATCATGCCATGGCTGAAGGTCATGATTATCTCTGGCTTTGACGATTTTGAGTACGCCCGCACAGCGATCACCCTGGGTGCGAATGCCTATCTGCTCAAGCCTGTGTCCACCGTTGATCTGCGGCGGGAACTACAGAAGCTGGCGGCGGAAATTGATCAGGATCGCAACAGCCCCGGAATTCCAGACGGGTTCAATGAATCTGAGGTAGATCAGGCGCTTCGCCAGCACTATATGCAGCAGCTCGTCCATGGGGGCGTAACCACGACCTCGCTGCTGGATAAGGCCAACGCGCTGAAACTTGATATTCTCAGAGCCCACTACAGGCTGGCCTTGTTCAGCTTCGATGACGTGGATTTCCGTATCTCCGGCTTTGGCGAGCGGATCACGTCGCTGCTGCATTCCCAGCAGGTGACGCTGTATGAATACAGCAATATGCAGTTGACGGTTTTCTTCTGTGATAATGATTTGAACGCCATGACGGACGGCATCTACCGCCTCATCGGCATTGTGCGCCATGAGCTGGGGGAGCTGTGCCCGGTGATTACGGTGGTGGTGTCCGGGGCGGTGAATCGCCTCAGCCGGATTGCCGATGCACACCGCACGGCAGCAGACCTGCTCAATAAGGCCAAGCTGGTCTCAGCTGGACAGGTGATTGATGCCGACGATGCCGCGCAGCTCGCTGCGGTGTATATCGACTTCAATGAACCCTTTGGCGCTGCCTTCCGCCAGCGGATGATGAAGGCCTCGGCGGATGAGGTGGAGGCGATCCTGGATGCAGCGCTGTCTGGCCCGAACGGGCAGCAGTTCAGCAGCGTGCTGATGCGCTATTACGCATTGCTGGAAATCATGAAAACGGCTGTGCAGATGATCCGTTCCGCCGATGGGGAGCAGGATGAAAAGGATATTGCCGCCCGATTGTACAGCGAGTGCGACATCAATCTGGCCTCCTGCGAGCGCGAGGCCTTCCGCCCTGCGGCGCTCAAGCTGATGCAGCTGGCGGTGAACGCCAGACAGGAGCGCAGCCAGACCGGCAAGCACTATCATGTCATCAACCGGGCTGTTGCCTATGTGCAGGAGCATTTCAACGACCCCAACATCACCCTGATCTCCGTGGCCGAGGATGTGGGCATGAGCACGGCGCATTTCAGCACCGTGTTTTCACAGAACATGGGCAAGCCCTTTATTTCCTACCTGACGGCGCTGCGCATCGAAAAAGCAAAGGAGCTTCTTGCCACAACGGACAGGAAGCTCGCTGAGATTGCTATGGAGATCGGCTATAACGAGCCGAACTATTTCAGCCATGTGTTTAAGAAGAGCGAGGGAATGACGCCGAAGGAATACCGCAACCAGGCGAGGGGAGAGCATCAGTAGGGCCTTTGCTCCAGTACCTCCCGGGTGATGGTGGCGTCAAAGCTGGTTTCGGACACAAAGGTCAGCTTGGGTGGCTGAATTCCCTCTTCCAGCTGGCGGATGATGTTGTCCACCCGCGGGCCGTGCAGCGGATTGCACTCCATGTCAAAGCTGATTTCGCCTGCAAGCGTCATTTCCAGCGCGCGGCGCCCTGCGTCAAATGAAATGATCGTCACGTCCACGCCGGGGACGAGGCCATGGGCCTTCAGGGCAGCGATTGCTCCGAAGGCCATGTTGTCGTTCTCGGAATAGATCACATTGAAGTCCAGCCCCGCATCCAGCAAATCGTTGACGATCTCCTGGCCCTTGGCCTGGGTGAAGTCGCCCGCTCCCCGGTAGACAAGCTGCCAGCTGTCGTGGGCGGCCAGCCCCTCGTCCAGGGCTGCGGTTCGGCCGATCTGCGCGGAGGAGCCCAAATTTCCCTGAAGATGGACAATGCGCAAGCCGTCCTGGGCGTTCAGCCCCTCCATAAAGCGGACTGCGTTGCGTCCCTCCTTGCGGAAATCGCTGCCCACCCAGCAGGTGTAGAGCGAATCGTCCGCTACCTCAATCATCCGGTCCACCACAATGACCGGGATACCGGCGGCGCGGGCCTCGGTCAGCACCGTGTCCCAGCCTGTCTCGTTGGTGGGCGCCAGCACGATGTAATCCACCCCCATCTGAATGAAGTTGCGGATGGCGGTGATCTGTCGCTCTTGCTTGTTCTGTGCGTCGCTGAGAATCAGCCTGTAGCCGTTCTCCTCCGACAGGGCCTCCGTCATGCTCCGGGTGTTGGCGTTGCGCCAGTCGCTCTCTGCGCCAACCTGGGAAAACCCGACAGTGATGATCCTGGCAGCTGGGGTTAGCGCAGGCGAAGCTGATCTGGTGCAGCCGGTTAACAGGGATAGCAGGCAAAGGGCCAGGATGCCTGGCAGCAACCGTCTTTTCAATGGGCGCAGCATGGTCATTCCTCCTTCTCGTCATGCTGAAAGGTAAGCGGCAGCCGGATGGTCACAATGGTTCCCTGTCTGGGCCTTTGTGCGAAGTACAGGCCATAGGGTTCGCCGCAATAGAGACGAATTCGCTTGTGGACGTTCACCAAGCCCAGCCCGGTGTGGCGATCCTCATAGATGCCTGTCTGCAAATCGCGGATCTGATCCTCCTCCATTCCCGCGCCGTCGTCCTCCACCCGGAGCAGAATATCGTTGCCCGCTATACAGCCGGAGATGTGGATATGGCCGATGCCCCTGCGGTTCTTGATGCCATGGTATAGGGCGTTTTCCACCAGGGGCTGCAGCACCAGCTTGGGCACATCGTGGCATAGCAGCTCATCCGGCACATCAATGGTGTATTGGAGAATATCGCTGTAGCGCAGCTGCTGAATCTGCAAATAGCTTCTCACATGGTTCAGCTCCGAGGCAATGCTGATGACGTCCTTCCCTTTGCTCAGCGATACCCGGAAGAAGGTCGATAGGCTGTTCACCATGGCGACGGCATCCTCTGCCCGGTCGTTTTCAGCCAGGATGGCGATGGAATCCAGCGTGTTGTACAGGAAGTGGGGGTTGATCTGTGCCTGCAGCAGCTCCAGCTCCGCCTTGTGCAAAGAGCGCTGGTTGTCAATCTGTGTTTTCATCAGCAGGTCGATGCGTCGGGCCATTTCGTCAATGCCGTCGTGTAGTGTGTTGAGCTCAATCACGTCGGATTCGATGGGCGCGGAGGTGAAATTGCCATCCCCAAATCGGCTGACGGTTTCCGACAACGTCCGAATGGGCAGCGCAATCGCCCGGGAGATCCTCACGGAATACCACACGCCGCCCACCACGAGAATGACCGCCAGCAGGACGGATACAGCAATGAAAATGTAGGTTCTGCTTCTCAACAGGCCTTGCAGGCGAACCATCTCGCGCACCTCAGCGTCCAGGTAATCGTGCATATAGGTTTCAATCAGCACGGTCAGGCCTGTTTCGCCGCGGATGTTGCGATCCAGCAGCGTCATTCTGTCATCATAATGGGGCGTGTTGGCGATCTCGATCATATAGTCCCGCAGGCTTTCACACCAGTTCAGCATGCTTTGGATGCGCCATTTGTTGTCCGGCAATGTGGTGCTGACAGACAGCCGCTCAAGCACGCGAACCGCGTCATCCACATCCGCCAGAGGGAGAGTAGCCTCGTCATGCCCCGTGCGTGGCTCAATCACATGGCTGTACATCCTGCTGTCGATGGTGCCCTTGAAGGCGGAATTGAAGTCAGCCGCGGTGCTGGCGTTTTTCAAAAGGATGCCGTAGGTGCTGTTGGTATGGATCAGCATGATCACCATCAGCACCACAAAGGGCACAAGCATGCCTGTCAGGCCCAGAAGCATGCCGATCATTTTGCGGCGAACCGTTTTCTGATGGATTCCCTTATTCGCGTGCATTGCAATCACCCAAGCGTATTATATCACAGAATCCGAAAAGATGTTACCCGGTAGCGGAGCAAGACGAAAAAATGTTGCAGTACCGAAAAATAGTCACATAACGTCGATGAGAATATGGACGATCTGGCTGTTTATTTCCCATTATGACAAATGATTTGTCAGGAACTTCTAAAAAAAGTGAATGCGCAAACCTCCCATTCGTGATAGAATAAATCATCAAAGTCCGCAATGGACGAAAAACAGGAGGTATCCCCATGAAAATGAAGCGCATTCTGCTGGCAGTGGCTGTCATCTGCACGATGCTCGTGGCCATGTGCACCCCCGCGGTGGCGGAGGATCTGATCAAGGTCGGTATCGTCAACAATCCGCCCTCTGAGTCCGGCTACCGTGAGGCGAACGTGAAGGACATGGAAGCTGTGTTCTGCCAGGCCAATGGCTACGAAGTCATGACCGCCTACACCCTGAACAACGACGAGCAGCTGGCTGCCGCCCGCAACATGATCACCGCCGGCGTTGACTACCTGCTGATCTCCGCTGCGGAGACCACCGGCTGGGATACCGTGCTGGCTGAGGCTGCCAAGAACGGCATCGGCGTGTTCCTGTTCGACCGTATGATCGACTGCGATCCCTCCCTGTACGAGGCTGCTGTGGTTTCCGACATGGCTAACCAGGGCAAGGGCGCTGTGGAATGGCTGCTGGCCCAGAACCTGCCTGAGTACAACGTGATCCACATCCAGGGCGCGATGGGTTCCGCCGCGCAGGTGGGCCGTACCGGCGCGCTGGACGAGCAGGTGAAGGCTGGCAAGATGACCCTGGTTGTGCAGCAGACCGCGACCTGGGACGAGCTGACCGCCAAGGAGATCGTCGAGTCCGTTATCAACAGCGGCAAGGACTTCAACGTTGTGTACGCCGAGAATGACGGCATGGCCGCTGGCGCTGTGGCCGCGCTGGACGCCCATGGCATCACCCATGGCAAGGACGGCAAGGTGGTCGTGATTGGCTTTGACTGCAACAAGTGGGCGCTGCGCGAGGTGCTCAGTGGCAACTGGAACTACGACGGTCAGTGCAGCCCCTTCCAGGCCGCCAAGATCGACGAGTTCATCAAGGTGCTGGAGAACGGCGGCGAGATCGAAGGCCTGAACGAGCTCAAGCAGTACATCAATGACGAGCGCGGCTTCGATGCTGCGACCATCACGGAGGCCGACATTGATACCTACGGCCTGGGCGAATAAGCCGGTGGACTGTTGATTCAAGTGAAAACATGAATCGGCGCGGTACGGAACGGCGGATATGTTCCGCTCCGTATCGCGCCGTCGCGTTTTGCATTCAGGATGCCTGCCATCCATACTGGAGGGGGAAATGCAAGTGGAAAACGAACAGGTTCTGGCCATGCGGGGAATCACCAAGATATTCCCCGGCGTCAAAGCCCTGGATCATGTGGACTTCACATTGCGCAAGGGCGAGATCCACGCGTTGATGGGTGAAAACGGTGCGGGCAAATCCACGCTGATCAAGGTGTTGACCGGTGTTTACCCAAAGGATGGCGGCTCCATTTACATGGACGGGAACGACCAGGAGGTCGCCATTCATTCCCCCCATGACGCGCAGGAAAACGGCATCAGCACCGTGTATCAGGAAATTACCCTTTGCCCCAATCTTTCCGTGGCGGAAAACATGTACATCGGCCGCGGCCATGGCTTCACGGTCAACTGGCGCGAAATGCGCCGGAAGAGCGGCGAATTGCTCCGGGAGCTGGATATCCCGGCACGCCCTGCGCAGCTGCTGGGGAGCTGCTCCCTGGCCGTGCAGCAGATGGTCGCCATCGCCCGCGCGGTAGATATGAAATGCAAGGTGCTCATCCTGGATGAACCTACCTCCTCCCTGGATGAGAAGGAGGTGCAGATGCTCTTTACGCTTATGCGCCGCCTGAAGGGGCAGGGTGTAGGCATCATCTTTGTGACCCATTTCCTGGAGCAGGTCTATGAGGTCTGCGACAGGATCACCGTGCTGCGCAACGGCAGCCTTGTGGGTGAATATGAGACAGATAAGCTCCCCCAGCTGGAGCTGGTGTCCAAAATGATGGGCAAGGAGCTGGATAACATCACATCACTTGGCCACGCGCCCTCGGATGCGATTGATCACAGCGATGTGCTGTATCAGGCCGAGGGGCTCTCCAGCGAGTTTGCCAATAGCTTTGACTTTGCAATCGCCAAGGGTGAAGTGAATGGCTTCACCGGACTGCTGGGCTCTGGCCGGAGCGAGAGCGTGCGCGCCATCTTCGGTGCGGATAAAGTCAGCGGTGGGCATGTGAGCATGAAGGGGAAGCGGGTCAGCATCCGTTCTCCCAGGCAGGCCATGCAGCAGGGCATCGGTTACCTGCCGGAGGATCGCAAGCGCGATGGCATCATTGCCGAGCTCTCCGTTCGGGATAATATGATCCTTGCCCTTCAGGTCAAGGAAGGCTTCATGAATCCCATCCGGCGCAAGAAGGCGGAGCAGTTTGTCGATGAATACATCAAGGTGCTGAACATCAAGACTGCGTCCCAGGATACGCCCATCGGCTCGCTGTCCGGCGGCAACCAGCAAAAGGTGGTGCTTGCCCGCTGGCTGCTGACCCACCCCGATTACCTGATTTTGGACGAGCCAACCCGTGGCATCGACATCGGCACCAAGACCGAGATTCAGCGCCTGGTGCTCAAGCTGGCAGAGGAGGGGATGAGCATCACGTTCATTTCCTCCGAGATCGAGGAAATGCTGCGCACCTGTTCCCGCCTGATTGTGATGCGGGACAGCCATATCGTGGGCCAGCTGACAGGGGATGAGATGACGCAGGAGCACATCATGCGGACCATTGCCGGCAGAAGGGACAACAGGGAGGCCTGATGCCCACAATGCCCATCCGAAGCATGTAGGAAAGGATGAAAACCATGCAAAAAGCATTTGGGCCAAGGATGCGCAAGCTGTTCAAGCAGAACTCACAGCTGCTGATTGCCCTGGTGGCGATTGTCGCATTGCTGCTGTTCAATCTGATTCGTGACCCGTCTTTTTACAACATTTCCGTCGTTGAATCGCTCAACGGCGCAAAACTGGCCGGCAATCTGATCGAGGTGATCGACAATGCGACAGAGCTGGTGCTGATCGCCATCGGCATGGCGCTGGTCACCTCCGCCTGCGGCGGGCAGGATATCTCGGTGGGCGCCATCGGCGTGATCTCCGCGACAGTGTTCACCAAGGTGCTCATCCTGCTGTTCTCTTCTCGCCCTGTGACGCTTCCGGGCATCCTGCTGGCGCTCCTGGCTGCCATCGTGGTGTGCGTGCTGTTTGGGCTGTTCAATGGCACCCTGGTGGCGGTGTTTCACATCCAGCCCATGATTGCCACCCTGATTCTCTTCACCTGCGGACGCGACATTGCCTACTGGATTGGTGGTCAGGCAAACCTGATTATCCCGACCAACCCCCTGACCAGCATGATCGCCAACGTGATCCCGGGCTGCCCCATCCCCACGCCGATTCTCATCACGCTCCTGATGGGCGGAATATTCTATCTGATTTTCCGCTTCACCTCGTTGCGGCTGTACGCGCAGTCCGTTGGCGTCAACCAGGCCGCGGCACGGCTGAATGGCATCAATGCCACGGCTGTCAAGCTGATTTGCTTTGGGCTGCTGGGCTTTTGCTGCGCCGTTGCCGGCATCATCAGCGAAACCCGATTGCTGGGTGTACAGAAGGTGAGCTACGGCACGCTGATGCTCAACATCGAGATGGAGGCCATCCTGGCGGTGGCCATCGGCGGCAACTCCCTGGGCGGAGGCAAGTTCAGGCTGTCCGGTGCTGTGATGGGCGCGTATGCGTACAAGCTGCTGACCCGTACCCTGTACTGCATGGGCATCAACATTCAGAATATCAAGGCATATCAGGCAGTGGTCATCATCATCCTGGTGGTTGTCAGCTCCGATATTGTGAAGCAGGCATTTGCCACCTGGCGCAATCAGCGCGAGGCCGTGAAAACCGCCGCCGTGGCAAAGGAGGGCTGAGCATGAGCATTGTGGCAAAGGCTGGAAGAACACAAAGGGAAAAGCTTTCCAACTCGCTGCTCCTGTTTCTGATTGCCATCGCATTCTTCGTCGTTTTGTATGGCTGCGGCTTGATTTTTCTGGGCAATAAAGGTTTTCTGGATGATGCCGGATGCTTCAAGTGGAAGAACCTGTTTGACATCTTCAATGAGTATTCCGCGCTGATGATTGTCACGCTGGGCCTGACCATTGTGATGATTACCGGCGGTATCGACATATCCGTAGCTGGTGTGGTTGCCCTGGCGGATATGGCTTGCGTGAAGTATCTCAATGCCGGCGGTTCCGTCCTGGTGGCCGTACTCATCTGCCTGGGCATCGGTCTGGGCTTCGGCCTGGTGCATGGCTATCTGGTGGCCTATCTGAGGATACAGCCGTTCATTGTGACCATGGCAGGCATGTTCTTTGGCCGGGGCATGGCGGCGGTGATTGATTCCGCAGGCGCCAACATTGACCCTGCCAGTGCGCCTGCCTTCGCCAGGCTGATGAACAGCAGGATCAACGTGCCCTTCCTGACGGACGAGATCATCAAGCGCAAAAAGAGCATCTTCGTGTCCGTGGAAATCGAGTGGGGCGTGGTGATCTCCATCAGCTTGCTGATCCTGGTGGCCCTGATGCTCAAGTACACCCGCTTTGGGCGCAAACTGTACGCTGTGGGTGGAAACCAGCAGAGCGCGCTCATGTTGGGCTGCAATGTGCAGCGCACGAAGTTCCTTGCCTATGTCATCAGCAGCCTGTTGGCCGGTATTGCGGCCTTTGTGTACCTGATGCATGTGGGCAAGGGCAAGGACACGCTGCAAAGCGGTATGGAGATGAAGGCCATTGCCTCCGCCATCATTGGCGGCACCATGCTCAGCGGTGGCGTGGGCAATGTGGTGGGTTCCTTCTTCGGGGTGCTGATCATGGGCACCATCGACAAGATTGTGACCTACTCCGGCATTACCAATGACGCGCCCTACCTGCAAACCATCTTCAACGGCTTCATGCTGTGCTTCTTCATCGTGCTGCAGAGTGTGATCGTGCTGTTCCGGGGAAAAAGAGGCAAGAAGCCGGAAAATACAGCCACGCTGAAATAGAAGATGGCTGACCAATAGACAATCGCACATGCATCATGAACGCTCCGCGCCTGAGACCGGATGGTCACGGGCGCGGAGCGCTTTATGATGCCAACAACAAAGGAGACTGCCCATGCTGACAGTCTCCCAAGTATCACAGCTTGCCGTAGAGCGGCCCGTAGTGCTTGCAGGCGGCGTAGTCCGCGGCTTGGGTGTCCTGCGTGCCGAAGGCTGCCCAGCTGTGAGGGCGGTAGACCTTCTCCGCGGGGACGTTGTGCATCGTCACGGGGATGCGCAGCATGCTCGCCAGGGTGATGAGGTCCGCGCCGACGTGCCCGTAGACCGTCACGCCATGGTTCGCGCCCCAGTTGGCCATCACGCTGTACACATCCTTGAAGGCGCCCTCGCCGGTCAGGCGGGGAGCAAACCAGGTGGTGGGCCAGGTGGGGTCGGTGCGCTGGTCAAGGGGCTGGTGCACCTCCTCGGGCAGCGTGGCGGTGGTGCCCTCCGCAATTTGCAGGCACAGGCCCACACCCTCGACGATGTTCAGCCGCAGCATGGTGACGGGCATTTCCGCCTGCGTCCGGAAGTGGCTGGAGAATCCGCCGCCCCGGAAGTACTGGTAGTTGGCGCGGCACCAGTCGGTGGCGTCCAGGCAGGCCTGGATGTCCTGCTCCGTCATTTCCCAGAAGGGTTTCATCCTGCCGCCCGCAGCGCCGGTGCAGTCCAGGGCCGTCGCGCCGGAGTTGATCAGGTGGATGAAGCCGTCCTTGGCAGCGCCCACAGGCTTCCAGCCCGTCACGCGCTCCACGGCTTCTGGACTCCAGTAGGTGCGCACGTCATGGAAACAGGGGGAAGTGCCCGTGATCATCGTGCCCAGCAGCATGGACAAGCCGTTCAGGGTGTCATTCTCGGTGGCGAAGGCGGTGGGGCAGCTGATCCGTGTGGATGACGAACAGGAAAATGCTACTTGGGTGTATACCTACGACATGGGCGGCAACATCCTGAGCAAGCAGAAGTTTGCGCTGGGTGTGACCTCCGGCACTTCTTCTGAAAGCAAGATTTTTGCCTATGGCAATGCCAACTGGCGTGATCAGCTGACTGCGGTGAACGGTGTTGGTATCACCTACGATACTATTGGTAATCCGCTGAACGACGGCACCTGGACGTATACCTGGCAGAACGGACGGCAACTGCAGAAGATGCAGAAGTCCGGCGAGACCGTTGAATTCGTCTAAAACGTGAACGGCCTGCGTATGCAGAAGACCGCAACCTCCACTGGCGTGACCAAGTACACCCTGCATGGTAAGAATGTGGTGCACATGACGCAGGGCAGCAACAACCTGCATTTCTTCTATGATGCCAGCAATAGGCCTGCCATCGTTGAGTTTAATGGCACCAAGTATGCCTATGTGCATAGCCTTCAGGGCGATATCGTTGCCATGCTTGACAGCAACGGCACTGCTGTGGTACAGTATAAGCACGATGCTTGGGGCCGTCCCATCAGCAAGACGGGTAGTATGGCCGCAACACTGGGCACTGTGTAGCCCTTCCGTTATCGCGGCTACGTCTATGACGAAGAAACAGGATTGTATTATCTCAGAAGTCGACTCTACAGTTTTGCAACATGTCGCTTTATCAATGCAGATGCTTTGATCAACGGTAATCTGTATGCATATACTGCAAATAATCCGGTTCGATATTGTGACGCAGACGGTTATGCTTTGTGTACTGCTTTTGCAGATTGTGGGTTCGGTAATCCTATGGCATCATTGACTGGCGGCGGTGGTGGAGGTGGTAGCTGCGGTGGATTTGTTGCATATGATTATGCGTATAGAACCCAAAGTGATGTGCTCCCTATTAATGGAACATCTGCTTCCGGTATAGATCCTGCGCAACAGTTTTTCGATGAACTTTATGGGTATCTCCAAGACTGGATTGATAGCAACGGTATTGGTAAGCTTGCTAATGTTGCAATAACCAGTGGTTCAGCTGCCGTAGCTATTAAGATATCTGCTTTTTGTTTCGGAGTTGGCGGTCCAGCTGGTTTCGGCATTTCTCTCTTCCTTACTGTACCTATCGCATTTCTCGGTGGGATGACTGGTCAGATTGTTGAAAATGACTTACAGCCCGATAACCAATTCGGCGGCGAGATGGATCAAAGCGATCCTATGGGAATTGTTGATAATGGTCTAATTAACAGCGTATCACCGATTGTACCTAGCTCAAACGACAAAGTAGTTAACTTTGTTCTGAAGCAGGTTAGGAAACAAACAAAGAAGTTTGTTGAAAAAAAGTTAGAATAAGAAAAGTTAGAATAAGTATGAGGAAAGGCATATGAAAGAATATCGAAAAAGATTTCGTATCATATACTGGCTGTTACTTCCAATAGGTGCAATGGGCACTCTCTCGGTATACTTTGAAGAGTGGTTCCAATGGTCTACAAAACTGTATTTCATACTATGTGCAGTCTTTCTTCCTGTGATCGTTTTCTCCCCGCTAAAGTATTTTTGCGGAATTGTTTCGCTTAGAGTCACCAACAAAGCAATTGAACGAGTATGGATGATTTTCAAGACTTGCACTATTACGCGCGAAAGTGCCGTTTCGTTTTCTCGCAGTATACTAGGCATCTATTGTATGATATTCTCAAATTTAGACCTTTCTCGAGCAAGAACCATCGATATTCTTTACGCAGCATTAAAGCATAAAGCAATTGTCTTTCCGTATACTTTTCAAATCAAGCAAGATTTCCCCGAGTGGTTTGATTAAATTGCTACTGGCCATCCGGCATTGTCGGATGGCCTTTTTGTCTGCTCAGTCCTACACCTATGACAACATTGGCAACCCGCTGCCCCCTAGTATCACCATGCTGCCATTCAAGAAATTTTGCAGACCACTTGACAACTAATTCGCCATGATACAAGTCGTGCCGTTCCTTCTGTGCGGGGGAGATGTTCGGTTACAGGATCGTTATCCTGGCGCAGCTGTCTATTCTGCTGTGTGATGTAGCAGCGCAGGCAGCGAGACACGATAGGTCAGCCCTTCACGCCGCCCAACACCATGCCGGTGACGAAGTAGCGCTGCTGGAAGGGGTACACCATCAGGATGGGTAGAGCCGACACCACGGTGATGGCGCAACGGATGGTAACAGGGGTGGTCTGCGTGATGTTGCGCAGCGCGTCGGCCAAGGTTTGCGCGGCGTTGGCGCTCTGCGTCGTGGTGGCCAGCTTCATTTTCACCAGGTATTGCAGGGTATACAGGTTCTTCTTGCTGCCAATGCACTGGTTCCAGCTGCCCACGGCAACGAACAGGGCCACCGTTGCCAGTACGGGCATGCACAGCGGGAAGATGATCTGTCAGAAGATCCGGAAGTCCCCTGTGCCGTCGATGCGGGCGGATTCTGCCAGTGCCTCGGGCAATCCGGCGATATAGGTGCGGATGACAATCATATTGAAGCAGCTGAACATGGTCGGGATGATATACACCCAAAAGGATTTGCTCAGATGCAGTGTTTTCGAGATCAGGAGGTAATTGGGAATGCCGAATTCCTCTTCGATCATCTTGTAGATCTTGTTGTCGTTGCTGGGCTGATCGCCGGGGTCGCCACGGAACGCGGTGACGGTGATGAGCTCCTTGTCGTCCGCCGCAGAAGCAAAGCTGCACAGGGACAAAACCATCACCAGCGCCATGATGCCGGCCAGTAGTTTACGCATAGGGGTGTCCTCTTTTTTTAAAATTGGCAATCTCTTTGCCATCTGGGACAAGTAGATGCCATACAGGATCAGGCTGTAAAGTCTATTCCCTTTTTTAGCAGGACAAAATTATCCGTTTGGGCTTGTCAATGAAATGCATTTCGATTATAATATGCATATCGCATCTATCAGGAGGTTGACATGAATACGGTTTTTTACGAGCTGCCAACGGAGGACAGGAACCTATCCGTCAGCCTGTTCATCGGGCCGGTTTGCGATCATCCCTATCCGCCCCATGTGCATGATGTGGTGGAGGTCGTATGCCTTTTGGCCGGGAGCGTGGAGATGACGATTGCCGGGCAGACCCTGCGGCTTGCTCCGGGCGATATCGCGCTGGCCTTTCCCTCCACACCCCATAGCTATGACGTTGTTTCCCAGGATGCCGATGGCGTTGCAATGGTGTTTTCCCCGGCGATCATCCAGGAGTTCACCCACAGCTTCCGTGCGATGCAGCCAGTGCATCCGTATCTGGCTGCGGCGGATAAGCCGATCGAGCTGGACTATATCATCCGGAAGATACAGGAGCTTTCCCAGCAGGAGGGGGTCAGCCCGTTGCGGTTCGGGTATCTGCATCTTTTCCTTGCCTATCTATTTCAATTGCTCCCGTTGCAGCCGTTGAGGCGGACGATGGACTCCTCCATTGCAGCGCAGGCGCTGGTCTATGTTTCCGAGCATTTCACCGAGCCTCTATCGCTGGAAAGCACCGCTCATGCGCTGGGGATCAGCAGCATCCATCTGTCCCATGTGTTTTCCCAACAGCTGCATGTCAGATTCCGCTCGTATGTCAATTTGCTGCGGAGCGACCATGCCTGTATGCTGCTGCGGGATCCAGCGCTTTCCATCGTGGAAATCGCCTATATGTGCGGCTATGGAAACATCCGCACCTTTAACAGGGCCTTCAAGGAGCATTGCCACATGACACCCTGCGAGTTCCGTGCAAGCCTGTGACGGTGGAAGGTTGAAAACCTTCCATACGCTGAGGCGGAAATACTGCCAGGCAAGGCTTTGGTTTGTACCTCAGGCTGCGGACAGGCCCGGATTTTCCATCACGCGGTCGGTTGATGCAACAAACACTTCACGGTTTTCAGCAGCGTATCAGGAGGACTTCAGCGATCAGGAGCAGCGATGTGTCCACTTCAACATGTTAAGGGGCCTTTACGGGTTGAATCGCATCCAGCAGGGTTAATTGCCACATGATATCCAGCGCAACTTCGGGACTCCGATTGACAATTCAGACAGGAATTCTGACAAATGGCGCATCGCCTATTGTCATGGCTGGCAAAATGTGATAGAGTGTTCAAAGCGGCCACAAAGCTGCTCAAAATGAAAGGATGAAAACCATGCTGATTCCTGTGTTGTTGTTCCTTGTGGGGCTGGTGCTGCTGATTAAGGGCGGCGACTGGTTCGTGGACGGCGCGACGAATATCGCTCACCGCTTCCATATCCCGGAGCTGCTCATCGGCGCAACGGTGGTGTCCATCGGTACGACGCTGCCCGAGGTGATGGTGTCCGCCACCTCCGCCCTGGGCGGACACGGCGAGATTGCCTATGGCAACGCCATTGGCTCGATTATCTGCAATACGGCCCTGGTGGCGGCCATCACCGTGGCGGTGCGCCCGCCCAAGGTGGAGGGCTCATCGCTCAAGGTGCCGGTGCTGTTCTTCTTTGGCGCGGCGGTGCTGTATGCGGCTGTGGCGTATTTCATGGGGGAATTCACTCGGCCCGTGGGCATTGTGCTGCTGGGCATCTTCGTGGCGTACATGGTGTATAGCGTGCTGCGGGTGAAGAAGCTCCCCACCAGCGAGCAGGACGATGCTGCCCAGGCTGATACCAAGCCCCTGCGCGATGCGCTGATGCTGGTGGTCGGCGCGGCGGCGGTGGCCTTCGGCGCGAATCTGCTGGTGGACAACGGCACGCTGATCGCTCAGGCCCTGGGGGTGCCCGAATCCGTGATTGCCCTGACCTTCGTCGCGCTGGGCACGTCCTTGCCGGAATTGGTGACGGCCATCACCTCCCTGGTGAAGGGGCATGGCGCGTTGTCCCTGGGCAACATCATCGGCGCGAACCTGTTCAACCTGGTGCTGGTATCCGGCGTGTCGGTGACGTTGTCGCCCTTCGCCGTCCCTGCCAGCAAGACCATCGCCGGCGTGAATGCCTCCCTGGTGCTGGACATTCCGCTGATGTTCTTCGTCATGGCGTTCCTGACGCTGCCCGCGATCTTCCGCGGCAAGCTCCAGCGCTGGCAGGGCGTGACGCTGCTGTGCGTGTACGCGGCGTTCTGCGTGTTCCAGTTCATCGGCTAAGCCGCGAGCAAAATGAATCCCGCCCGGGTGAGGGGAGCTACCTCCGCCCGGGCGGGTTTTTTCTGCCGCTGTGAGATGCAGTCAGCACAAAAAGGGGGCTCTCCCTTCGGAGAGCCCCGATGTATTTGCTTTACTTGCGCAGGGTGATGACCACATGCCGGTACGGCTCTTCGCCCTCGGAGTGGGTATCCACGGCCTCGTTGGCCTGCAGCGCGCTGTGGATGATGCGGCGCTCGTAGGGGTTCATGGGCTCCATGCTCACCTTGCGGCCGGTCTTGACGGCGCGGTTGGCCATGCGGTTCGCCAGGCGGATGAGGGTGTCCTCGCGTTTGGCGCGGTAGTTCTCGGTGTCGATGGTCACGCGGGTGTAGCCCTCCTGGCCACGGTTGACCCGCAGGCTGGTCAGGTACTGGATGGCGTCCAGGGTTTCGCCCCGACGGCCAATCAGCACACCCAGGGTGTCGCCAGTCATCTGCACGAACACGTTGCCCTCTTCGTCGTTGCCCACGGCAATCTCGACGTTCACGCCCATCAGGCTGGTCAGCTCGGCCAGGAAGGCTTTGGCCTTGCCAGCGGCGGATTCCGCGTCCACCTGGTCGTCGGGGATCATGGTGACGACGGGCTTCTCAATGGGCTTGATCTCCTTGGGCGGCAGCACGCGGGCGGGCTCTGCCTTGACTTCAGCGGTCTCGGCGGCATGCTCGCCGTGGTTCTTCTTGCCGCTGCGACGGCGATTGCGGCTGCGGCTCTTCTTCACCTCGGTGACCTCGCCCTCCGCGCTCTCCTGCTCGGATGCCTCGGCAACCTGGGTGGGCTCGGCAGGCTTTTCCTGTTTGGGAGCCTTGGCCTTGCGCTGTACGGGCGCAGGCTTGAACTCATCCTTGGCTTCGGCAGTCTCCGCCTTGGCAGCAGGAGCCTCCTCGACGGGCTTCTCGGCCTTGGGGGCGGGCTTGGGGTCAGGCTTCTTTTCGGGCTTGGGCGCCTTCTTGGGCTCTTCCTTCTTGAACAGATCGGCCAGGGGGTCGTCCTCGACGGCCTTGACGGTTAGGCGCACCTTGTAGGGGCGGGAGCCAAACAGGCCAAACAGCCCCTTGCTGCCCTCCTCCAGTACGGTGATGTCCACATCGGAGATGGTTGCGCCCAGAGCGGTCAGGCCGTTCTCCAGCGCTTCCTCGTAGGTTTTTCCGGTTGCTTCGTAGCTCTTCATGATATTATCTCCCTTGCTCCAGACGGGGTTATTTCAGGCTGCTCTTCACGGGGGCAGCGGGGTTCTCGGCGGCTTTCTTCTCGTCCTGGTCCAGCTTCCAGTTCATCAGCTGCGTGCTGAGTAGGCTGAACAGGTTGCTCACCACCCAATACACAGCGAAGGCAGCGGTGGAGGAGGCGCAGATCCACAAGGAGAAGATGGGGAAGAACCACTTCATGAACGCGCCGGTGTTGGGCTGGGGCTGACCGTTAGCGTCGGTCTTGGGGGCGGGCTGGGGATTGTTGGCCTCGGTCAGCTTGGAGAAGAAGAACTGGCTGACGGCGGAGAGCACGGGCAGGATGAAGAAGCCGTTGAAGCCCTTCACCACGGCAAATTCGGTGATGAGCAGATTGACGCGCAGGTAGGGTACGACGCTGATCTGCTCCGTGTAGGCGGGCATGGCGGTCAGCACGTTGCCGATGGCCTGGATGGTGCCCTTGAGCGCCTCACCCTTATCGAAGGAGGCCGCGGTCAGTTCAGGCACATTGATGGTGGCAGCCAGCTGGCTGATCTGCTCGCTATTCAGGGTGTTGAAGATGGCCAGCCACTGCTTCTGGTCGACCATCTGCAGGCTTTGCAGGTTAGGCCAGGCGGCGGCGAAGGGGCTGTCGGGCATCCAAAGGTTCTTCACCCACAGGAAGGGCTCCAGCACCGGTTCGCCGGTCAAAAGGATGTCGAAGGTCTGCTTCACCAGCTGCTCGTTGGCCATGTAGCGCATCGCGGCGAACATGGCAAAGAGAATGGGCATGGAGATCAGCATGGGCCAGCAGCCGGACATGGGGCTGGCGCCCTCCTTCTTGTACAGCTCGGACATCTTGCGCTGGAGCTTTTCCTGGTCGTGGCCGTACTTCTTTTGCAGCTCGGCCTGCTTGGGGGCCAGGGCGCTCATCTTGCGCATGCCCTTGCGGGACTTGTAGTCCAGCGGGAGCAGGCACACCTTGATCAGCACGGTGAACGCCACCAGCGCCCAGCCGTAGCTGGGGATCAGCATGTGGATGCCGTCCAGGATGGACTTAAGGAAATCGTTCATCTGGGGTTGCCTCCTATTCTTTTTTCATGGTGATGCCAGGATCGTCGGGCACGGGGTCGTATCCGCCCTTGGACCAGGGATTGCAGCGCATCAGCCTGAATGCCGCAAGCCTGCCGCCCTTCAAAGCCCCGTAGCGCTCGATGGCGATGCGTGCGTACTGGGAGCAGGTGGGCACATACTTGCAGGTGGGGCCACCCTTGTAGGGGCTGATGGCGCGGCGATAGAAATCCACCGATTTGAGCATGGCGCTGGCAAGAAAAGAACGTTTCATGGCGCGATTCCCTTATTCGTCCTTCTGCGGGGCAGGAGCAAGCTTCTCCTGGTGCAGGGCAGGGGAGAGCACGTTATGCTTCTTGAGCAGATAGCGCACATCCCGCTGCAGGGACTGGAAGGTGGCCTCTGCGGCTGAGGGTCTGGCGACGACGACGTACAGGCCGTTTTTCACGCCCCCCAGATAGGGCCGAAAGCATTCCCGCAGGCGGCGCTTCACCCGGTTGCGGGTGACGGCGTTGCCCACCTTCTTGCTGACGGAAAAACCGACCTTCATGCCCTTGCCCTTGGCAAAGAGCATGACCAGATCCCGACAGGCGACGCTCCGTCCGCGATGGTACACGTACTGGAACGCCTTGTTTTTTTGCAGCCGATACTGTCTTTCCATGGTAGACTTCCTTTACGGGTCATGGGATGCCACAAGGAGGGGATCCCCTTGCTTGACGAGTGGCTTCACAAAGGAAAAGCCCGCCCGTTTGATGCTGCTCAGGCACACGGGCGGGCTCTATCCACAATCTTGCCGGTGCAATCGAAAAGACGATTACACAGTCAGCTCCTTACGGCCACGACGGCGACGGGCGGCGAGCACACGGCGGCCGTTCTTGGTGGACATACGGGCACGGAAGCCGTGCACCTTGCTGCGCTGACGCTTCTTGGGCTGATAGGTACGGAACATGGTCAACACTCCTCACATTTTGTCTAACAGGGCATAATACCCCTGCATTGCTTACTTCACAGCCGTTACAGTATACCTGTTTTCGCACGCCTTGTCAAGGGGGAGGGAGGAAAAATAATGATAGATTTGGTGCGGGATGCAAAAAAGTTGCGTTTCCCCCTTTACAAATGCCGAACCGCGTGTTATACTATCCGCCGGAAATCAACGCAACCCCTTTAACTCAGCACCGTGAGGCTGGAAAGGCACGCAGCGATCCGACCTGAATAGTACGCCGGTTTCCGGCATTGCGTGTGCGCCTACCTGCCCCGAATGTGCAGGAGGCGCTTTTTGGCGCTCCACCGCAAATGAGGAGGAGATCATCATGGCAAACATGGCTTACGGCGTGCCCAAGGCGCAGCTGATGGCGGGCGACGCGATGAACCGTGCCCTCACCCGCATGGCGCATGAAATGATGGAGCAGCTGGAGCTGCGCAACGTGGTGTTTGTGGGCATCCGCCGCCGCGGCGTGCCGCTGGCCCAGCGCCTGGCGGACATCATTGAGAGGTACGAGCAGATCAAGTGCCCCGTGGGCGAGGTTGACATTGCCATGTACCGCGACGACCGCGATCCCTCCCAGGTCAGCATCCGGGTACAGGAGCAGAAGCTCCCCGTGGATGTGACCGGCCGCACCGTGGTGCTGGTGGACGACGTGCTGCACACGGGCCGCACCGTGCGCGCCGCCATGGACGCCATCCTGGATCAGGGCCGCGCGGCGCGCATCTGCCTGGCGGTGCTGATCGACCGCGGACACCGCGAGCTACCCATCCGGGCCGACTTTGTGGGCAAGAACGTCCCCACCGCCCAGAACGAGCGCATCGGCGTGATGATGCAGGAAATCGACGGCGGCGACGGCGTGGCCCTCTACGACGGGCGGATGAACCGCTGAGTCCCTTGTTGAACCCCGGATAAGTCCGGTGCTCATAAATGTTCCTGTTTACTATCCGACATAAGAGGAAGGGAAGTCATACCAATGAGTGAGAATCAGAAGCTTTCTCCTGCCAAGTTTGGCCTGCTGGGCTTCCAGCACATGTTCGCCATGTTCGGCGCGACGGTGCTGGTGCCTGCCCTGACCGGGTTGTCCGTGTCTGCGACGCTGCTGTTCGCGGGCCTGGGCACGCTGCTGTTCCACCTGATCACCAAGGGCAAGGTGCCTGCGTTCCTGGGCTCCTCCTTCGCGTTCCTGGGCGGCTACTTCGCTGTGGCCGGCATGGAGCAGTTCGCTGACGGCACCATGAACTGGATTCCCTACGCCGGCGTGGGCGTGGCGGTGGCCGGCCTCATCTACGTGATCGTGTCCGCGCTGTTCAGGCTGTGGGGCCCCGAGCGCGTTATGCGCTTCTTCCCGCCGATTGTCACCGGCCCCATCATCATCTGCATCGGCATGATCCTGGCCAACTCCGCCATCAACAACTGCGCTGCCAACTGGTGGATCGCCATCCTGGCGGTGGGCATCGTCATTGTTTTCAACATCTGGGGCAAGGGCATGCTCAAGATTATCCCCATCCTGCTGGGTGTGGTGGGCTCCTATGTGGTGGCTGCCCTGTGCGGCCAGGTGGACTTCAGCGCCGTTGCTGATGCCAAGTGGCTGGGCGTGCCCTTCCAGTGGAAGGATACCACCTTCTCCCTGATCGGCAACACCGATTGGTCCACCCTGATCTCCTGCATCCTGACCATGGCCCCCATCGCCCTGGCTACCATGATGGAGCACATTGGCGATATGTCTGCCATCTCCTCCACCGTGGGCAAGAATTTCATCAAGGATCCCGGTCTGCACCGCTCCCTGCTGGGTGACGGCTGCGCCACCGCGCTGGCTGCCCTCTTCGGCGCGCCTGCCAACACCACCTACGGCGAGAACACCGGCGTGCTGGCCCTGACCCGCGTGTACAACCCCGCGGTTGTCCGCATGGCGGCTGTGCTGGCGGTCATCTTCTCCTTCTGCCCCAAGTTTGCCGCGCTGATCTCCTGCATGCCCACCGCGACCATCGGCGGCGTGTCCATGATCCTCTACGGCATGATCTCCGCTGTGGGCGTGCGCAACATTGTCGAGAATCAGGTGGACTTCGCCAAGTCCCGCAACGTCATCATTGCTGCTGTGATCATGTCCCTGGCGCTGGGCATCAACTTCTCCACTGCCGGCGCGATCGCCTTCACCATCGCTGGCGTGAAGATCAGCCTGTCCGGCCTGGCGGTGGCCTCCCTGGTGGGCATCATCCTCAACGCTGTGCTGCCCGGCAACGACTACGTGTTCGGCAAGAACGAGCAGGGCGACCAGGCGGTCAACTTCAAGGTGTAATCCCATCAGAACCAATGCGGCGGATTCGCAAAAGAGTCCGCCGTATTTTTGTTTTTCCTATTGACAGACGTACCCGGTGTGCATATAATAACGATTGAACAATCATTCATATGTTGAACGAAAGGTTGTGCTGTCATGAAAAAGACATGGCCCATCGAGATTGACTGTCCCAACTGCGCCGCCAAGCTGGAGCGCAGCTTGTCCGAGCTGCCCGGTGTGACGCGCGTGAGCATCAGCTATGTGCACAAGCGCATCACCCTGGAAGCGCCGGAGGAGCAGTTTGCCGCCGTCACCCAGGCCGTCCTGGCCAAGGCCGCTGAGGTCGAGCCGGACGCTGTCATTCACACGGAAGCCGGGAAGAAGGCGCATCAGCACGACGCATGCTCCGGAGAGCACTGCGACTGCGGCCATGACGACCATCACGATCATGACCACGGCCACGATCATGACCACGAGCACGCCCACGATCATGCCGCCCATGCCGGACGCACGCTGTTGCTGCGCGCGATAGCGTCCATCCTGCTGCTGGTGATGAGCCGCTTCATCCCCGTGGCGTGGCTGAAAACGGTCGCCTGCGTGATTGCCTACCTGACCGTGAGCTACGACGTGCTGCTGTCTGCGGTGCGCAACATCCGCCGGGGCGAGGTGTTCGACGAGAACTTCCTGATGGCGGTGGCCTCCATCGGCGCGATGGCAGTGGGGGATTCCGCCGAGGGCGTGATGGTCATGCTGCTCTACCAGCTGGGCGAGTATCTGCAGGACAAGGCCGTTGATAAATCCCGCGCCAACATCGCCAGCCTGATGGACGTGCGCCCGGATTATGCCAATTGGCTCAGGGACGGCGAGCCCGTGCGCGTCACGCCCCAGGAGGTACCCGTGGGCGCGAGCATCCTCGTCCGCCCGGGGGAGAAGATACCGCTGGACGGCGTGGTCACCGAGGGCAGCACCACCGTGGACACCGCAGTCCTCACAGGAGAAAGCCTGCCCCGCGATGTGCAACAGGGCGATAGCGTCCTCTCCGGCTGCGTCAACCTGACAGGACTGATCACCGTTGAGGTCACCGCGTCCTATGGCGAATCTACCGTGGCGAAGATTCTCGATCTGGTGGCCGAATCCGGCGAGCACAAGGCCCGCACGGAGCGCTTCATCACCCGCTTCAGCCGCTGGTATACCCCGGCGGTGTGCATCGCCGCGCTGCTGATCGCCCTCATCCCCGGCGCTGTCACCGGGCAGTGGCGCGATTGGGTCTATACCGCGCTGACCTTCCTGGTCATTTCCTGCCCCTGCGCGCTGGTGATTTCCGTGCCGCTGACCTTCTTTTCCGGCATCGGCGGCGCGTCCCGCAAGGGCGTGCTGGTCAAGGGCGCCAATCACCTGGAAACCCTGTCTGAGCTGGATACCGTGGCTTTTGACAAGACCGGTACACTCACCAAGGGCGTGTTCACCGTGACGCAGACCGTCCCTGTGGGCATGAGCGCGGAAACCCTCCTGGATATGGCGGCTCACGCGGAAATGCACAGCCCCCATCCCATCAGCCAAAGCCTGCGCGCAGCCCATGGTCGCGACCTGGATGCGGAACGCGTCAGCGATGTGCAGGAAACGCCGGGACAGGGTCTGTCCGCCCTGGTGGATGGCAAGCGCGTGCTGTGCGGCAACAGCCGTCTGATGGCGGCCCACGGCATCGAGTGCACCGCGGCTAAGGCAGTAGGCACGCTGGTGCATGTGGCGGTGGAAGGGCAGTACGCGGGCCACATCGTCATCAGCGACGTGGTGAAGGATGGCGCGGCTGCTGCCATCCAGGCGCTGAAGGACGCGGGCGTGTCTCGCCTGGTGATGCTCACCGGCGACAACGAGGCCGTCGCCGCTGACGTGTCCCGCCGCCTGGGTTTGACGGAATATCGTGCCTCCATGCTGCCCGGGGACAAGGTGGACGCGCTGGAGGAACTGCTCGGGCCGGAGCATCAGGTGGCCTTTGTGGGCGATGGCATGAACGACGCGCCGGTGCTGCGCCGCGCGGACGTGGGCGTCGCCATGGGCGGCCTGGGCGCGGATGCCGCCATTGAGGCCGCTGATGTGGTGCTCATGGACGACGATGTGGGCAAGCTGGCCCTGGCTGTCCGCATGGCGAAAAAGACCATGACCATCGCGCGGCAGAATATCATGTTTGCTTTGGTTGTGAAGGCCTTGGTGATGCTGTTGGGCGTGTTTGGCTTTGCGAATATGTGGCTGGCTGTCTTTGCGGACGTGGGCGTGGCGATGATCTGCATCGTGAACGCCGTCCGCGCGATGAAGCCCTGACCCTCCACCCCGCGCAGCGAGAACGGGCCAATGGGTGATTCAACATCGCTTGATGCTTTGTCTTTGGCAACAGTCCGCCGGACACCCGCATCTGCACGATGCCGTCCCCGTCGGTGCTCCCGGGCCGCAGCCCGAAAGCGCTCCACGTACCGCTTTCTCGCGTCGAAAGCGGCGGCGGGTGAACTTGCAATTCCTTCAATTATGGCTGGCAATCCCCCGGCATCATCGTCGGGGGATTGCATTCTTTCCGCCCAAATGCTATACTGAACATACCAATACAGACTCATGTGCAGGAGAGAATGCCATGGATTTACCATCCACCCTCAAAGCCGCCATTGAAGGAAAATGCGCCGCTTGGCGCCACAATGACCTCCTTGCCGCCGCGCAGGGCATCTCCGAGCGCTACCGCAAGGAGAGCGGACACGGCAAATCCCTGCTGAACAGGGAGGTCGAGGCCCTGGCCTACGCCACAGTGCGCATGCCCGCCACCTTCGCTGCTGTGAGCGCCGCCCTGGGCAGCACGTTGCCTTGCTTTGTCGGCGAAATCCACACCGTCCTCGACGTGGGCGCGGGTACCGGCGCGGCCACCTGGGCTGTCCGCATGCAGGTGGAGGACGCCGTCTTCACCTGCCTGGAGCGCGAAGTGGTGATGATGTCCCTGGGCGCGGAGCTCATGCAGGAGGACGCGGTGCTGTCCAGGACCGCGTGGATTCGCCATGACCTGGCCGCTTCGCCCGTCACGCAAAGGGCGGATCTGGTGATGGCCTCCTACGTGCTCAATGAGATGGACGCACCGGGCCGCCAGCGCGTGCTGCAGCAGCTTTGGGCCTGTACAGACAAGCTGCTGCTGCTCGTCGAGCCGGGCACGCCGGTGGGCTACGGGCAGCTGCGGGAGGCTCGCAGTGAGCTGATCCGCCTGGGCGGGCATGTGGTCGCGCCCTGCGTCCATGACGGGGCATGCCCCCTACCTGCGGAGGACTGGTGCCAGTTCACCAGTCGCGTGGCCCGTAGCCGCTTGCACAAGCAGTTCAAGGGGGGCGACGCGCCCTTTGAGGATGAGAAATTCTCCTACCTGGCGGTGGCCAAATGCGGAGGAAAGCCCGCGCAATCCCGGATTCTGCGCCATCCGCGCAAGGAGAGTGGACGCATTGTGCTCAGGCTGTGCACCCGGGAGGGGATCTTCGACCGGGCCGTCACCCGCAGGGACGGCGAATTGTTCAAGGCCGCGCGAAAGGCCGGCAGCGGGGATGCGTTCCCCCTTGCTGAAAACCCTGCCGGGAAGGATTGACAAGCCGCCCGATAGATGATAGAATCATGAGCGTTCACATGGGTCTGTGACCCGCTGGCGATGAAGAGAAGAACGCGCGATGGCCGTCCACAGAGAGGGAGCAGCTGCTGAAAGCTCCTGACAAGCCCGCGCGACTGACAGCTTGGAGCCTCCCGGTGAGAGCCGGGCGCGTTCCCCACGTTACAGGGGAGGAGAGGCGCGGCCGCAACGGCTGCGCGAAAATGGGTGGCACCGCGAAGCATCTTCGCCCCATGCAGCATTTGGACTGCGTGGGGGTTTTTCATTCCCCCGCAGCCATGCAATACATCGAAGGAGGGATCAACCATGTTGACCCAGGCACCCCGTGGCACCAAGGACGTACTGCCAAGTGATTCCTACCGTTGGCAGCACGTCGAGGCGCATATGCGCGCTGCCGCCGCCGAGGCTGGCTACCGCGAAGTCCGCACCCCTGTGTTTGAGCATACGGAGCTATTTTTGCGCGGTGTGGGCGATACGACCGATATTGTGCAGAAGGAAATGTACACCTTCAAGGACAAGGGCGACCGTTCCATCACCCTCAAGCCCGAGGGTACCGCCGGCGCCGTCCGCGCGTTTCTGGAGAGCAGCCTCTACGCCGATGCGCTGCCCTGCAAGATGTACTACCTCAACGCGCCCATCTTCCGCTATGAAGCGCCCCAGAACGGCCGTTTGCGGGAGCATCACCAGTTCGGTCTGGAGTGCTTCGGCGCGCAGGAGGCCACCGCTGACGCGGAGCTCATCCTGCTGGCCTACAAGCTGCTTTCGACCCTGGGCGTGAAGAATCTGTCCGTCAACATCAACTCCATCGGCTGCCCCAAGTGCCGCCCGAAGTACCATGCGATGCTCAAGAGCTTCCTGGGCGAGCGCATCTCCTGCATGTGCGACACCTGCAAGACCCGCTTTGACCGCAA
>JAQXLU010000078.1 GCA_029012285.1 Clostridiales bacterium | reverse complement strand
ACCTCGTCGGCGTAGACGCTGATGCGCGCGCGGCGTTTCTGCTTGATCTCAAAGAGCTTGACAAGGTCAATGCCCTTGGGGTCGTAGACATAGCCCTGAGAGTCGCTCATCGCAACGACCTTGCCGCCGAGCTGAGTACATTTTTCCGCCGCGTACTGCGCGACGTTGCCGGAGCCGGAGACAATAACGGTTTTGCCCTCGAAGCTGTCATTTCTCTGGTGGCTGAGGCACTCGGACGCATAGTAGCACAGACCGTAACCGGTGGCCTGAGTGCGTGCAAGCGAGCCGCCGAAGCTCAGCCCCTTGCCGGTGATAACGCCTGCCTCGAACTGATTGACAATGCGCTTGTACTGCCCATAGAGGTAACCCACCTCGCGCGCGCCGACGCCGATGTCGCCTGCGGGAGTGTCGGTGAACTGGCCGATGTGACGGTACAGCTCGGTCATGAAGCTCTGGCAGAAGCGCATCACTTCGTTGTCGCTCTTGCCCTTGGGATCGAAGTCGGAGCCGCCCTTGCCGCCGCCGATGGGCAGGCCGGTCAGGGAATTTTTGAGGATCTGCTCAAAGCCCAGGAACTTCAGGATGCTCTGATTGACGCTGGGGTGCAGCCGCAAGCCGCCCTTGTACGGGCCGATGGCGCTGTTGTACTGCACACGGTAGCCCCGGTTGACGCGGGTCACGCCCTGATCGTCAATCCACGGCACGCGGAAGGTGATGATGCGCTCCGGCTCCACGAAGCGCTCCAGCAGACCGGCCTTCTCGTACTTCTCCTCGTTGCGGTCGATCACGGGCTTGAGGGTGGTCAGGATCTCTGTAGCAGCCTGGAGGAACTCCGGCTCATAGGCGTAGCGAACCTTCAAATCGTTCAGCACGCGCTCAGCATAACCAGCCATAATGGGTCAATCTCCTTTCAAACGCGGAGGCGACCATTCGCCCCCAGCACCTTTGCAGCATCCATTGTACAGGGATTCTTGCAGGATTGCAATAGGAATCCTGCACTTGCTATGTTTTTCTGCTGGTTTTCCGCTGCTTTTCCCACCAAATTGCAGGATACAGCTTTGTATCTGAGCTGGACGCGCCCCTGGCAGCGCGGCTCAGGGGGATTTTACGCCGCGCCCGAGCCTTTACTTTCCGCGATAAATATGGTAGAATCAACCCAAACCTTCACGGAGGAAAAGCGTATGAAGCATTACCAGTTTGGCGTGGACTACTATCCCGAGCACTGGCCGAAGGAACGCTGGCCCATCGACGCGGCCATGATGCGGGAAATGGGCATCCAGATCGTTCGCATGGGGGAGTTCTCCTGGCAGAAGTTTGAACCCCGGGAGGGCGAGTTCCACTTCGAGGACCTGGATGAGGCCATCGACATCCTGGCCAGGGAGGGCATCGACGTGATCCTGGGTACGCCCACCGCTGCGCCGCCCAAGTGGATTATCGACCGGAATCCGGAGATTCAGCCCACCGATTGGCACGGACAGCAGCGGTTCTTCGGCAGCCGCCACCATGATTGCCAGTCCAACCCCGTGTACAGGGAGCATGTCCGCCGCTATGTGACCGCCTTCGCCGCGCATTATGCGCACAACCCCCACGTCGTGGGCTGGCAGGTGGACAACGAGCTGGGCAACAGCCACGGCGATCTGTGCTACTGCGAGCATTGCCAGGCGAAGTTCCAAATGTGGCTGAAGGAGAAGTACCACACCATCGACGAGCTCAACCGGGCCTGGGGCACCGCCTTCTGGAGCCAGGGTTATGATGATTTCAGCTGTGTTCCCGCGCCGAAGATCACCGCCGCCTGGGGCGTGAATCCCTCTCACGAGCTGGACTGGCGGCGCTTCACCTCCGATCTGATCTGCGAGTTCCACCAGCTCCAGGCGGACATATTGCGCGCCGCCGCCCCGGATAAGTGGATCACCCACAACCTGATGGGCTTCTGCAGCAAGCCCAACTACTACGACCTGGGCAAGCAGCTTGATTTCGCCTCCCACGATCAATATCCCGGCGGGCACTTCCTCAGCCATCCTGTGGGATACCGCGCCGACGTCCAGGCGGCTGAGCTGGACATGATCCGCGCGGTCAAGCAGCAGTCCTTCTGGATTATGGAGCAGCAGAGCGGCATCACCGGCTGGGAAATCCTCGGGCGCGCGCCCAAGCCCGGGCAGATTCCACTCTGGGCCATGCAGAGCGTCGCCCACGGCGCGGATACGGTGGTGTTCTTCCGTTGGCGCTCCTGCGCGATGGGCACGGAGCAGTACTGGCACGGCATCCTGCCCCACAGCGGCATCCCTGGGCGGTATTACCACGAGATTCGCGACATGATGCAGCACTATGGGCCGCTGCTGAAGGAGATACACGGGGGCGTGCCCAGTGCGCAGGTCGCCATTGTGCGCTCCTACGACCAGGAGCGGGCCATCGACATCCAGCCCCACCATCCGCAGCACCGGTATATCCAGCATCTGCTGACCTACTACAAGGCGCTGCACCGTGCCAATGTCCCGGTGGACTTTGTGAGCGAGGATGGCGATTTTGACGCATACAAGGTGGTCATCGCGCCGCTGCAGTTCCTCATGACCGAGGACTATGCCAGGAAGCTCCAGGCTTATGTGGAGCAGGGCGGGCAGCTGGTGTTGACCTGGCGCTCCGGCATCAAGGATGGCACCAACCTCTGTCACACCGAGGGCCCCGTCCCCGTGTGGATGAGCGCTCTGACCGGCGTGAACCTGCTGGAATACGACTGCCTGCGGGATGTGGACGGCCTGGTCCGCTGGGACGAGGGCGAGTATCCCTGCTCCCAGTGGTGCGACGTGCTCCACGCCACCACCGCCGAGCCCGTGGCAACCTATGCCCACGAGTTTTACGCGGGCACACCGGCCATTACCCGCAACGCCTATGGGCGGGGCACGGCCTGGTATGTGGGCACCACCATGAGCGACGCGCTATCGGACAGGTTCATTTCGGCCCTGTGCGAAGCGGCGGACGTTGCGCCCCTGATGGCGACGCCCCATGGCGTAGAGGCCGTGCATCGTGTGGCGAACGGCAGACGGTATCTGTTCCTGCTGAACCACAACGATTCCGCACAGGCGGTGGAGGTTCCCGCCGGATACCGCCCCTGGGACGACGCGCCCTGGACGGGATTCCTTGCGCCCTTTGGCGTGCAGGTGTTTGTGGAAGCATAAGAAAAGGGGAAGTGAGGCTTGGTGGCGGCA
This sequence comes from Clostridiales bacterium, assembly GCA_029012285.1. Lineage (GTDB taxonomy): Bacteria > Bacillota > Clostridia > Christensenellales > Aristaeellaceae > UBA11524. The sequence goes on along the minus strand of JAQXLU010000078.1, from coordinate 22,381 downwards.
CTTCCCTTTTTGTTTTGTTGAACTGTTTTACAGCAGCGGGACGCCTGCCTCCTTGCATTTGCGCTTGGTGTCCGCATCCCAGATGGAGGACTGCACCTCGCCGATGTGGGCCTTGCCCAGCAGCAGCATGCACAAACGGCTCTGCCCGATGCCGCCGCCGATGGTCAGGGGCAGCTCGCCCTCCAGCAGCATCTGATGGTACTGCATGCTGCGGCGATGGTCGCAGCCGGCCAGGGTCAGCTGGCGGTCAAGGGTTTCGCTGTCCACACGGATGCCCATGGAGGACAGCTCGATGGCGCATTGCAGCGTTTCGCACCAGTAGAGCAAATCGCCGTTGAGCGTCCAGTCGTCGTAGTCGGGGGCGCGGCCGTCGTGGGGCTTGCCGTCGGACAGCTTGTGGCCGATCTGCATCAGGAAGGTGACCGGATGCTCCTTGACGAAGAGGTTTTCCCGCTCCTTGGGGGTCTTGCCGGGATACAATTGGAGCAGCTCCTCGGAGGTGATGAAGGTCACCTCGTCGCTCAGCTGGGTGCGCAGCTTCGGGTAGCGGCCGTTGACGGTCAGCGATGCGTCGTAGATGCAGCGCACGATGTCCCGCACGGTGTCCTGCAAGGTGCGCAGGTTGCGGGTCTCCCGGGTGATGACCCGCTCCCAGTCCCACTGGTCCACATAGATGGAGTGGAGGTTGTCCAGCTCTTCGTCCCGGCGGATGGCGTTCATGTCGGTGTAGATGCCCTTGCCCGGCCAGATGTCGTAGCGGTACAATGCCATGCGTTTCCACTTGGCCAGGGAGTGCACCACCGCTGCGTCCATCCCGGCGGCGGGGATGTCGAAGGTGACGGGGCGCTCCACGCCGTTGAGGTCGTCGTTTAAGCCGCTGGCGGGGTCGACAAACAGGGGAGCGGACACGCGCTTGAGGTTCAGTGCCTGGGCCAGGCGATCCTGGAAGGTGCGCTTGATCAGGCTGATGGCGGCCTGGGTTTCATACAGGGAGAGCTTCGGCTCATATCCCTCGGGAATGATCGTGCGGTTCATGGAAACGCCTCCTCGCGTTGATGTTCTATATCATAGCACATCCACGCGGGGAAGGGAAGTTTTCTGTTTGTTTTTTTGACGCGCGGCTCATTCCAGCCAGTCCATGGGCAGGGGCACAAACTGATCGTCCTCGTCCAGGAGGTAGGCGGGCAGCAGCGGTTCGGCGGTGGGATCCGCGTCAAAGCGGCCGGCAGGGCAAAGCAGCGTGCGGGGCTGGCGGCTAAGGATGTGCTGCACGAAGTCCGCAGCGGAATCCAGCCGCTTTTCAAGCCCCACGCCATACAGGACGGTCTTTGCGCCGGCATGGTGGTTGTCCGACCCGGCGATGGTGTACAGTCCCCGGGACTTGGCATACCGGGCCGCGTAGGCGTCCTGGGCCGGGGTGTTGCCCGCATTGGCGACCTCGATCCCGTCCACGACCCGGTCGCAGATATGGATGGCGCTCAGGTAGCCCCGCATGCGGAAGGGGTGAGCCTGAATCACGCAGCCCCCGGCGGCATGCACCTGCTCGTATTGCTCGCGGCGCGACCAGCGCTCCATTTCCTCATGCTCGAGCAGAAACTGCTTGTCCAGGCCGTAGATCAGGTATTCGTCGCCCTCAAAGTTCTGCTCGATGCCGAAAAACACATCCAGGCCGATCTTCTGCCCCTCGTTCCAGGCATCCTCGAAGCCGGAGCAGTACCAGTCCACCCGATCCTTCCATTTGCCGCTGCGGGGGGCGGCGGTGTTCCCGCCAAAGAAATGGTCGGTGATGAAGATGCCCTGATATCCCCGCTCCTTGTAGAAGCGGACTTGCTCTGCGCCGGTGGAGCTGCCGCAGGCGCTGCCCTGGCAGGTGTGCATATGGGTTTCGTAGCGGTACATGGCATGGCCTCGCTTTCGTTCGTTTACTATGGCAAGTATACGCCTTTTGCCGCCGAATCACAAGGGGGCGTGAGGATTTTGGCCGTCAGGGCAACGGGTTTTGCCAGGTTGCTTGACATTTCATCTCACCCCTGCTATCATCATCCTATACAGACAAGGTGGAATCAGGGGTGCATTTCATGCAGGGATGGATCATCTTTGGGGCAGTGCTGATGCTGATGGCGCTGTTTCTGCTCAGGCGGTCGCTGATGCTCCGTCAGCAGCAGGAGGCCGTGTTCATGGAGCGCATGCGCTCATCAGAAATGTATGTGCGGCTCTATCCCGTGCTGCTCAAGTGCCGGGACTGCTGTGTGGAGCGGATTCTCGTCCGCCCGGAGGAGATCCGCATCATCCTCTACAAGCCCATGAACCGGGAGTATCACTTCAGCTTTGAGGCCCATGGGCTGGATCCGGTGGACCGCCCGGCGGCGCTGCGGGCGCTCGCTCAGGCCATCGCGCTGGATGTGCCCATGCTGGCCGACCCGAAGAAGTACTACTTCTCCACCCACACCTCCCCCCGCGATGGCGGCGGCAGCTATCACTGGTATGAATACGCCGTGCAGATTCCCTACAAGGATGTGATGCTCCGGGCCTGGTACGACCGCGCTGAGCCGGAGGAGGGCATCATCCGCTAAGGATATTCTTCCCAATCTGGCAGGAATGCACCCGCCCCCTGTCGAATCAAGCAGCAAAACCGATTGAAAAAAGGAGGAAACGATCATGCAGATTCTGTCCGTTTATGACGAGGCGTTCCGTCCCTACGGCCGCGTGGTGGAGGGCTACCCGCTCCAGGGCATCCTGAAGGCGCTGGCTCAAACGCCCTGCACCGACGCGGTGGTCTACGAGCCCCGTGTGGAAGCCCTGCACCAGGCCGAGCATGCCCAGGAGGTCGGCACGGGGCTCTATGGTGGCATGCCCTTCCAGCTGGGCTTTTGCAACGGTGTGAACACCAAGCTCAACTGCCTGGAGTGGCACCGGGATTCCGAATTCAACCTGGGCACGGAGGACTTCATCCTGCTCATTGCCAAGCAGGAGGACATCATCGACGGCAAGCTGGACACCGCGAAGGTGAAGGCGTTCAAAGCCCCTGCGGGTGTGCTGGTGGAGTGCTACGCCACCACGCTGCACTACGCGCCCTGCTCTGCCAAGAAGGGCCAGGGCTTCCGCGTGCTGGTCGCTCTGCCGGACAAGACCAACACCACTTACCGTCCCGGCGGCGGTGCGAACCTGATGGATTCGATGCTCTGGGCCCGCAACAAGTGGCTGATTGCGCATCCCGAATCCAGCGAGGCGGCCCAGGGCGCATATGTCGGCCTGGTGGGCGAGAACATTGATATTCACGATTGTATCTGATGGCAAGCTGCTAAGGGGGCCTTTCGGGGCCTCCTTTTTTGTTTTTTGGGGGAGCGTGGTTGGGGGGATGGAGCGTGGCATCGGTGGGGATGTGGTGAGGGGAGGATGGGGTGCGTGGCTTCGATGGGGACGGGGTGAGGGGAGGACGGGGTGCGCTTCGATGGGGCTGGGTTGGCTGTTTCGCGAATCTGGGGATTCGCGAAAGGCGCGCGGGGCGCTTTCGGGCTGCGGCCCGGGGTCTCCGACGGCCAGGGGCGCTGCCCCTGGACCCTGCCAGGGCCTCCGCGGCCCTGGACCCCGCAAGGGGCTTAGCCCCTTGACCCGTTTTGGCTTCGCCCTCCCTTTGACCGTTTTGGCTTCGCCCGGCTATTGCAATTTTCATAAAATGGCGATATAATGTACCTTGACTAATTATATCCCGATCTCAGGAGGATTTGAAGATATGAAAGTGATTCTGCTCCAGGACGTCAAAGGCGTCGGCAAAAAGGACACCATCGTGAACGCTGCCGATGGCTATGCCCGCAACTTCCTCTTCCCCCAAAAACTGGCCGTCGAGGCAACCCCCGGCGCCCTCAAGGGCATCGAGAAAATGCGCAAGGCCGAAGCGGACCGTGAGGCCGAGCGCCGCGCCAACGCCACCGAAACCGCCAACCGCCTGCGTGGCAAGAAGATCGACATGCAGGTCAAGTGCGGTGCGCAGGGCCGCCTGTATGGCTCCATCACCAGCGCCGAGGTGGCTGCGGAGCTGAAAAAGCAGCACCAGGTGGACATCGACAAGCGGGACATCAAGTGCGAGAACATCCGCGCGGTGGGCGATGTGGAGATCGAGGTGCGCATCTACAAGGACATCAGCGCCAAGATGACTGTGCATGTTGAGCCCATGCCCGCCAAGTAAAATCATCATAAAAACATATGCTGACCGGGGGAGGTGAAGGGGTTGTCCGAGTACCAGGGCGTAACGCCGCCCAACAACGTGGAGGCGGAGCAAAGCGTGCTGGGCGCGATGCTCCAGGATGGCAACGCCGTCCTCCAGGCGGTGGAGACCCTCCTGCCGGAGGACTTCTACCAGCCGCAGCACAAGGAGATCTTCGACGCGATGGTCGCCATCCACCGGGATCAGAAGCCCATCGACTTCATCACCGTGGACAGTGAGCTTTCCCGGCGCGGCACGCTGGAGGGCGTGGGCGGCACGGCTTATCTGCTGCGCCTGGTGCAGTATGTGCCCACGGCGGCCAATGTTAAGGCGTACATCGGCATCGTGGCGGAAAAATCCACGCTGCGCAAGCTCATCAAGGCCGCCCAGGAGATTGCCCAGGAGTGCTATTCCCAGCAGAATCCCCTGCAGGAGACCCTCGGGCACGCGGAAAAGGCCATCTTCGACATCGTGATGAACCGCGCCTCCGGGGAGACCCTCAAGCCCATCAAAGATGTGCTGTACAACACCTACGCCAGCATTGAGGAGCTAGCGAAGCTCAAGGGGCGGGTCTCCGGGGTGCCGTCGGGCTTTTCGGCCCTGGATCAGCTGCTGACCGGCTTCCACGGCGGTGAGCTCATCATCCTGGGCGCGCGTCCCTCCATGGGCAAGACCTCCCTGGCAATGAACATGGCCGGGTACGCCGCGCTCTATGGCGGCAAGTCCGTGGCGGTGTTCTCCCTGGAAATGCCCCGGGAGCAGATTGCGCTGCGCCTTTTGTGCTCCGACGCGAAGGTGAACATGCAGCGCGTCCGCCAGGGGATGCTCACGGGCGACGACTGGATGCGGCTGGCCACGTCCATCGGCCCGATGTCCAACAGCCGCATCTATATCGACGATACGGCGGGCATCACCCCGACCCAGCTGCGCTCCCGCTGCCGCCGCCTGATGATGGACAAGGGCCTTGACCTCATCGTGGTGGACTACCTGGGCCTGATGCATGCCGACGGCAAGGTGGAAAGCCGCCAGCTGGAGGTATCCGAGATCAGCCGCCAGCTCAAAGCCATCGCGCTGGAGCTCAAGGTGCCGCTGATTGCCTGCGCCCAGCTGTCCCGCGCCAACGCCAACCGCGAAAACAAGCGCCCCGCCCTGACTGACCTGCGTGATTCCGGCTCCATCGAGCAGGATGCCGACGTGGTCATGTTCATCCACCGCGAAGGGTACTACGACCCCGACTGCGAGGAGAAGAACGTGGGCGAGATCATCGTGCAAAAGCAGAGAAACGGCCCGCTGGGCACCATCAAGGTGGCCTGGTTGAGCGAGTACACCACCTATGCCAACCTGGCCCCCGAGGCCAGCGGCGGCAATGCGGATGCACCCTTCTAAAATTGATGAACGAGGTTTGATCGGATGGATTTTACGATCAGCATGCTGGAAACGGGCATGCGCTATGAGGGCTTCCTGCTGGTGCGCAGCGCGGATCAGCGGGAGGGCAAGACTGGCGGTAAGTACCTGGATATGAACCTGACTGACAAAACCGGCGAGGTCAACTGCAAGCTATGGGACGGTACGGTGCCGCCTCCGCCCTCCGGCAGCGTGGTGAAGGTGCGCGGCCTGGTGCAGGAGTACAACGGACGCAAGCAGCTGCGGATCGAGAAGATGCGCCCGGCGGTGGATTCTGACGGGGTGGATCTGTCCATGCTCGTGCCCTGCGCGCCGGAAGCGCCCGACGCCTACCGTGCCCGCATCGAGGAAACCATCGACCGCTTTGCTTCGGAGGATCTCCAGAAGCTTGTCCGGGAGATGCTCCGCCTGGCCGGGGACGAATTGACCTGGTTTCCGGCGGCCCAGCGCCTCCACCATGCGGAACGAACGGGGCTGCTCCACCATACCTGCTCCATGCTCAACACCGCCGAGCACATCATCCAGGCCTACCCCTTCCTCCATGGCGATCTGCTGCGGGCCGGCGTGATTCTCCACGACCTGTCCAAGATCACCGAGATGAAAAGCGACGAGCTGGGTAACGTGACGGATTACACCCGCGAGGGGCTGCTGATCGGCCATCTGGTGATGGGCGTGGCGCGCCTGGCGGAGGCCGCGAAGAACGTGGGCGTGTCCGGGGAGCTCGTGGTACTGCTGGAGCACATGATCATCAGCCACCACGGCGTGCCGGAGTACGGCAGCCCTAAGCCCCCGATGTTCCCCGAGGCCGAGGTGCTCAACTGGATCGACACCCTGGATGCGCGCATGAACGAGATGGAGGGCATCATGGCCCGCGTCCCCAAAGGCGCGTTCTCCGAGAAGATCTGGAGCCTCGACCGGCGGATGTATCATCCGCATTATGATGACGATGCGGAATAACTGCTGCTTTTCGATCGTTATATAGGTAAAACCTGATTTGAGGAGGGAATAACCATGAAGAAACGGTTGATGCTGGCTCTGATGCTCCTGCTGTGCGCGGTGCTGCTTGCGGGCTGCGCTGGTGACAAAAAGAAGTACGACGTGGGCAGCGCTAACAGCGGTACGCCCCAGCAGAGCACGAACCAGCAGGCCCCCACGACCGGGGAGGATCCCCTGGCCGAGGAGGACGACTACGGCATGACCCTGACCCAGAGCCTGCCCACCCAGGTGGCGGCCACCGCGACGCCCGCGCCCACCGTGCGCAGCCAGTATGCCGGTGCGACCCCCGTGGTGGTCGATCCCATCGACAAGCCCACCCCCACCCCTGTGCCCAAGCTGAGCGTGACCTACGTCGCCTATGACGCCATCAAGCTGGGCCTGGCCTTCGAGGGCCCTGCGGGCTGGCTCCAGGATGATACCGCTGCGGATACCTTCATCATTCAAAACCCCAACGCGCTGATCGACTACCCTGCCACGCTGACCCTGCGGGCGGAGAAGGTGTCCGGCGACTATACCACCGACAACCTCAAGACCATCGTCAACGGCATGCTCAAGTCCATCGGCGATGTGGGCTTTGACAGCTACCAGCCCTCCCAGACGGCCAGCCGTACCCTGCTGGGCAAGAACGGCATCTACGCCAACTACGAGGGCACGCTGGAGGACGGCCGCCAGGTCGCGGGTCGCGTCCATGCCGTGTGCGTGGATCGCGTGCTCTACACCGTGCACCTGACCGCCCCCAAGTCCCAGTGGACGGATTACAAGAACATGGTCTACGACAAGCTGCGCGATACCCTGGTTGTCACCAAGTAAATCAGCAGCATCAGCCAGGCCCGGGGGTACTGTGCCCCTGGGCGGCTTTTTATGGAGGACTGCATGACGGATCGAGAGAAACAGGCGACGGCGTACTTCGAGGAGGGCTGCAACTGCGCCCAGGCAGTGCTTATGACCTATGCCGATCTGCTGGGGCTGACCCCTGAGCAGGCCGCAATGGTATCCGTGGGGCACGGCGGCGGCATGGGCAGGCTGCGGCTCCACTGCGGCGCGTTTTCCGCCGCGGTGATGCTGGCCGGTGCGCTGGAGGGCCCCGAGGGCGCGGAAAAGGAGCATCGTCCTGAGACCTACGCCCGGGTGCAGGAGATTCACCGCCGCTTTATGGAAATCAACGGAACGATTTCCTGCGCGGAGCTGCTGGGCAGGGCCGGTGTGCCGGAGAATCCCACCCCGGAGGAGCGTACCCCCGAATACTACGCCAAGCGCCCCTGCGCCCGGATCATCCGCAGCGCATGCCAGATCATCGACGACATGCTGGCGGAACAGGAGACCCCCGATGCGTGAACGGCTGGAAATCAAGACCCACACCCTGGGGGTGGCGCTGTCCGCCGGGTGGCCGATGGCGCTGGCCCTGGTGCTTTTGTCCACTATGCTGCTGATGCTGTTCCCCCTCTCGCAGGCCTGGCCCATGCTGCTCCTGCTGCTGTTGGTGGTGGCGTTGACCTTCATCTGGTGTCTGCGCATGTACCTGGGCACGTACCTGTTCCTCCCGGCAACGGCGTACAAGGGCGCCAGGATCATCGCCCGGCTGGGCCGGAACAACGAGATTGAGATCACCGGCGTGCTGGCGGAGGAGGTTCTTATCCGCCAAAGCTATCTGGAGAAGCGCCTGGGCGTGTGCCACATCCGGCAGAAGGGCACGGTGCTTTACCTGCGCGGCGTGCGCGAGCCGGAACAGGTGAAGGCCTGGGTCGCGGAGAACTTCCCCCGGGAGCGAAAAAACCCGCCGGTCAAGGCAGGGCGAAAGAAGAAATGACCCAGGAGTGACAATTCAAACACGAAACGGCGGCTTTGGGACAGGAATCCTTGATTTTCATGCTGGAGTGTGGCATCATGAAAGCGTCATGAAGGGGGGGTACAGCAACATGACAAGGAAGAGGACGGGCATCGTCACAGGGCTGTATGCCCTGAGTGCCATCGTGATGACGGTGGTGTTCTTCACCCACTGGCGTCAGGACGGGACGCTGATATTCAGCACGGTGCTCTTTGGTGTGGCGGCGCTGTGCTTCTGGGGCTCTGCGGTGTGCAGCGCCATCCAGCTGTGCCGCATGCCCAAGGACGATCATGCATCTGCCAAGGAGGAAAAATAAATGGAACGCAAGCAATTTGTATGCGTCAAGTGCGGCTGCCGCCAGTATGAATCCGACCAGTTCCAGGCCACGGGCGGCAACTTTGCCAAGTTCTTTGACATTCAGAACAAGAAGTTCATCACCGTGTCCTGCTGCGACTGCGGTTACACAGAACTGTACAAGCAGCCCGAGGAAACCGGGATGAACATCCTCGATTTCCTGATCGGGCACAGCTGAATAAAAGCGCGGGAGGCACAGGCTTCCCGCGTTTTCTCATATGAAGATGGGTTCGTGTCCCAGCGCGGGCACAACCTGGGCGAAGAATACCTCCTGGGTGAACAGCACGGTCGCGGTGTTGTCGCAGGGGTGGAAGGCGATGCGGCCCGGGCGCTGCACCTCGCGGTCGAAGGCCAGGCGGATGCGTTGCTCCCCATCAAACCACAGCCCCAGGGGGGACAGGCTGCCGCTGTGCAGGTGGAGCATGTCCACCAGACATTCCGCCGGGGCGAAGGATAGCCTGGATGATCCCAGCCGCTTGGACACATCCCCTGTGCGGAAGGACTTGTCCGGCAACGTGACGTACAGGTAGAAGGCCGTCTTTGCCGTGTTGCACAGCAGCAGGTTCTTGCAGAAGGTCACATCCAGCGCGGCATAGGGCAGAGATAGACAATCAGCCATGGTGTGGGCCGGTGCATGCTCGTGGTATTCGTGGGGGATGCTGAGAGCGCGGAGCTGCGCCATGATCGTTTCCTTGGTGGACATAAGGCCTCCTGGTGTGCAAAAAAATGTAGCAATTTGTCGGAATCCATGCTATAATAGCGCCATCGGCTCCGAAAATCAAGTGAGGAGGTACCATCAGATGAAGAGAAGAATCGGTATCCTGACCAGCGGCGGCGACTGCCCGGGCCTGAACGCGGCCATCCGCGGCGTGACCCGCGCGGCTTATGAGATGTTCGACGCGGAGATCGTGGGCATCCACGACGGCTACCGCGGTTTGATCGAGGGCGACTACCAGGAGATGAAGCGCAGCGACTTCTCCGGCATTCTGACCCTGGGCGGCACGATCCTCGGCACGGCCCGCACGCCCTTCCGCGATATGCGCAAGATCGGCGAGGACAAGGTCGATAAGGTTGCCGCGATGAAGAAAACCTATAAGGACCTGAAGCTGGACTGCCTGGTGACCCTGGGCGGCAACGGCACCCACAAGACCGCCAACCTCCTCGCCCAGGAGGGCCTGAACGTGATCGGCTTGCCCAAGACCATCGACAACGACCTCTATGGCACCGACTTCACCTTCGGCTTCCACACCGCCCTGGACATCGCCACGGATGTGATTGACCGCATCCACACCACCGCCGCCAGCCATGGGCGCTGCATGGTCATTGAGATCATGGGCAACAAGGCGGGCTGGCTGACACTGTATGCCGGTGTGGCCGGCGGCGCGGACGCGATTCTCATCCCCGAGATTCCCTATGATATCAAGAAGGTTGCCAAGGTGGTGGAAAGCCGCGCCAAGAGCAACAAGGGCTTCACCATCATCGCCGTGGCGGAGGGCGCCATGACCCCTGAGGAAGCCAAGATGAAGAAGAAGGAGCGCGAGGCCAAGCGCGCGGCGGAGCATTTCTCCTCCAGCGCCTATGTGGCCCAGCAGCTCCGCGACCTGGTGGGCGTGGAGGCCAGAAGCGTCGTGCCCGGGCACATCCAGCGCGGCGGCAGCCCCAATGCCTATGACCGCGTGCTGTCCACCCAGTTTGGCGTGCATGCGGCGGAGCTCATCCGGGACGGCGTGTTCGGCGTGACGGTGGCGCTCAAGGGCAACGAGATCACCCACAACAACCTGGCGGACATCGCGGGCGTGCCCAAGCTCGTCCCGGCGGACGACCAAATGGTCATCACCGGCAAGAACATGGGCATCTGCTTTGGCGACTGACCGAGACAGACAGGCCCTGGCGCGGCAGGAATGCTTCGCCAGGGCCTTTGGCGTTCGTCATAAATACACAGGAGATACAGAAACCGCATTGACATACCCCGCCAGAACCTGATATGATAATGTCAATCTCGCAGAAGCGCCTGGAACGCAACGAACCGGGCGTGGAGGGAACTCCGGAGAAGCTCATTCGTGAGTGCCGAAGGGGCAAGGCCGCACGCGGCTGAAACTCTCAGGCAAAAGGACGGAGCAGGCAATATCACCCGCATGCCATGCGCATGAGGGCGTCTGCATCTTTCCCCGGAGCTGCCAGAGATGGCGGCTTTTTTCATTTCACAAAGGGGGACATGAATCATGGAACAGTTTCTGACAAGCCTTGCCAAGTACAACGATGTGGTCAACACCTTCATCTGGACGACCCTGGGCTTGGTGCTGCTGCTGGCCACCGGCGTGCTGACCACCGTGCTGACCAAGTTCTTCCAGGTGACGCGCATCAAGCTGTGGTGGAAGCACACCATCGGCAGCATGTTCAGCAAGGAGGTGCTCAACCACAACAAGGACGGCAAGGCCATATCGCCCTTCCAGGCGCTGTGCACGGCGCTGGCGGCGACCATTGGCGTGGGCAACATCGCGGGTGTGGCGGCGGCGATCTGCATCGGCGGCCCGGGCGCGGTGTTCTGGATGTGGCTGGCAGCCTTCTTTGGCATGATGACCAACTACTCCGAGAACGTGCTGGGCATCTTCTACCGCCGCCGCAACGAAAAGGGCGAGTGGAGCGGCGGCGCGATGTACTACCTCCAGGACGGCCTGGGCGCGAAGAAGGGCTGCAAAACCATCGGCAAGGTGCTGGCGGTGCTCTTCGCGGTGTTCACCCTGCTGGCCTCCTTCGGCATCGGCGCGATGGGGCAGATCAACAAGATTGTGGTGAATATCGAATCCGCCTTCCCGGTCAAGGCGCTGACCGACGTGCAGCTCTATGACGGCGTGACGCTCTATTCCCTGGTCATTGGCCTGGCGCTGGTGGCGCTGGCGGCAGCCATCACCCTGGGTGGCCTCAAGCGTGTGGCGGCCTTCGCGGAGAAGGTCGTGCCCTTCATGGTGGTGCTGTTCATCGCGGGCGGTCTGGTCATTGTGGCGGTGAATTACAGCGCGATTCTGCCGGCCTTCGGTGCGATCTTCAAGACCGCCTTCACCCCTGTGGCGGCGGCTGGCGGCGTGGCTGGCGCTGCGCTGCGCACGGTGATTGTGCAGGGCTTCAAGCGCGGCGTGTTCTCCAACGAGGCAGGTTTGGGCTCCTCGGTCATGGTCCATTCCAACTCCAATGTCAAGGAGCCGGTCAAGCAGGGCATGTGGGGCATCTTTGAGGTGTTTGCCGATACCATGGTCGTCTGCACCCTGACCGCGCTGGTGGTGCTCACCTCGGGTCTGTACGACCTGAACACCGGTGCGCTTGCTGCGGGCGTCAGCGATGCGACCCTGGTGGCCTCCGCCTTCAACTCCGTGTTCAGCTTTGCGGACATCGGCAGCAAGTTTGTGGCGGTGGCGATCCTGCTCTTCGCCTTCACCACCGTGCTGGGCTGGAACCACTACGGCACCAAGGCATGGGAGTACCTCTTTGGCGTCAAGACCACCAAGGTTTACCTGGTGATCCACCTGGTGATGATCCTCTGCGGCGCGCTGATGACTTCCTCCCTGGCCTGGGACATCTCCGACACCTTCAACGGCATGATGATGATCCCCAACCTGATCGGCGTGATTGCGCTGTCCGGCCTGGTGTGCAAGATTACCAAGAATTACCTGAACCGCACCGTGCGCCACCTGGATGTGGCTCCGATGATTACCGCCTTCCCGGAGAAGGACGAGGACTGATCCGGCATAACTCACAAAATGACCCTGCGGCTGCCAAACGCAACCGCAGGGCCTTGTTTTTCGGGAGTATGGGGCGGAGCAATCCGCCCCGCAAGGCCTTTACTGGCCGGCCATGCCGCGCTCGGCCTGCTCAATCAGGCGCTTCCTAATGCGACCAGCAGAACAGATTTATTCCTTCTTCCAGCTGCCGCCGATCCAGTTTTCCCGCAATGGCTTGCGGAATCAGTTTGACGCGCAGGTGGAATACCAGGTGAAGGTCGGTATTGAAGTGTAATCGGAAAGGGGAGAATGATACCGCTACCACCAGTTGAGCAGAACCCAACCGTCCTATGAGGCAGCATGATGTCATGTCGTGCTGCTTTTTTGATTCTACGACAAACATGAGGAGGACAAGCACATGGCCATCATCAAATTCAAGGTTTCCCGCGACAGATGCTATACCGTCGTGAACAACACGTTCATTAACGACAACCAGCTGGACGCCCGCGAGAAGGGCCTCCTGCTGGTGCTCATGTCCAAGCCGGATCACTGGGACATGAGCATAGAAGGGCTGCGCGCCTTCTGCGCTGACGGTACGACAGCCCTTCGCAAAGGGATCCAGAAGCTGGAGGAGCATGGCTATCTGCTTCGGCTCAACGCGCGCAATACCCGGGGAAACTTCGGCAGCATGTCCTATGTGGTGTTTGAGCGCCCTCTGCCAGTTGAGAAGCGAACCAACCCGGATTACAATCCCCTGGATGATCCGGAGCTGAACGAGGCCTTCGACATCTCCCATGCAGACCGCACCAGATGGCTTAGCCTGACATCGGGGAAGATTTCAACAGGGCATCGGGTTAGATCGCAAAAGTCTGCCGTTTTGCAGCCATCGGTGGAAAACCAGCCAACGGGTTATGCGACGACGGAAAACCGCGCACAAATAAATACTGTCATACAAAGTACTGTTACCCAAAAGAAAAATGTTGAAAATATTCCTGCTATTGCGGTGGAATCCTATCCATCTCATCCTTCTGTGTCAGATGCGGAAGAAGCAGACGTTACAGCCGCGTCCATAGCGGTTCATGAGCGGCCTCCTATCGTACAGAGCAGCCCGTGGAGCTCAGTGCATGAGAACCATCTGGCAAGAACAACGTATACAGACGGCTGGATTCCGCCTCGTTCACGCAATGGTAACTGGTTCGATGGTCACAATGCCTTCGATGCCTTCATGCAGAGCGCGCGTCGGAGTCAAGCCCGTTCCCGATACTCCCCCGACGAGTACAGCTATGTACAAGACCTGATTAAAGAGCGCATCAGCTATGAGGCCATGTGCCAGCAGTATGGGGCAGAGCGTGTGAACACGGTGGTCGATATCCTCATGGAGATCAACTGTGCTGTCAGCGGGACGTTCAGGGTTGAGGGGGTCGAACTCTCCGCCGGGGATATGAAAAGTCACTTTGCCAAGGTCAATCAGTTCCATGTTGAGCGCATGTTTGCCAACCTGGATCAGCACACGGAGCCCATCAGGTGCATGAAGAGCTACATGCGCACGACCCTCTACAACGTCATCATCACCATGGACGAAGAAATTCGGGCACAGGTTCGTCAGGATCACCCCTGGCTGTTCATGAAGGAGACTCCTGCCGCATCTGCCTGTGCATGTGCCTGAATGCACCCTGAACAAACGATTTCAATTCACCAAGGAGGTACCCATGCTTCAGCAAAACAAAGGGATTCCCGCATATCTTGACCAAAAAGAGCTTCCCTGGCAGGCACTATCCGATGCCGTGGTGATACAGGCTGTGAAGGATTTCCGGGCCTTCACCAGGATGCTCAGAAGGCTGCAAAGCAAAGCGGCAAGAGATCATGCGTTGAGCGAAGAAGAGCAAGCTTGTCTGCGTGCACGGATGGACTATTACAGGGGTCAGCTGCGCGAAATCCGCGCCTTCTTCCGCTCAGATCATTTCTCCCTGTATTCAGATGCAGACGGGCGGATGATCCTGTGCAGATTGGAGAGGGAAATGCGATGAGGCGAGGGAAAGAATTCCTGTTGCGGGCAGCAGCTCTTGAGAGAAGCATCGACGCTGCGCTACGCAGGGTTGAGCTGTATCGAAGCATGACAGAGCGCGTGACGGTCACGGTAGGGGGCGAATACGTGGTGCATTCCCCAAATCACACAGCCAATGAGGATGCCATCATCCGGCACATGGAGGCGGAAGAACAGGTGAAGCACTTGCAGGACGAGTACGATGCAACGGTCAGGGAGATCTCAGCAGTCCTGGAAGCACTGGAGAACCCCCGCGATGAACAGCTGCTGGCTGACATTTACCTGAAGCATGTCCCGGTCGGTGAGATTGCTCAGCGGGAGCATGTGACAAGATCCTGTGTGTATAAACGGTGCAACCGGGCCCTGGCGGAACTGGAGATGCTTCTGGGCTCCTGAAAGTTTCCAATGGTGTCGACAATTTTCCACAGAATGTCGAATAAAACTGTGGTACAATGGTAATGTCAAAGCAGGCCTGAGCACATGAGCGCCGACGGAATTACCCGTTGGCGCTTTTGTGTGCCATGAAAAGAGGTGTTATGGCTTGAAAGACGGCGATGTAGAGCCAAATCTGGTTGCCTACGCTGACAGCTTTTCTATGGAGGAGTCACGACAAAAGGACGCTGGCGAACAGATTCGCCGGGTTCACCTCTTAGAGCTTCACCCCTTCAAGGATCATCCCTTTCGTGTGGTGGATGATGACCGAATGATGGAAACCGTGGAGAGTGTGAAGGAATATGGCGTGCTGGTGCCGCTTATTGTCCGTCCCATGGATGAGGGTGGGTATGAGATTGTCTCGGGACATAGGCGAAAGCGTGCCTGTGAACTGGCTGGAATTGATGAAGTCCCGGTGATTGTCAGGAATCTGGATGATGATGAGGCGGTTATCATCATGGTGGATGCCAATCTGCAGAGAGAGAACATCCTGCCGAGCGAACGGGCAAAGGCATACCAAATGAAGATAGATGCTATTCGCAGAAAAGCCGGGCGTCCTGCAAAAGGAAATGTGTCCCAAGTTGGGACAGATTTACCTCGTGCTGATGAAATCGTGGCGCAAGAAGCTGGAACCAGTAGAAACCAAGTTCAGCGTTTCATCCGCCTAAACAACCTTGAACCTTCCTTGTTGGACAGGGTAGATCATGGCGAACTTGCCTTTACTCCTGCGGTCGAGCTGTCCTACCTGAAACCTCAGGAGCAGCAATGGTTTCAGGCGGCCCTTGAAACCACCCAGCAAACACCATCTCTGTCCCAGGCCCAGCGCCTGAAAAAGGCCAGCAAGGAAGGAACGCTGTCCGAAGAAGGAATCCTGGAAATCATGTCTGAGAACAAGCAGACAGTTCCAAGCAAAGGCTCCATCATCATCTCTGAAGCCGAACAGGATATATACTTTCCCGGGTCTTACCCGCTGGCGAAGAGGAGAAAAGTGATCTTCAGGCTGTTGGATAACTGGCTGCGCCACCGTCAAAGGGAGCAGGAACGATAGGCACACTCAGCGATGGGTGTGCTTTTGAAATGGAGTGATGTTGTGAAAAAACGTATCCGAGCACCCTCCTTGTTACTGGTCCTTGCCTTTCTGGTGGGACTGGCAATGGTCGCTGTTCCGCCGCTCATGGAGCTGATGGCATACAGGACGGATGAGAACGAATATACCGCCATTGCTGAGCAGTTCAGACCACCGGGAACGAGTATCCCCGCCCCGATGCCAGGTGTTCAGGAACCATGTACAGTGGAAGCCGCACAGTCAGTTGTGCCCACACCATGGGTCACCGAAGATGTGCTAACAGCCCCCGAGAACGACATGGGAGCGAGTCAAACGACCGCCCAACCAACCGGGGAAAGTGCCGATTTTGTCAAGTCTGTCGAAACACCGTCCCCGGAAGCTGGTATAGCATCGCAACAGAAGCAAACACAAGCTGTAATCACGCTTCCCCCGGAAATACCCCCGACGTCAAGCCAAGGAGCTCTCGCCACAGCCAGTCCAGCTCCGAGTGCTGCACCAACTGCGATGCCTACAGGCAAACCGCCCGCTGCACAAAGCACACCATCTGCATCGCAGATCGACCTGTCGGCGTGCACGGCGCAGAACAAGGACTTTGTGGCCTGGCTTACCATCCCCGGAACGGTGATTGATTACCCCGTGGTGCGGTCGGACAACACGGCGTACTACCTGCACCACCTGTTTTCCGGGAAGGAAAGCAAGCTGGGCTGCCTGTTTTCGCTCACCAGCTCGGATTACGCGACGCCCAGCCGGAACATCGCCATCTATGGTCACCACCTGAGCAACAGCAACGCCATGTTCAGCACCCTCATGGATTACAAGCGTTCCAGCTACTACCCCGATCATAGCCTGATCCGGCTGGATAGCATCTACGGGACGCGCACCTACCGCATCTTTGCGGTGGTGAACATGAAGGTCAGCGATTGGGACGCAGCGACTGCCAGTTTTTCAGACGATGCGGATTTCCTGGGCTTCGTGAATCGGGCAAAGAAGAAGGCACTGTATGACACCGGTGTTGAGGTGAACGCGACCGACAACATCCTGACGCTCATCACCTGCGACCGCGGCTATGGCGGTGCCAGCGGGCGACTGATCGTCATGGCTGTCCAAGAACAATGAGGAGAAAAACAAATGCGAATCAAGCACAATACCAAACGCCTTGTTGCACTGCTGCTGTCGCTCTCGATGGCGCTGCTGTGCATGCCCATGGGCGTACTGGCGGAGGAAACTGCCACGCCGACTGATCTTCCGGCAAATGAAATGGCGGAGGAAACATCGGGAAGCGAACTTATCCCCAACGATGAACCTGTCCCCGGAAGTGTGGAGCAGGAGCCGGCTGACAGCTCAACTGAAAGCCCTTCGGAGGATATTGAACCCGAACCGGAAGATGACCCGCGTCATCCGCTGGAGATTGCATTGGAGGCTCATGGTCATATCTATGTGCCCACGGTGCACAAAACGAAGGTGTTCAGCGATGCCCGCCTGAAAGCAGAAACGCTGGTCTACACCACCACGGGCAACATCTTCCTGATGCTGGCGACCAGGTACACAAAGCATGCCACCGTGCAGGTATGGTTCCTGGACGAGGCCGGAGAGGTGGTCAGTGGTTATGTGAAGGAAGATGATTTGGACACGGATTATCCGCCGGACAGTGATCTGGAGGGGATCAACTACCTGCCCAGTGCGGAGGGCATGACCGACGTTGGCAGGGTGAGGCTGTTCGTGGTGAACGGATCGCATCCCGAAGCAGCCGATGAAGCACAGACGGATGCCCCCGTGATGGAACCCCCTACTGTTTCGGAGGTTGAAAGTCTGCCCAATGCCACAGGAGGCCCGGAGGTCGAAGCACCTGCAGAGGATAACCCCCTTGTCGTTGAGGATGAACTTCAGCCGGAGGATACCCCTACCATTCCGGAAGATGAAATCCCGTCTGACAATAGTGAACCCTCCGTGGAGGAAGAACCCACAGAGGCTGCTCCTTCCGATACAGAGGACGAACCTCAGACGGAGGATGCCCCCACTATTCCTGAGGATGAAACTCAGGCAGATACCGCAGATATCCCCAGGCCCGAAGAGGATACTCCTCTTGACACGGAAGATGAACCCCAGCCGGAGGATGAACCCGCCAGTTCGGAGGCTGAAACTCCGACTGATTCCACAGAAATCCCCGGGGCTGAAGTCCCTGCTTACGCCAAACCCGGCGACTACATCAGCGTGACCACGGATACCCGCGTCTTTGCCGCTGTGGATGATGCCGCATCGGAGGACTACCTCGCAGATGAATACCTCGGCAACTTCGTAGAGGAAGCCACGGTTCAGGTGCTGTCCGTGGCGGAGGATGCCAACGGCGAGGTTTGGTATCAGGTGCGCTTCCTGTACGGCGACGACTTCGCCAATGGCCGGATGAAGTGGACGGATTACGCCACCTGCTGGGTCATGGCTGCGGAAACCTGCGCCGCCGCGTCCGATTCCTGTACGGTCACCGACTTTGCCTATCCCCGTGAAGTCCTCCGGATGCTCCGCGAAATGCAGATGTACGCAACGCCCATGGAAGGCTTCACGCTGAAAAACATCAGCGGCAGTGTCGGTGGCTTCTATACCGGGCAGACCGGGCTCTACGGCAGCTCGGGCAAGGACAGTGCTTATCCCCAGCTGGCCAAGTCCGCATCCCATGGCACCATCTATGCCACGCCGCACTTCCTGGAGGGCTATACGGTCTTTTGCCTGGAGCATAATCTCTCCGGCCCCGGCGAGGGTTCCGGCGCCAGCCAGACGGCGAAAGGCCCCTATACCCTGGTGGACATGGACTACTTTGTCAGTAACCCGGGTGGCGGTGGCGTCTCGGGCGTGCGGTATTCCGCGAAAACCATGCATGCCCTGGCCTGGGTGCTGCGGCATTCCTACCCTTTTATGGCCCTGAACCGCAGCGACGCCAATAACGAGGTCTGGAGCCGCGCAGCCGGACAGTTTGCCATGCGCGAGGTCATCAAGCAACTGGAGGGCGCGCAGTATGTCCGCAGCTACTGGGACATGGACAGCTTCTACGCCTTCTCCGGCGGGGCCCCTGCGGTCTACCTGACCTACGCCCGGTGGCTGGCGAAGAATGCTATCGCCCATGCGAACATCACCGGCAATATCACCGTCTCGAATCAGAGCGTCAGCATCTCCGGCAGCAATTACATCGGTTCTGTCACCCTGACCACCGATGCCGACCTGATCCGCATTCCCAAGGAGGTCGGAACGCTGACTGGTAACACGGGCGGCTCCGACAGCAGCTATTACTACGCGAAAAGCGGCGATATCATCCAGGTCGCATCCACCCAAAGCCGGTTCGCTATCACCATGGAATCCATGCCGGCGGATGACGAGGAATCCGGCTTCCTGGTGGGCATTCCGAGTGTGAGCATTCAGAAGGTGCTCGTGCCCGTCTATGGCAGCCCCTATCCGCTGAAGTCAGCCAGCGTTACTTTTGAGCTGAGCTATGGCGAAATCAGGGTGACAAAGCAGTCCACGGACGGGCTGCTGCTGAAGGATGCGGTCTTTGAGCTGCTGAACGCCAGCGGCACGGTCGTTGCAACAGCTGTGACGGACAGCACGGGCTCGGTTCTGTTCCTCAGCTTGCAACCCGGCTCCTACACAGTTCGGGAGAAAACAGCACCGCAGGGGTATTCGCTGGCGGCATCAGCTTCACAGAATGTGTCGGTGGTTGCGGGCGTTACGACCACGATTTGCTTTGTCAATGAGTGCATCACGGGCCGCATTCGCATTGTCAAGACGGACAGCATCACCGGCAAGCCCTTGGCAGGGGTTGTGTTCAGCGTAACCCGGCTGTCCGGCCCGGCTTCGGACAATGCGGCTGACATCGGCAAGGTCGTCGCGACCGTCACCACCAATGACCAGGGCGTAGCCGAAACCAGGCTGCTGCCCTGGGGCGAGTACCGGATCACCGAAACCGGCGTTCCTACAGGTTACCTCGATGAAGGCTACACCACCACGGTCTGGGTCAAATGAAAATACAGGAGGACTGCATCATGAGTTTCAGGAAGAAAATGCTCCATCTGGTCATGGCAATGATCATGCTGATGACCTGCATCCAGCTGCCCGGCGCGTATGCTGCCGACGATCCCAACACGGTCACGGTGAACGTGACCAACACGCCGGTTCGCGGTGATGTGCTGCTGGAAAAGACCGGTCTGCAGCTGGTACGCTTTGAGGACGAGCAGGATGCATACGGCAATACCATCATGCGCCCGGTCTACCAGAACGGCTATCTGGCCGGAGCGGTGTTTGAGCTGCGCGCGGCGGAGGACATCGTGGGTAAGGAAGGCACTGTGTTCTACCGCAAGGATGAGCTGATCGAAACACTGACCACCAGCAAGACCGGCGCGGTCAAGTCGAAGGTACTGCCGCTGGGCAAGTATACCCTCAAGGAGGTCTCCGCACCGGAGGGCTATGTGTTCGACACTGCGCCCTATCCCTTTATCCTGTCAGCTGTGGACAAGCAGACTGCCGTGGTGGAGGTCAGGGTATCTGCCACGAACACCTTCCTGCCCATCCGTGTGACCCTGCGCAAGCAGAAGGAAAACCTGCTGCTGACCGAAACCACCGGCGGCATGATTCATCAGACCGTGGAGACGGTTTCCGGCGAGGGCTTTGTCTTTGGCCTGTACACGAGTGAGGTTATGACCTATGGCGAGGCGCAGAAGCTGCCCGCCAACACGCTGGTAGCTACCGGTGCGACGGATGCCCAAGGCAATCTGACCTTCTCCGGTCTGTACCCGCATGGCAGCTACTATATCAAGGAGCTGTCCGTGCCGGAAGGCTGGCTGCTCAGTGCAGAGAAGTACCCCGTGACGCTGACTGCTGCCAACAAGGCAGCCAGCGAGAACGTCATCACCGTGTATCTGGGAAACCCCATCCTGAACCGCCTGATCTACACGCCCGTGACCCTCACCAAGACGGACATCACCGGCGCGAAGAAGCTGCCGGGCGCGCTCATCGAGGTGTACGATGCCGACGGTAATACCATCTACCGCGAATACACCAATGAGAACGGCGAAATCCCCAACATTCCCGTTGTGCCCGGCACCTACACCTTCAAGGAAACCGACGCCCCCAGTGGCTATGCGCTGAACACCGCCATCAAGACCTTCACGGTGACCGCCGATGGCAAGGTGACGGGCGATACGGTCATTCAGGACGAGCTGAACAAGGTCATGCTGACAAAGACCAGGGAGAACGGCGAGCCGCTGCCCGGGGCTGTATTCGGCCTGTTTGATGCCAGGGGCACCAAGGTGCAGGAGGTTACCTCCAGTGCGGATGGCTCCGTGCTGTTCCAGCAGATCGCATATGGCGAATACACCATCCGGGAAATCAGCGCGCCCTATGGCTTCCATCCCTCCATGGAGGAATGGAAGGTGACGGTGGACGGTACCTATGTCAACCCCACGGCTATTCTGGCGACAGTCGTAAATCAGGATGCACCCGGTCGTATTCAGATCACGAAGAAGGACGTGATGGACAATCACCCGATTGCCGGTGTTCAGTTTGACATCTATGCGGTGGATGCCAAGGGGAATGCGGCAGACCTGGTTGCCACCATGACCACCAACGCGCAGGGCTTTGCGGAGTCACCCGACCTGTTCCCCGCCGACTACATCGTGCGTGAGCACGCCACTCCCACCGGCTATGAGGATGTGCTCTGGAGTGAGCGAATCACCGTGGGCATGGACGAAATTGTAACCCGTACTGTGACCAACCAGCCGATTCAGGGCAGGATTCGCATCCACAAGACGGACAGCGAAACCGGCAATGGTCTGCCCGGCGCGGTGTTTACGGTGACCCGCATTTCCGGCCTGCCTTCCCACAATGGCGAGGGCGACGGAGGCGCTGGTAGTGCATGGACATTTACAGGAAGTGCTGCAGGTGGATTAATTAGTTACACAAAAAGTCGGTATACAGTGAATTCAACGCAAACCTCAGGATATCAGTTTGGTTATGGTGAAGCTGGAACTGGTGGAGGATACAGCAGCGATGGTATAGCCGGTGGTGGCGGTGGATATTATGGTGGAGATACATCTTACTATTACCAAGTGGCGGTAGGTGGATCATCATTTATCTCAGGACATACAGGATGTGATGCAATTTCTGAAGCTTCGACTGTAGATAATATTGTTCATACGGGACAATCTGTTCATTACAGTGGTTTCTCTTTCATAGATACTGTAATGATAGATGGTCTAGGATATAAATGGACAGATGTAGTAGGAACTACTGTGATTGGGCAACCTACCCATGATGGCACTAGTACCCAAACTGGTAACATTGGTAATGGTTATGCTAA
>JAQXLU010000077.1 GCA_029012285.1 Clostridiales bacterium | reverse complement strand
CAGCTTGATGGTCTGCGCCTCCACGCCCTTGGCTGCGTCGATGAGCATGACGGCTGCGTCCGCCGCCACCAGCACACGGTAGGTGTCCTCGGAGAAGTCCTGATGGCCGGGGGTATCCAGGATATTGATGCGGAAGCCCTCCTCGGGGATGGGCACGGGGTCCTCGCCGGAGCCGGGGAAGGGCTGCACGCTTTGGGGCTTATACTCAAACTGCATGGCGGAGGAGGTGACGGAAATGCCGCGCTGCTTCTCGATCTCCATCCAGTCGGAGGTGGCATGCTTATCGGATTTACGGGCTTTGACGCTGCCTGCGGAGCGGATGGCGCCGCCATAGAGCAGGAGTTTTTCGGTGAGGGTGGTTTTGCCCGCGTCGGGGTGGGAGATGATGGCGAAGGTACGGCGCTTTTCGACCTGCTGATGGAGCAGATCGCGGAAGGCCTGGGAATCGGTAGTGGGCAGCATAGCATACCTCCTGTATGATAGCGGCTCAGGGCCGGGGAAAACAACGGTTTATTGTATAACCATGGGGAAGGGCTTGTCAAGCGCAAAGTCAACCCCACAGGGCGCGGAGCGAAAAAGGGTCAAGGGGCTATTCAACATCACTTGATGCTTTGCCTTCGGCAACTGCCCACTGGGCAGCCGCATCTGCGTGATGCCCCTTGCGAGGTCCAGGGCCGCGGAGGCCCTGGCGGGGTACAGGGGCAGCGCCCCTGCTCCGCGCCCGCAGGCGCAAAGTAGCCGCGCGCGCCTTTCGCGAATCTAAAGATTCGCGAAACAGCCCACCCAACCCCAAAAGGGACGCATACCCATCCCCCATTTCAGGCTTCGCCGGGAGGGGACGAACTCCCTCAGTCTCCGCTGCGCGGAGCCAGCTCCCTCGGGGAGGGGAAACTCCCTCAGTCAGCGGGACAAGCCCGCTGCCAGCTCCCTCGGGGAGGGAGCCTTTTGGTTGGTCGCGTTGTTGGGGTTGCGGGTTCCGTCACGAAGGCTCCCTCCGGGAGGGAGCTGTCGCCTTTAGGCGACTGAGGGAGAACGCGGGACACACATCCCCCACAAGCCGCTGTATAGCCGAATCCTCGCGCCCCAATACCCTGCTGTTACTCTTTATAATCCTGCAGGCTGACGCTGACCATCTTGCTCACGCCCTGCTCCTCCATGGCGACGCCAAAGAGGGCGTTGCAGCGCTCCATCGTGCCCTTGCGGTGGGTGACGACGATGAACTGCGTGCCCTTGGAGTATTCCCTGAGGTAGTCGGCGTAGTAGCCGATGTTGGCGTCATCCAGGGCGGCCTCGATTTCGTCAAGGATGCAGAAGGGGGTGGGCTTCAATTTCAGCGTGGCGAAGAGGATGGCGATGGCGGTCAGGGCGCGTTCGCCGCCGGAGAGGAGGGAGAGCAGCTGGAGCTTCTTGCCCGGGGGCTGGGCGTTGACCTCAATGCCGCAGTTGAGCGGGTCCTCCGGGTCCATGAGGATCAATTCCGCCTTGCCGCCGCCAAAGAGCCGCGTGAAGGTTTCGCTGAAATATCCCTGCAGCCTGGTGAAGTTGTCCACAAAGGTGACGCGCATCTGCTCCAGCAAGCGCTCGATCAATTCCCGCAAGTCGGCCTCGGCGGCGCGCAGGTCGGATTGCTGAGCGGTCAGGTCGTCCACGCGGGCCTTGGTCTGGGCGTATTCCTCCACCGCGCCCACGTTGACGTTGCCCAGCGCGCGGATGGCGGCGTTGAGCTCGCCCGCTTGCTTGTCGGCCTCGCGCTCGTTGAAGCCCTCCGCCTGGCGGAATTCCTCCGCGCCGGCGTAGGTGAGCTTGTAGGTGTCCCAAATGCGGTTTTCCAGATTGCGCTGCTCGCCCTCCACCCGCTGACGGTTCATTTCCAGCCGGTGCTGCTTTTCGCCGTCCCGCTTGTAGGATTCATGCAGCCCCTCGATCTCATGCAGCAGCTCGCGCAGCTGGCCCTGGGCCTCGTTGCGCCTGGCCTCGATGGCCAGGGCGGTCTGCTCCTGCTGCCTTTGCGCCCGCTGGCGCGTTTCGGCGTCCTGCGCTGCTTGGGCGATGGCGGCTTCGTCCTGCTGATCCAGCGCGTCCATCTCGGATAGCTGGGCCGCGCGGCGCTCCTGCTCGCGCAGGATCTGGTGGCGGTCCGCGTCGAAGTGGCTCTGATCCCTGCGGAGGTTGTCCAGGCCGTGGCGAAGCTCGGAGAGCTGCAAGGTGCGGCTCATCACGCGGTCGCTGGCCTGAGCGGAGGCGGCGCGGGCGGCGGAGAGCGCCTTTTGTAACTGGGCGGTGCGGGCCTCCATGGCGGCCTGATCCATGGTGGCGCCATCGTTTTCCACGTCGATGGAGGACAGCTGGCGCTCGATGTCCGCGATGGATTCCCGCAGCTGAACGGCAGCCTGCTCGGTCTGTGCCATGCGGTCGCGGTGGGCGGCGAGGGCCTCCGACGCGCTGTCGAAGCGGGCCTGCTCGCGGGTCACGGCGATTTCCTGCTGATGCACGGCCTCCAGCGCGTCGCTGATGGCCTGGCGCATTTCGGCCTTGCGCTGCTGGCCCTCCTGGAGGGTGCGCTTCATCGCGTCCAGCTCGCGCTGGCCGGCTTGCAGCTTCTCGGTCAGCTCCTTGAGCTCGCGCTCGCGGCTGAGGAAGTTCGACACCTTCGACTGGGCTGAGCCGCCGGTCATGGAGCCGCCGGAGTGCATCACGTCGCCCTCCAGGGTGACCAGGCGGAAGCTGTGCCCGCCCGCGCGCATGATGGGGATGCCGTGGTCCAGATTGTCCGCGATGATGGTGCGGCCCAGCAGATTCTCGATGATGGCGCGGTATTCCGGCGCGCACTGCACCAATTCGCTGGCCACGCCGATGCAGCCGGGCATGCTCAGAACGCTGCGGGCGCTTGGGTGGAGCGTCTGGGGGCGGATGGCGCTCATGGGTAGGAAGGTGGCGCGGCCCAGGCGGTTCTGGCGCAGGTAGCCGATGAGCTCCTTGGCCGTTTCCTCCGTGTCGGTCACGATGTTCTGCTGCGCTGCGCCCAGGGCCATGTCGATGGCGGTTTCGTACTGCTGGGGGACGGTCATCAGCTGAGCCAAAACGCCCTTGACGCCGCGGATGCCCCGCTGGCTGGCATATTGCACCGCGCGGCGGACGGCCTGGCTGTAGCCCTCCATGTCGCGCACCATTTCGGTCAGCACGCTGTGGCGGCTCTTGGCGGATTGCAGCTTGGCGGAAAGCTCCTCCGCCCGGGTGCGCTGGTGATTGAGCGCCGCGTCGTGGGTGTTGAAGGCGGCGACCTTCTCCGCGTGGGCTTGCTGGAGCGCTTCCTGGCGCTGCTGTTCCTGCTGCACAAGCTGGCGGGCCGCCTCGACTTCATCGACCAGCTCCGCCTCCTGAGCATGGAGCTGTTGGGCGGATGCGTCGATCTCCGAAAGGCGCGCGGTCATCTGCCCCTGCATCGTGGTGAGGCGGGTTTGCTGGTTCTTCACGTCCGAGGCGCGGTTCATGGCGCTGATGATGGCTGCCTTGTGCTCCTCCAGGGAGGCGTCGGCGGCGCTTTCCTCCGCCTGCAACCGTTCCAGGTCGGATTGCGCCTTCTCCAGCATCTCCTGCGCGGTGGCGATCAGCTTTTCCTGGCTGCTGACCTCCTCCTGGCTCGCCCCGAAGGAGGCTTCCAGCTCCTGAAGGCGCAGCGCCGCGTCCGTCTGCTCGGCGGTGATGCGGTCGCGGTTTTCCCGCCGGGTCTCCTGGCGGGAGCGCAGGGCGCTGAGCTGCTCCTGGCTTTCATGGACGCGCTCGGCGCAGGCCATCAATTCCGATCGGGCGGCGGTGATCTGCGCGTCCAGCTCGGCGATGCGCTCCTGGGTGGCGTCGCGCCGGGCGGTCTTGTCTGCTACGGCGGCCTCGCAATCCGCCAGGATGGTCGAGAGGGTCATGAGCTCGCTGTCCAGTTCCGCCAGGCGCTGCCGGGCGCGGTCGGAGCGGATCAGGAACAGGTTCATGTCCAGGAATTTCAGCTTCTCGGCGTACTCCATGTAAAGCCGGGCGTTGCGGCTCTGCTCCTCCAGCGGCCCAAGGCGGCGGGTGAGCTCCTCCAGAATATCATCCAGGCGCTCCACGTTTTCCAGGGTGTGCTGGAGCTTCTTGTCCGCCTCCTCCTTGCGGGCGCGGAATTTGACGATGCCCGCTGCCTCCTCAAAGACCTGGCGGCGATCCTCTGACTTGCGCGACAGGATCTCGTCAATCCGCCCCTGGCCGATGATGGAGTAGCCCTCCTTGCCGATGCCCGTATCACGGAACAAGTCGATGATGTCGCGCAGCCGGCATGCGGCCCGGTTGAGGAAGTACTCGCTCTCGCCGTTGCGGTAGACGCGGCGGGTGACCATGACCTCCGCGTTTTGCATCGGGAGCTGCCCATCCTCGTTATCAAAGACGAGGGACACCTCGCAGTAGGACAGGGGCTTGCGCTTCTGCGTGCCATTGAAGATCACGTCCGACATGGACGCGCCCCGCAGCGTTTTGGCGCTCTGCTCACCCAGCACCCATCGCACCGCGTCGCCGATGTTGCTCTTGCCCGAGCCGTTTGGGCCCACGATGCCCGTGATGCCCTCGTCAAAGACGATTTCCGTCCTTTGGGCGAAGGATTTGAACCCATACAGCTCCAATTTCTTTAATCGCAGGGTCTTCGACCCCCTTTCGTTAGTCGGGCAAGCCTGCGCTGCACATCAGCCATACTTGACCAACCTACAGTATAGCACAAACCGGCCCGTTCGTCCATTTTTTCTTCAAATAAATGGGGGCGATGGCGAAATGGGGTGACCTGGTTGAGAATTTGTGCGGGTGAATAACCGTGTGAGCTCCTTCGGAAAGGGGGAACTCCCTCAGTCTCCGCTGCGCGGAGCCAGCTCCCTCAAAGAGGGAGCCTTTTGGTCGTGAGCCTTGTTGCGGCAGGCGCGCCCATCTCAGGCTCCCTCCGGGAGGGAGCTGTCGCCGTTAGGCGACTGAGGGAGAATGCGGGCGCTACTGCTTCTACCTGCTAACAAAACATCCGAAACCTAACACTGCGGGAGAACTCCCTCAGTCAGCGAGCAAGCTCGCTGCCAGCTCCCTCAAGGAGGGAGCTTTTTGGTCGTGAGCCTTGTTGCGGCAGGCGCACCCATCTTAGGCTCCCTCCGGGAGGGAGCTGTCGCCGTCAGGCGACTGAGGGAGAACGCGGGCGCTACTGCTTCCACCTGCTAACAAAACATCCGAAACAAACACTGCGGGACTGTTGTCACGGGCAATATGACTTCCATCCACCTTGCAAAGATTAGCATGACCGCTGTCAGGGCAGGTTTGCCTCCATTCACCTTACGGGAAGGTGTTGCTGTGTCCGGCCTTTTTGGGCTGGGTGGGCTGTTTCGCGAATCCGGGGGATTCGCGAAAGGCGCGCGGGGCTGCTTTGCGCCTGCGGGCGCGGAGCAGGGGCGCTGCCCCTGTACCCCGCCAGGGCCTCCGCGGCCCTGGACCCCGCAAGGGGCTTAGCCCCTTGACCCTTTTGGCTTCGCCCCTTGGGACGGGTTTTTTGCCTGCCCCCTTGCAATCCAACCCCAAAACCATTATAATGGGACAATACATCACGCAAACCGTGGTGTACCAATGACTTCCACAGCGGACATTCCGCGTGAGGATATGGAGGAGGATTCGTATGGAAGAAACGACGACGCGCGGTAACTTTATCTGGGACGCGATCGACCAGGACCTGGAAAGCGGCCGCTATACCCAGGTGCATACCCGTTTCCCTCCCGAGCCCAATGGCTATATGCACATCGGCCACTGTAAAGCCCTGATTATGGACTTCCTCACCGCGGAGAAATACGGCGGATTGTCCAATCTGCGCTTTGACGATACCAACCCCGCCAAGGAAGATACCGAGTATGTCGAGGCCATCAAGCGCGATATCAACTGGCTGGGCTTCACCTGGACAGGCGGATTGTACTATGCCTCCGATTATTACGATAAGTGCTACGAGATCGCTGAGGACTGGATCAAGCGCGGCCTGGCCTATGTGGACGAATTGAATAAGGAGCAGATGCGCGAATACCGCGGCACGCTGACCAAGCCGGGCAGGAATTCCCCCTGGCGCGACCGTCCGGCGGAGGAATCTCTTGATTTGTTCCGCCGCATGAAGGCCGGCGAATTCCCTGAGGGCTCCTATACCCTGCGTGCCAAGATCGACATGGCCTCCCCCAACATCGTCATGCGTGACCCCGCCATGTACCGCATCCTGTACAAGGAGCACTGGCGCACCGGCAACAAGTGGTGCATTTACCCCATGTATGACTTTGCCCATCCCATCGGCGACGCGCTGGAGGGCATCAGCCATTCCCTGTGCTCCCTGGAATATGAGATTCACCGCCCCCTGTACGACTGGGTGGTGGAGCATAGCGCCCACATGCTGCCCGCCAAGCCCCGTCAGATCGAGTTTGCCCGATTGAACATGACCCGCACGGTGATGAGCAAGCGCAAGCTGCGCGCCCTGGTGGAGGGCGGCTATGTCCGTGGCTGGGATGATCCCCGCATGCCCACCCTGAGCGCGCTGCGCCGCCGGGGCTACACGCCTGCCGCCATCCGGGATTTCATCAGCCGCATCGGCCTTTCCAAGGCGGATTCTACCGTGGACACCGCCGTGCTGGAAGCCTGCGTCCGCCAGGATCTGGATGCCAACGCCGCCCGCGTTTCCGCCGTTTTGAAGCCCATCAAGGTGGTGCTGACCAACTGGCCTGAGGGCGAAAAGCGCGTTCAGGTGGTGGAAAATCACCCCAAGAACCCCGACATGGGTACCCACACCGTCACCCTTAGCCGAGAAATCTACATCGACGCAGACGACTTCATGGAGGTGCCCGCAAACAAGTTCCAGCGCATGTACCCCGGCTTTGAGGTGCGCCTCAAGGGGGCTTGCATCGTCAAGTGCGAGGGCTGCGTGAAGGACGCGGAGGGCCACATCACCGAGATTCACTGTACGGTGGATTTCGATTCCTTCTCAGGCTGCGAGGGCGCTGGCCGCAAGATCAAGGGCAAGGTGCTGCACTGGGTGAATGCCGAGGACGCTGTGCCCTTTGAGGCGCGCCTGTATGAGCCGCTGCTGCCGGAGGAAGGCGTCGAGGCGGAGGAAGAGGCCGCCGAGGAAACGGTGGCCGAGGTCGATGAGGACACCGCCGAGGAAACCGACGCGCTGACCCGCAAGGATTACGACTTCCTCAAGCAGATTTCGCCCAATACCCTGACGGTTCTGCACGGGTATGCCGAGCCCGCCATCCGCGATTGCCAGGTGGGCACGAGCTTCCAGTTTGTGCGTGTGGGCTATTTCTGCAAAGACCCCGATTCCACCGACGAGCTGCCCGTGTTCAACCGCACGGTGGAACTCAACGGCATGAAGCTGTAACCCAAAGGCTCCCTCCTTGAGGGAGCTGGCAGCGAGCTTGCTCGCTGACTGAGGGAGTTCTCCCGCAGTGTTAGGTTTCGGGTGTTTTGTTAGCAGGTAGAAGCAGTAGTGCTCGCGTTCTCCCTCAGTCGCCTGACGGCGACAGCTCCCTCCCGGAGGGAGCCTGAGATAGGCGCACCAGCCGCAACAAGGCTCCCGACCAAAAGGCTCCCTCCTTGAGGGAGCTGGCTCCGCGATAGCGGAGACTGAGGGAGTTCTCCCGCAGTGTTAGGTTTCGGGTGTTTTGTTAGCAGGTGGAAGCAGTAGCGCCCGCGTTCTCCCTCAGTCGCCTGACGGCGACAGCTCCCTCCCGGAGGGAGCCTGAGATGGGCGCGCCTGCCACAACATGGCGCGCGACCAAAAGGCTCCCTCCTTGAGGGAGCTGGCTCCGCGAAAGCGGAGACTGAGGGAGTGCCCCCCCTTGAAGGAGCATCCGTAGACGGGTGGCATACGAATGTCCTTGGAATACAACAAGAAGCTCATTCCCTTCGCAAAATCCCTGCGCAAAAATGCCACGCCAGAGGAAAACCATCTTTGGTACGATTTCCTGCGCAGCTACCCCATCCGATTCCAACGGCAGAAAACCATCGGCCAATTCATTGCTGACTTCTACTGTGATCGGGCCAAATTGGTCATTGAGCTGGACGGCTCCCAGCATTTCACCCCGGAGGGCATCTCTCATGACGAAGCTCGCACGGCCGCTATCGAAACCTACGGCGTGGCCGTGCTCCGTTTCACGAATCGGGACATCAACCGCAGTTTTCCCGCTGTCTGTACCCAAATCAATTCAGTTGTTGAGGAACGACTCGAAAGATGGAAAGAGGAATCATCATGAATAACCAAGTCCGTACCCGTTTTGCGCCGTCCCCCACGGGCTTTATGCACCTGGGCGGATTGCGCACGGCCCTGTATGGCTACCTGTTCGCCAAGAAAATGGGTGGCAAGTTCATCCTGCGCATCGAGGATACCGACCAGGAGCGCTACGTCGAGGGCGCAACCGAGGTGATCTACACTACCCTGCGTGACTGCGGCCTCCAGTGGGACGAAGGCCCCGACGTGGGCGGCGATTATGGCCCGTATATCCAGTCCGAGCGCAAGGATATGTACCTGCCCTACGCCCAGCAGCTGGTGAAAACCGGGCACGCCTACTACTGCTTCTGCACCAAGTGCGAGCTGGATGAGCGCCGCGCCGCCGCCGAAAAGCGCGGCGAGGTGTTCAAGTACGACAAGCATTGCCTGAAGCTCACGCCCGAGGAGGTGCAGGCCAAGCTGGACGCAGGCACGCCTTATGTCATCCGCCAGAACGCCCCTACCACCGGCGAATCCAGCTACGATGACCTGGTGTTCGGCCACATGACCTTTCCCAACGATTCCCTGGATGATATGGTGCTCATCAAGCAGGACGGCATGCCCACCTACAACTTCGCCAATGTCATTGACGACCACCTGATGGGCATCACCCATGTCATGCGCGGCCTGGAGTACATCTCCTCCACCCCCAAGTATAATCTGCTCTACGAGGCTTTCGGCTGGGAAATTCCCCAGTATATCCACATGGCGCCCGTCATGCGCGACGCCACCCATAAGCTCTCCAAGCGCGACGGCGACGCATACTATTCCGACTATGTGGAGAAGGGCTACCTGACCGAGGCGCTGATCAACTACCTGGCGCTGGTGGGTTGGAATCCCGGCAACGACCGCGAGTTCTTCACCCTGGACGAGCTGGTGGAGGCCTTCTCCGTCGACCGCCTGTCCAAGTCCCCCGGCATCTTCGATGTGGACAAGCTGACCTGGTTCAACGCCGAGTACATCCGCAAGCTGTCCCCCGAAACGTACCTCGAGCTGGCCACCCCCTGGTTCGACCAGGCGCTGGCGGGCAAGGCCATCGACTACAAGCGCCTGGCGGAGCTGATGCAGAGCCGCACCGAGGTGTTCAACCGCGTGCCGGACATGGTGCGCTTCCTGGGCGAGCTGCCGGATTACGATGCGGACATGTTCGTCAACAAAAAGGCCAAGACCACCCCGGAAATCGCCCGGGCTGCGCTGGTATTGCTGCGCCCGGTTCTCGAGGGCATGGGGGACTGGACGGAGAGCGCCATCCATGACGCGCTGATGGCGAAGATTGCCGAAGCCGGCATGAAGAACGCCACCGCCCTGTGGCCGCTGCGCATCGCCATCTCCGGGCAGATGAGCACCCCCGGCGGCGCGATCGAGATCGCCTGGCTGCTGGGCAAGGACGAGTGCCTGCGCCGCATCGACCTGGGTCTTGACAAGCTGGCAAACGCCTGATGCTCCCCATTGCAAAAGAAAGGTGGACGTTCACCATGACCGAACGTAACATCCGCAGCAGCATGACGCTGCGCATCTGCTTCTGCGGCGTATTGGCGGCCATCATCTTTGTGGCCAACTACTTCCGCATCCCCTTTGGCGACACCAAGCTGCACCTGACCAACGGGCTGTGCGCGCTATCGGGGCTGCTCTTTGGCCCTGGGTTGGGCTTTGTCGCGGCGGGCCTGGGCTCTGGGCTGTATGACATCATGGCGGGCTACGGCGCGGAATGCCTCATCACCCTGGTGAGCAAGGGCGCAATCGCCCTGGTGGCGGGCCTGATCGGCATGGGGCTGATCCGCAAGCAGCGGCTGACCCAGGCGGATGTCATCCGCGTGGTCATTGCCTGCGTGGTGGGCGCGCTGACCTATGTGGCACTGTACATGCTCAAGACCTACATCTTCGGCATGTGGGTGAATCACCTGGGCACGGACGCTACCCTGGTGAAGATGGGCACGAAGCTCCCCGGCAGCCTGATCAACGCGGTGTTTGCCGCCATCGTGGGCCCGGTGCTGTTCTGCGCGCTCAAGCCCGCGCTCAAGTCCGCCGGACTGCTGGAAAAGCTCTGAGCTGACGAAGAATCGACGCCTCCGGAATGCTTCCCGGAGGCGTTCTGTTTTGGGAGAGTGGCGTGCCGGAGGGCGCGCTCCGGACGGGCGATACAGCGATAGAACAGGCCGGAGGATTGACAAGCCGGGGATTCCGCTATACAATAGCAACGCTGTACCCGCGCTGGATACAGCTATGAAGACATAATAAAGGATGGGATGCAGATGAAGAATCTTTCCGTCAAGAAGCTGACCCTTGCCGGTGTGATGGCGGCGCTGGTGTTCGTCATGACCTACCTGCCCAAGGTGCCCGTGCCGGTGACGGGCGGCTATGTCCACCTGGGCGACGGCGCGATTTTCCTCTCGACGCTGCTGCTGGGCCCGCTGGGCATTCCCGCCGCGGCGATCGGTTCCGGATTGTCCGACCTGCTGGGCGGCTATATGGTGTATGTGATTCCCACCGTGGTTATCAAGGGCCTGATGGCGCTGGTGGCCTGGAAGCTCTGGCAGGAAGGCTCCTGGCTGCGGGCCGTGATCGCCTTTGTGGCCGCGGAGGCCGTGATGGTGCTGGGCTACTTCGCCTTTGAGGCGGTGCTCTACGGTGCTGCGTCGGCCTGGGCGGCTGTGGGCCCCAACTGCATCCAGGGCCTGGCGGGCGTGATCATCGGCCTGATTTGCCACGCAGTTTATCCGCGCATTAAGCAGCTTGCCAAATAAGCTGGAGAATCACAAAGCCGCCTTCGGGGAAGCACCCGGAGGCGGCTTTTCTTTGCCGGTTGAGGATGGAAGCAGCCCTGAATCTGTCAGAACAGCTGCTTGTTCATGATGGCGGTAATCAGGTTGCCGTTCATGAAAATCGGCGCAAGGGTACTCTCGTCCAGCAGCTCGTTGATGAAGTCCAGGGGGAGCATCGTCTGCACCAGGGGGATGAGCGTGAAAATCACCAGGCAGAGGAGAATCCCCCGCAGCAGCCCGAACACACCGCCGGCCAGGCCGTCCAGCTGCTTGAGCACCGGGAAGCGGAACACCGCCCGGATCAGGTTCAGCCCCAGGGAAATGGCGATGTACAGCCCCACGAAGCATACCAGGAAGCAGATGATGTTGATGCTGGCCTGCAGAATCGTTTGGTTGACGTAATCGGAAACAGTGGTAGCCGCGCCCTGGGTGCCGTAGACCAGGTTCTCCAGGTTGACGCGGAGAATCGAATCCAGGGGGGCGGGAAGCTGTACGTTTTGCAGCACCTGCTCGATGCCCTCCTTGCCCAGGCCGACCACCTTGGTGATGGCCAGCTCCAGGTCACCGATGCGGGAGGAGGCGTCGGTGTAGTGTAGCAGCGTGCGCTGCAGCTCCTGGTTGTTCTGTACCAGTGCGGCCAATTTGGGGTAGAGCGCGAAGGACGACAGGAAGGAGATCAATCCGCCGCCCATGTTCAGCACGCTGGCGATGAAGCCCCGGTACAGCCCGAAGAGCACCGATACCGCCACCACGCCGATGATCACATAGTCCACAATGTTCAACAGAACACCTCCTTATGGGGTGGCATCGCCCGTGTCGTAGCGCAGTTCACATTCCTTCAGGGCGTCGCTGCCGTATTTCTTGATCAGGGAGTTGAGCCATTTCTGCCTTGCCTCGGTGAGGATGGGGTCATGATCGCCGCCGGGCGCGTGGCTTTCGTTGATCTGGTCGATTTCCGCCCTGCGCAGCGCGGGCGCGCAGTAGGGGCAGAACTCCAGCTTGGCAAAGTCGCCCGTGTCCAGCTCCGCGTAGGTGAAGGGCGTAAAGACGACGGTATCCTTGGCGCTGTCGCAGTGGTCGGCAATGTGGTAGTAGCTGCCGCCGTTGGCGTTGTAGTACAGCAGGGTGTCCTCCGCCGGGTAGGACACCTGCCGGCCCTGCCAGTCCTCCCACACCACGATGCGGCCCACGTCCTTGCGGTGATCCCAGATCCACTTCATGTTGTAGCCGTCGGCGTTCTTCTTGCGCTGCACGCGGATACAGCCGTGGCTGGCCCGCTGGCCCAGGTAGGGCTCGGTGGAGGAGTAAATCCTGCTGCTGCTGCCCGAACGCCGGACGTAGGGCACCTCATGGAGCAGATCGCCGTCATTGAATTTCATGCCCATGGGGCAGACCATGTTGTCGCTCCCGAAGTCGCCGGTGGGGCTGATGTAGAGGAACTCGCCCGAGCGGGTCTCGTTGTAGGGCTGCTTGGCGTTGGAAAGCCCGGTGGACACCAGCAGGGTGGTGACCAGCTTGCCCTCGCCGTAGAGGTAGAGGCGCTGGGTCAGCTTATCCACCACGATGTGGTACTTCTTATCCACCGTTTTGGTCTTGAGGCTGGAGGTCTTGACATAGCCCTGCACCAGCATGTTCCATGCGCTGATGGAGTTGTCATGGAAGGTGGAGGAATAGGTCTCAATCAACGACCAGCCGTTGTCCAAATGCTCAATGACGCGCACGCCCTGGCTGGA
Organism: Clostridiales bacterium; assembly: GCA_029012285.1. GTDB lineage: Bacteria > Bacillota > Clostridia > Christensenellales > Aristaeellaceae > UBA11524. The sequence continues at coordinate 2,223 of JAQXLU010000077.1, read as the reverse complement.
GCCCGTCACCACGCCGATGGTGCGGCTATCACTATCCGGCTCGGCGTAGATCTTGCGCTGCCCGGAGTAGGCATAGTCGATCACGGTGATGGGCGCGGTGAGCATCTGCCACATGGCTTCCTCGTCGGTGTAATCCATGGGGGTGCCCCAGTAGGTGCCCGCGTCCTTCTCCGTCAGGGGATAGGCGCTGCCGTAGGACGGGGTGAAGGCGATGTCCTGCGTGGCCTCAAGGGTCGGGGCAGGCTCGGGGAGCATGCCTTGCACGGGCGTGTCGATGGTCACGGTGTCGGGCAAATCAATGTCCGCCGCCTCGTCCGTGGCTGCGGGCGGCGGGGTGATCACCTCCACCGAAATCACCGTCTGCGTCGGGGCGGGGGTGAGCTCCGCGCCGGGGGTCAGCACGAAATCCTCGGGCACGGGGGTTTCCGCAGGGGCGGGGGTGGCAAAGGTGATACCGAAATCCGCCTCATCCACCATGATGTGCTCCTCGTTGGAGCAAAAGCCGGTGCTGTCGGTGAGGGTGAGCGTCAGGGCGCGGGTGTCCTCGGTCATCCGGGAGGCGTCCCAGGTGACACGGTTCATGCCGCCGCTCACAGAGCGGTTTTCCAGCAGCGACCAGACGTCGCCCGTCCACAGCCCAACGGACAGCAAGCCGTCCACGCTGGCGTAGAAATCAACGGTCATGGTTTTGCTTTCCGCGTCCTTCACCGGGGTGATGCTGGACAGGTAGGGCGCAAAGCTGCCGATCACCACCGTGGCGGTGGCTTCCGCGCCGTCCATCATCAGGGCCAGCTGGTACACGCCCTCCTGGGGGGCGACGCCCTCCGCTGTGCCGTTCCACCACAGCTGATTCCGCCCGGCGGTCACGGGCAGACCCTCCACCACGGTCATGACGTATTCGCCCGTCACATCGCGCAGCACCAGGTCGCACGCGCCCTCCGACGGCACGGTGAAGGTCAGCATAAAGGCCTTGCCCGGGCGGATGGCCTCCGCCGGGGTATCAATGCCAAGCGTCCATGCCTCCGCCGCAGCGATGATGGGCAGGAACAGCACGGTCAGGCACAAGCAAAGCAGTTTTCGCATCAGGAACACTCCTATCCGCAGTTTTTTCAGGGGAAGGCGGCGCTATGCAGCGCCATGGGTCGATTGGGCAATATCATAGCACAGTTTGGGCGAAACGTCCATGGACGGGCTGGGCCCATCGACAGATTGGATCACGCGGCGAGCCCAAAGGCATCACAGGAAATCATCTCATTTCAGGCGGAAACAGCAATGCCAATTCCGCCGCGCTGCGGATGCGCAACTCGCACGCCCCATCGGGGAAGCGATCCTCGGGGTCGAGTAGTACGCCCAGCATCCCCGCCGCCAGCCCGGCCTCGGTATCCAGCGGACGGTCGCCGATCATCACGCAAGCATCCGGGGACAGGCCGTGCCTGGCCATCAGGTGCAGCAGCATGTCTGGCGCGGGCTTGCGGGGCAGCGCGTCCTCGCGGGTCACGAAGCCGCTGAAATGGTGGACAAGGCCTGCCTGTTCCAGCAAGGCTCGGCACCCCATGTCCCGGTGGGTGGCTACGTAGTGGCGGATGCCCGATTGTGCCATCGCCGACAGCGCTTCGGGGATCCCCGGCAAGGGCGGAACGCCCTGGCGCATTTCGGCCTGCTCATGGCGGCGGTAGGCTTCCGCCAGCGTGTCCGCCGAAAGGCCGTTCTCTGTGCCGATCACCTCGCAGCAGTGGCGCAGGCAGTTTTTCATCAGGGCAAGGGTGCGTTCCGGGGTGCAGGATACGCCGCAGTCTGCCGCGCCCGCGACGAAGGCTCGTACCATCGCCGGATAGGTATCCAGCAGCGTGCCATCGAAGTCCCAGATGGCGTGGCGCACGCGGGCAAAGGCCAGCTGACGGGCCACGGGCGCATCCGCCGGGCAGAAGGGAAAGCCCAGCAGCTCCCGGGGCGTGACGAAGCGCACATCCTCATGCTCGGTGGGCACGGGCTGCGCCTGCGTATGCGCGTCGATAAAGTGGAAGCGGATGCCCTCCGCCTCCCGGACGCAGCGGATGCCGTCCACCGTCACGGGCAGACTGAGCTCCTCCTGTAATTCCCGCATGAGGCAGCCCTCGGGGGACTCGCCTGCCTCCAGCTTGCCGCCGGGGAATTCCCACAGGTGGGCGTTGTGCCGCCCCTCGCCGCGCTGGCAAATCAGCACATGACCCGCCCCGTCCCACA
>JAQXLU010000076.1 GCA_029012285.1 Clostridiales bacterium | reverse complement strand
CGCGCCCTCGGGAAGCTGGGGCACAATCATGCCTTCCTGCCCGAACTGCGCCTTGAAGAAGGCTGCCAGCTGCTCCGGGGTCACGTTGTACAGCTCACAGGTGGTGTGGATGGCGGTGCGGTCTGCCTGCTGCACCAGACGCCGGAGCTCCGCCACCTCCTCCTGCAATTCCAGCAGATCCTGTTCCTTCTTGTCCAGCAGCGCGTGCAGCTTCTGACGGTCGGCGGGATACCGCTTCTTTTTCTTGTCGTTCAAATCAATCACCTCATCAATCGATGGGCAGGCGCCCAAAGCCATACAGCTTCTTTGCCCATTTTTCACTTTTCAGGTCGGCAAAGCCCACCGGGTCGCCGGCGTGAAGCATCATGTTGTTGCCTACATAGATGCCCACGTGTGTGATGCCCTTCACGTCGCTGCCCATGGTCTTTTCAAAGAAAACCAGGTCACCGGGGCGGGCCTCCTCTGCCGGAATGTCGGTACACAGGGAATAGAGGCCATTGGCCCCCTTTCGCCCGGTGTCATACACCCCGGACTGTCTGAATACCCAGCAGACAAACCCCGAGCAGTCGAAACCGGTCCTGGGGCTGCTGCCGCCGTACACATAGGGATAGCCGATGTACTTTTCGGCCTCGATCATCAGCCGGAGGAAGGTGTCGTCATTGGCAAGCAGCTGCTCCGGAATCGTGTAGCGAACCAGCTTGTATTTCGATTTCACGCCATTGACCTTCACGTTGTTTTTTCCGACCGAAGTGATGACCGGAAGCGGTGCTTCCTCCTCCGGAATGAAATAGGCCGGGTCGTCCAAAATGATCGTATCGCTCAGCCAAGCATCATCCTCCGGGTCGATCGTTTCGCCTCGGGCAGGAATCAGTGCGGAAATCAGCATCAGGGCCAGCGCGGCAGCAATGACCTGCCTGGCAATGTTCATCGCGTAAGCGTCACTGTTTTGCGGGGATTTCATGGTCATTCTCCTTTCAGAGCGCGCGGAGCCTTGCTCATGCAGGACTCCGCAGTCATTGTTTCGTTATTCGGGAATACGGCCAAAGGAATGGAAATGATTGCGCCAGTAGGCGTCGTTCAGGTTGGCATACCCGATGGGACTTCCGCAGTGCAGCATCATCCCGTTGCCCACATAGATGCCGCAGTGGGTAATGCCTGCCACGCCTTCGCCCATGGTACCCTCAAAGAATACAATGTCACCGGGCCTGGCCTGATCATCCGGTACCATGCGGCACAGGCTCCGCAGACCCTTGGCACCCAGTCGGCCCGTGTTGTACACGCCGCTGTTCGTAAAAACGTAGCTGACAAAGCCGGAGCAGTCGAAGCTGGTTTCCGGGCTTGCACCGCCCCACACATACGGGTAGCCGATGTACTGGGTGGCCTCCTCCATCAGACGGGCAAAGGTGGGGTCGGCGTCCAGCGTTTCCTGGGGGATGTCGTAGAGCATCGGGTCACGCAGCGGCGTTGCGTAGGGATTGCCGGAGAAGATGCCCTCCATGTTGCCGTGGGTTGCCATGTACAGCGCGTACATGCCCATGGTGTGGTGGCTCATGCTCAGCACCGGCAGATGGGACAGGTTCCGGTTCTCCAAGCTCACATGGCAGATGCGGTAGGTATAGGGCACCTGTTCATCGTAGGAATAAGATTCGGTTCTTCTCTGCCCAGTCACTGGGTCGGTTACAATGCGTGTGCCGGTTTTGCGTTCCGTGCGATAGCGAATCTCCGTTGTGACGTTCTCCGTGACCACATACTGCAGCCGGAAATACTTCTCCAGCACCGGATAAGCCGTATCCACCGTCCAGTCCTGCCCGTCAGTGCAAGCAGAGATGATGGCGATGAGCACATAGGGATCGTGCCAGATTTCGTCTGCCTCCACGATGTACTCGTCATATCCGGGATGGTACCGCTCATAGTGATCCAGCGCATCCTTCAGATCCCGCTCCATCCCGGCATAGACGCGCTCGGCGGCACGGACGTCATCCTCCGTAGCAGGATAGGTGCCGATGACCAGGGATTCCAGGATGGACTGTGCCAAGGGCGTGCAGGATTGCAGGCTGCTCATGACCGCCAGCAGGATACCGGCCAGGGCGATCAGGATCAGAGCCTTGGGGTGCTTTGCAAGGAACTCTCCCAGCTTCCCGGTTGCGCTGCCCGCACGTTCCGCAGTTTTCTCAGCTGCTTTGGCAGCTTGTATGGTGCGGCTCGAAGCCGACTTTCCCGCTTTGGCTGCCGCATACTCCCGGCGAATGGCGCGCTTCTGCTGCCACCGGGATGCGGGATTCCTGGAAAAATGAGGAGAACCGTTGGAACGTCCCGATGGAGCCTTCCCGGGAGCAGCAGACGATGCGTTGGTGCCAGCCGGAGAGCTGTTCTTCCTGCCCTCTGCCTTCCGTCGTTGGGAACGGAGCTTCCGCGCATGATAGGCGCGTTCACCCTCCTGCAGGACGGTTGCCCGGGCGTCATCTGCCTTCAGCGCAGCGGTCACGGCAACGTTGTCATCCTCGTTGGCCTGAGCCACCTGCCGGTGCAGCTGATCGCCGGCGGTTCGCACCGTGCGCTCGATGGGGTGGACAACTTTGGAGGGCCGCTTGGGCTTCGATTCCTCAAAGCTCAGCTTCGGGGCACTTTTCAGCTGCTTCCCCTTTGCTGCTTTGGCTGCTGGCATCTCCGGCGTCAGCTGTTCCGGCGCAGATGCTTCTTCCTCGGTAAAGCGCAGCCTGGGGGAATCCCGGTTGTGTGTCTTGGGCATATCGGTGGCCTCCTTAGGTTATCACGCCGTCTGCCGCTCGGACGGCTTGGTGGTCATGAGGGCATAGAGTCTGGTGTTCTTCGGGAAGTGGTCGCGGAAGGGCAGAATCACATTGCCATAGAACAGCAGTCCCTCGCCCTCGCCGCTCTGGGTCACATAGGACAGTTGATGCGGGGAAATGCCCAGCTTCTTCGCCAGAATCTCCCGATCGCCCGCCGCTTGATTGAGCATGTAGATGTAGTCGCTGTTTTCCAGGATGTTCTCCAGCTCCTGACTGGCAAGCAGGTCCTTGACATTCTGCGTGATGCCGGTGGGAATGCCGCCCCACTTGCGGAACCGCTTCCAAATCTCCACGGAATACGCCGCAGTCTGCTCCTCCTTGAGCAGGAGGTGAAACTCGTCGATGTAATACCGGGTGGCCTTGCCCTCGGCGCGGTTGGCTGTCACGCGGCCCCATACCTGATCCTGCACAATCAGCATGCCGAGCTTTTTCAGCTGCTTGCCCAGCTCCTTGATGTCGTAGCAGACCATGCGGTTGTTCACATCCACGTTGGTGCGGTGATTGAACACATTCAGGGAACCGGTCACGTAGATTTCAAGGGCCGTCGCCAGCCGCTGGGCTTCCTTTTCCTCCTGCTGCCGAAGGGCGTTGTACAGATCCTCCAGAATGGGCACCCTCTCCGGCCGCGGGTCGTTGAGGTAGGGCTGGTAGATGATGTGCACTGCGCGGTCAATGATGGTCTTTTCAATGGGCTGCAGGCCCTCGCGCCCGCCGACAATCAGCTCGCACAGGGACAGGATGAAGTCCGATTTCAGGCTGAGGGGATTGTCCTCATCGGAATAGTTGAGGTTGATGTCCATGGGGTTCACATAGCTGGTGCTGGTGGGCGAAATGCGGATGACCTGCCCCCGGAAGGCTTCCACCAGCGGGAAGTACTCGCCCTCCGGGTCGCAGATGATGACGTCATCGTCCGTCAGCAGCATGACGTTGGTCATTTCACGCTTTGCCGCAAAGGATTTGCCCGAGCCGGGAGTGCCGAGGATGATGCCGTTGGGGTTCTTCAGCCACTTCCTGTCCACCATGATAATGTTGTTGGACAGCGCGTTCAGCCCGCAGTACAGGGCTTCGCTGCTGCACTGGCACAGCTCCTGGGTGGTGAAGGGCACAAAAATCGCGGTGGACGATGTGGTCAGTCCCCGCTGAATGGTGATACGGTTCAGCCCCAGGGGCAGGCAGGAGATCAGGCCGTCCTCCTGCTGGAAGTCCAGGGGAATCAGCTGGCAGTTGTGCTGCAGGGCGATGCTCTGGGCCTGCTTCACATTCAGCGCGAGAGCCTTTCTGCTTTCGCCGGTGTTCATGACCAGGAAGGTCAGAAGGAACATGCGCTCATTGCGGCTCTGCAAATCCTCCAGCAGCTTCTGTGCTTCACCGCCATAGGTGGCCAGGTCGCTGGGGATGATGTCCATGTCATACCCCGCCCGGACAGCCTTCTTCTGCTCCTCGATTTTCATCCTGTCCAGATCTGTGATCTTGCGCTTGACCTCTTTGATGGCTGCCGTCTGGTCAATGGCCTGAATGTGCAGGCTGACCACCAGCGGGGTGTCCATGGCGAGGAAGTCCGCCAGGCACCGGTCGTTCAGGTCGGAGGCCAGGATGCTGAAGAAGCTGACCTGCGCCTGCCGCTCGCCCATGCCGAAGGTGTGCTTCTCCCGGAAGTCGAAGCTCGCAGGAGCGATGAAGTCTTTGGTGGACAGCCCCGTGGGTGCAAGCCAGTTCCAGCTGAAGCGGAAGGCTGACCGGGGATCCATGTGGAGCATGTCGTGCATGAGCCGGAGCCGCTCATAGCCCTCCAGAGGCTCCGCCGCCACACCCAGCCGCTTGAAGTTGCTCAGGATATCCAGTTCAATGCGCTCCAGTCGGGGCTTGGCTGCCCGGATGTTCTCCGCGTCAACCCCGAAGGTGATGTACTTCGTTCTGGTCAGGCCGTTGTTGCCCTTGGATTGCTGGCTCTGCAGCATGGCGGCGTACTCATGCCGGATTTCGTCGTTGCCGTCGTCCCTGTCCGGGATATGGACGATTTGCCCGATGGCCTCGGTTCCTGCCGTCATGTCGATGAAGGAAAACTGCACATGAATACTGCTGTCGAAGTAATTCAGGAAATCGCACCAGCCCTCGAAGATGGCCGTCTTGTCCTCATTCTGGGCGAGCTGATAGTTGATGTCCTGGAACTGGATGGTTTTGGTGTAATAGTGATCCGTGACGCGGCAAATGCCGTCAGGCCATAACCGCTGATACGGAATCGTGTCCTGCGTGCTGCGGGGCTTGCTGCGGCTGCGCTGCTCCCTGCGCTTCATCAGAGCCTGCAGCTGCTTCCTTTCTGCCCGCGTCAGCCGGATCTTTTCTTTGGATTTGTGCTTGTGCTTTGCCATGAAGGATGTGGTTTACCTCCCGTCGAATGCGGATATTCTCGTCGATGGTTGCGTAGAAGTTGTCGGTCTGGTAGACCCTGGTGCGGGGCCGCACATGGCGTGCCTGCATGTACTGCCGGAGCAGCTTCTCCAGCGGCTGCCCATGCCGCTCGAACATGGCGAACATGAAAAAGGGCAGCATGACGGCGATCATGAGCAGGGTGGCCATGCTGGTGCCGAGGACGCTCTTCGTCAGGAAGAACAGCGGTACTCCCGCCAGCGCGCCCAGGCCGAAGCAGATCACCTGACGCTTGGTCAGGTTGAACAGGAATTTGGTTTTGACCCTCGTCAGGTCCTTGGGTACAGGGACATAGGCCATGATCATCGTTCCTTTCTATGGCTTTCGCTCCATACAAAAAGCACAGGCCCGGTGATGAGTCTGTGCTGTCAATATTGCGCTGTTGGGGTCATTCCAGCAGCCATTTCACGATATTCTTGACACGAATACCGTTGTAGTTGCCCACGGTCAGGTGGTCAGCAGTCAGAATGAGCTTCTCATAGTTGTCGCGGATCAGCGTCAGCGGGCGCATTTCACGATCAAAGGTTTCCTGCGCTGTCATATCCGCAGTAACCTGAATGTAGGTCAATTCGCCCTGCTTTTCGGCAACGAAATCCACTTCCGTATTCCCCAGCTTGCCGATTGACACCTTGTACCCGCGCCTGAGCAGCTCAAGATACACCACATTTTCAAGGGTGAATCCAAGGTCATAGGTCTTGCGCGGGAGAATGTGATTCCGCAGGCCGGGATCCACGATGTACAGCTTCTTGCCAATCTTCAGCAGCTGCTTTCCCACAATGTCAAAGCGGTCCACAGGATAGAAGATGAAGGATTCTGTCAGGGCCTCCACATAGTCATCCACGGTATTGGGGGACACCTTTCTGCCGCTGGAGATCAGGTAATCCGTCACGCTCCTGATTGAAACAGGGCTGCCAACCACACTGGCCAGGTACTTCGCGATGGTTTTCAGCAACGCGATGTCCGTGATTTTGCGCTTTGCCGGATCGCTTTCCCTGCGCGACTGCCGATCCTCGATGTCCTTGACAATGACGGTATTGTAGATACCCTCCAGGTAGGCTTCCACCTTCTCGTTGGTTCGGTTCATCTGCGCCACATAGGGCAGGCCGCCATGGTGCAAATATTCTGCAAGGCCCTCTTCCTCATTGAGTCCGGTAAGCGAAAGGAACTCCCTGAAGGACAAGGGAAGCATCCTGATTTCCACATACCGCCCGGTCAGCAGCGTTGCCAGATCGCCGGACAGCATCCAGGCGTTGGAGCCGGTGATGTAGATGTCCACATCGGGCTTCACATACAGACTATCAACCACCTTTTCAAACTCCGGAACCTTCTGAATCTCATCAAGGAAGATGTAGGTGGTTTTGCCGGGCACCAGTCTTTCCTTCAGATAGGCATACAGCCTGTGATAGTCCTGCAGTTCCTCGTGCTCCAGTTCCTCGAAGTTCACGGAGACAATCTGCTCACTGGAAATACCGTCCTTCAGAAGCCTTTGCTGGAATTGGGCCAGCAGAGTAGACTTGCCGCACCGACGGATGCCCGTCACAACCTTGATGACCTGCTCATCCTTCCAGCTCAGCAAGGCCTCAAGGTATTCCTTTCGCTCTACCAATGAAATCACCTCCGGCATGAAGTATTCTCATTATAGAGCATATTTCCCTGATGGTCAATAAAATATTCCGAATTCGGAATAATCTATTGATTACCTTGGCGTTTGTATCGCTTTCTGAACTATCCTTGCTTTAGTGGGCATTGAACAGGGACTTGGCGATGCTGCTCGTCTTGAACAGCGTGAAGCACAGCAGCACCGTATAACCGATGCACGTCCACAAGGCCGCGCCGATGTCGCTGCCCACAGTGATACCCTGCACCAGCACCGCGTAGATGCTCACGCAGACCATGATGAGGAATGCCTGGAAGCCCAGGGCGAAGAGCGACCGCAGGTAGTTCTGGCCCATCTGCCCCCACTCGCGGTTGATCATGGTCGCCATGGGAATGGGGGCCAGCGCGGTGGTCATGTAGATTTCGATCATGCGCCCGTATACGATGATGAAGATGCAGATGCTCAGGGCCCAGGCGATAATGCCCATCAGAGAGGACTGGAACCACAGCCCGAACAGCGGGCCCACATCCATAGCCATGAGGGCTGCCTCCATGTCGCCCAGCAACGCCGTGACATCCAGCGCGGTATCCCCGACGATCACCCCCGCGGCCTGACCCACCACATGCTGGGCCACATCAAAGACCGCCATGACGATGTTCCAGGTGTTGGTGACAATCGTCACGGCTGCGAACGTCTTGAAGATCCACTTGAAGAACAAAAAGGTGTCGAAGTCGTGCATGTTGTTGCGGTCGATCAGCATCTGGATCAGCTCCAGACACGCCACAAAGGTCAGGATGATACCGGCGATGGGCACCACCACATTTTCGGACAGGCTGCGAATCATGTTAAAGATGCCGCCGTTCCAAGCCTGAGGTGTGGTACCCACCGTGGCAGCCACATCCGAAACCCGGGTATTGATGCTGTCAAACAGCCCGGACAGGTTACTGACAATGCCGCCGACCAGCAGGCCCTTGAGCCATTCCGTGATTTTGTCCCAGATGAAGTTCAAAGGAGCATCCCTCCTTTACACCCTCCCCCGGAAGGCCTGGAGAGGGCGGGATTGATCCGCATCAGCCGAACAGGCCGGACAGCAGGGGGATCAGGGTGGTGCCGATCAGGGCCACACCGCCGCCGGCCATGAGCTGTATCATGGCGAATTAGTTGTCAAGAGGTTTACGAACTTTTCTAAAAAACATGATGATGCAGCTAAGCACCATCGCTCAGCGGGTTACCAATGGCACAGAAAAGGCCACCCGGCAAATGCCGAGTGGTCGATATGATGAGGTATCAATTTTCAAAGGCGGGAATCTGCTACAGGATCTTTCATTTGTGAATTTTCACAATTCACGCTATAAGGTTACTTGAGCCATATCAGACAACCATAGTAGTTCTCTTCGAGAATGACACCCGAAGAGGCATCAATTGAAATCTCGTACCATAGAGGGTTAACAGTCCAATTCGCCCCTGCTTGCTCATCTTTTGCAAATCCAAAGTAGAAAGACCATTCTGGTACGCTATCTTTTATACCGCCATTCTGCGGTGCAATAAACGCTGCTTCTTCAACGAAATGTGTAGGATCCAATGCGGAAAAGCCATATTCTTCAACAAGTTGCGAAATCTCGGTCTCTTCCATTTGACATGCACGGTAAATCGCGACAGATAGATGAATGCGAGCAATAGCAACTGCATCTGCATAAGAAATACATGAATCATATAGTTCTATCAACTCCTCAAACTCCCATGGTAGGGTATCAGTTATCTGAAGCGAGTTATCCGATGTTCTAATGATCTCAAGGGACATGAAGAAATTTGGGCAGTCTTTGTAAACAAGTTCTACACTCCATCCTGATTGGTCAGGATACTCGTATATAGCTGAGATTGAAATTTGTTGCTTCTGCGATTCGGAAAGAACAGGAAACAAAGTCCTTAGTTGGTTAGACAAAAAGTCGTTTATCTCATCTGTCAGCACGGTATCATCGACAAGTTTGGGGGCAGTATACGTCCATTCCGCAAAAGCAAAGGAAATCGATGTAATGAGAAGAATGGCAAACCCAATAATGAAGACTCTTGCAAATTTCATAGTGTCCCTCCACTCACTAATTATCTATAACCACTTGGGTCATTTCCATTGTAAAAGGGATTTTCCTCTTGAAGCATTTCAACGATGGCTTGCAAAGTATCTTTTCCGACTACCCCATCAGGCGTTAGGCCGTGAGCTTCCTGAAAGAATTTTATTGCAGCATCGTAAGTTTTAGGGAGTGACTCTGGAGCGTGTTTATCGTTGTATCGCAGTATGTGAGGCATTACTTCAAACAACTTAACTGGGTCGCTCTTCCAAGTATAGTACTTATGTGTAAACAAGATACTGCCCAAATCGTCGTTCAAATATTGGGGGCGGACGAATACTGAAATCAGCTCATACTCATCTGTATTATTCTTTTGTGCCCATAGACCAGCACTATAACATCCATTTGCAGCAAGTCCGCGTCCGCTCGGATCGCTCTCATCAAAGAAAATGATTACGTATTGTCCTGGATGAACAGTGTAACCCAAATTGAACTGAACCTGTTCCATAAAGATCGTGCGTAGGTTTTCGCAGCCTTCGGGGGTTAGATATGAATAGTAAAGGTAGGGTAGATCACTTTTTTCTTCTTTGGTGATCGTACCCTCGCTATCACCATACACAACAGGGTTATTATTGCAATAGGCAAACAAATGCAGAGTCAGAACGATGTCCGCATTCAGAAAACGGGAATAAGCTACATGATAGTACCTACTTCTGAGATAGTACAGCCCTGTCTCTTCATCGTAGACATATCCACGATAACGGAACGGGTTGATTTTACCCAGCGTGTTTGCCATGGTGCCGGAGCAGCTGATGGGCCGACCCCAAGCATCATACACATAGTTTACCACAGCATTCTTGTTGCTGTCAAGAATGGCAACAATATCACCCTGCAGGTTCTTCACATAGCTGTATGGGGTTCCGTTGTAAACAACTACCACAGGCTTGTTCTGCGCATCGTAGAAGAAGTGCAGTTCGTTGCTGCCCTGAGTCATGTGCACAATGTTCTTGCCGTGCAGGGTGTACTTGGTTACGCCAGTGGAGGTAGCAGTCTTCTGCACACGCAGACCGTTCTCGTTATAGATAAACTCGACGGTTTCGCCAGACTTCTGCATCTTCTTGAGCTGACGGCCATTCTGCCAGGTATAGGTCCAGGTGCCATCATTCAGGGGATTACCAATAGCATCATAGGTAATGCCAACGCCGTTAACAGCAGTCAGCTGATCACGCCAATTGGCATTGCCATAGGTAAAAGTCTTGCTCTCAGCAGCCGTACCGGAAGCTACACCAAGCGCGTACTTCTTCTTGCTCAGGATGTTACCGCCCTGATCGTAGGCATACACCCAAGTGGCATTCTCCTGCGCGTCATCTACGCGGGTCAGCTGGCCCAGCGCATCGTAGGTATACGAAGTGGTCTTACCATCCTGCACTACCTTGGTGATGTTGCCATTGTCATCATAGGTGTAGGTGAAGTTGCCGCCAGTCTGGGAAATGGAGGCCACCAGACCAGTGGTGCTGGTCTTGCCGCTTACATCGGCCAGAGCTGCACCCGCCACATAGGTATAGGTCGTGGTATTCGCGGTGCCGCTACCTGCTTTGACGGTAGCCTTCGCCACGCGGCCCAGGCCATCGTACTCCAAGGTGCTCTTGCCGTGAGCGCCGTAATCCAGAGAGGTGGGACGATTCTCGTCGTCGTAACCGAACTTGGTCACAAACTCTTCATGATCGGCGCCAACCTGCTCAGTGAACTTAGACAGGCGACCAAAGATATCGTCGTAGGCCACCTCGCCGGTATAGACATGCTCCTGGCTAGTCACATTGCCCGCAGCATCCTCAGCGAA
>JAQXLU010000075.1 GCA_029012285.1 Clostridiales bacterium | reverse complement strand
GGAGGAAGTCCCACCCCGCTCGGGGTGGGTGGATTGAAATATTACGCACACTGGCTGCCAGAATCCCCCATCTGGTCCCACCCCGCTCGGGGTGGGTGGATTGAAATTTGAATAGAAGGAGGTACATGGTCATGTTACTGCGTCCCACCCCGCTCGGGGTGGGTGGATTGAAATAATGAATACCAGAAACTCTCCATGCGTACCAGTCGTCCCACCCCGCTCGGGGGGGGTGGATTGAAATGGTTATAGAAAGGCTATTGTCATTGCGTCCAATGTCCCACCCCGCTCGGGGTGGGTGGATTGAAATCTTGCCCTCCTTACTTATTGTCCTGTTCCGCGCCGTCCCCCCCCGCTCGGGGTGGGTGGATTGAAATGACCGTGATGGTCGCACCGATGCTCACTCGCATAGGTCCCACCCCGCTCGGGGTGGGTGGATTGAAACGATGTCCACATGCCTGATCCCGAAGCGGTCTATTGTCCCACCCCACCCGAGGTGACGTACTGAAATTGCTTGCAACAGTGCGCTAGCAGAGCTCTCGCCGTTCCCCGCCTTGGTGGGAGAATTGGAAAATGCCCATTAGCGATAGACTGTTTAGGAGAACAGTCCATCCTGTGCAAAGTAGAGCAGATTGAAATATTGCATAATCCTCCGAACCCAAGCAGTGCTTCCTGCGATGAAAGCGCAGGACATGTCGTGGCAAGCAATGCATGTGGATAGCCAAATCCACATACTGGCTTGTTGGGCAGCAGCCCAAACCCATTGATCGCACACAAAGTGCGCGGCTATTCTTCGCGATGTTTACAAAACACACGCGCACTGCTGCATGTGAATCATGCTCCAAAGGGTTTGGGGTGCTTCCCCAGCAAGTAGCATCTGAGGGCGTTGAACACTCACATGCACCACTTGCTACAACAGCACACAAAATGTGTCTCAACTTGGGACACATTCTTTTTTGTTGACCTTCCTGCACACCTGCAAGAAAATGCCAGACTCATTCGTTAAGTATATTAGCGCAATGCGTTATCAAATTTCAATAGAAAGGAATCCCCCATGACCAGGCAGACCCCACACAACTACAAACTCAATCTTGACGGCAGTATCTCCACTCGCAATCTCTGTGCAGCATCCCTGCCAGAGATCGCCGTGGAGATCACTTCCGGTCGTACCACCTACCGTTTTACTGGACACTATGACGGACAGCGCAGCCTCTCCTCCAAGCTGCTTGTCCGTATGTCCTCTGAAACATCTGTAACCAACCCGCAGGAGGAATGACAAAGCAGCCCATGTATGTTACAATGAATGCAAGCAATCCTGTATTGGCAGACTGCCCGACCATGAAGGAGGACAGAGACATGAGGCAGTCTGAAAGAATCACAGCCATCTATTGCCGACTCAGCCGCGAGGATGAAATGACCAACGAGAGCAACTCCATTTCCAATCAACGCGCTATCCTCGAAAGGCATGCTCGCGAGCGAGGATTCAAGAACATCCAGTTCTTCATTGACGACGGTTACTCCGGCGCAAACTTCAATCGCCCCGACTGGCAGCGAATGATCTCGCTGGTCGAGTCTGGACAGATCGGCATCATCCTCGCAAAAGACATGAGCCGCATCGGACGCAACTACCTTGAGGTCGGCATCTACACCGAGGTGATGTTCCCCAAGCACAACGTCCGCTTCATTGCCGTCAACAGCGGCGTGGACAGCGCCAACCAACAGGACAATGACTTCACGCCGTTCTTGAACATCATCAACGAGTTCTATGTGAAGGACACCAGCAAGAAGATCATCGCCACCATGCGTCAGAAGGGTGAGTCCGGGCAATACCTGACAACACACCCGCCGTATGGCTACACGAAAGATCCTGATAACCCAAAACACTGGATCGCTGATGAAGAAGCAGCTGCTGTTGTCCGCAGTATCTTCGATTGGTGCATGGAGGGCTATGGCCCGTCCATGATCGCGCACAAGCTGGAAGAAGCTCGCATCGAATGTCCTGCTGCACACTGGGAAAGGACAGGCAGATGCTCGTCAGTGAAAACGCCAGACAACCCATATCAATGGTCAGCGCGCACAGTGTCAGGCATTCTCAGTAAGCTGGAATACCTTGGTCACATGGTCAATTTCAAAACGCGGAAGCCTTCCTACAAGAGCAAGAAGAAGATCGAGAATCCGCCGGAGGAATGGCACATCTTCGAGTATACCCATGAGGCGATCATCGACACAGATACCTTCGCCCGTGTGCAGGAGATTCGCAAGAACAAGCGACGTCCCACGCGAACCGGCAAGAGTAACATGTTCTCCGGCATTGCGCGCTGTGCGGACTGCGGTGCTAAGCTGTATTACTGCACCAGCAACCACTACGAGGTGCGGCAAGATCACTTTGTTTGCTCCTCCTCCCGGAAGAAAGGCAAGGATGCCTGTGAAGCGCACTTCATCCGCGCTGTGGTGTTGGAGGAAGGTGTGCTGCAGCACATGCGTCTGGTGATCTCCTGCGTTGCCTGCTACGAGGATGTGTTCCGTGAGGCACTCGGCGCAAGGCGATCTGCTGAGGCAAAGAAGGAACTTACCGCAAAGCGCAAGGCCTTACAGAAAGCAGAGAACCGAATTGCCGAACTGGATAAGTTGTTCAAGCGCATTTACGAGGACATGGTCAACGAGAAGCTCTCGGAAACTCGCTTCCAGATGCTGTCCGATGATTACGAGCGCGAGCAGGCTGAACTGCGCACGAGGATCGACCTACTGAGCAGAGAAATCAATGAGCAGGAAGACCAGGCAGAGAATGCGGATCGCTTCATCCGACAGGTGAAGAAGTATTTGTACCTCGACAAGCTGACGCCCACCATCCTCAACGATATGGTAAATGCCGTATACGTTCATGCTCCTGACAAAAGCAGCGGCCACCGTGTACAGGAAATCGAAATCAGCTACAACTACATTGGTATTCTCCCTGCCAGCCTGCTGCAAAGCGTACAGAATGCAAAAACGGCATGACCGAAGCCATGCCGTATTGAAAACCACTTGATACTGTCTTATCGGAATGCATCCCATGACAGCTCCTTTTCCTTATATCCGCTTGGCCATGACCAGCACGCGGTAATCCGCCGTGTCATAGGAAAGCCCGTTTTCCGCAAAGCCGCAGGCATGCCAGAAATGCTCGCTCTGGGGATTCCCCTCAATGCGGCCCAGACGCACCTCGTGGACGCCCTGAGCCTTCAGCATCGCCAGCACATCGCGCACCAGGCGCTTGCCCAGGCCCTGTCCCTGGCGTGCGCCATCGAGGATGAACCAGCCGATGAAGGCCTTGTCCGGCTCAGGGTGATGGGTGATCAGATCCATCATCGCGACCAGGCGATCCCCCTCAAACCAGCCGAAGAAATGCTTGTCCGCCATCGTTCGGCGGGGCGGGAGGGCGGTCAGGTCAGCCGCCAGGTTCTCCGGCGTGGGGTCGGGTCGCATGTAGCGATAAAAGAACGAATTGCTCCGCGCCACCCGCAGCATCTCCGGAACATCGGCATCGGTCAGCTCGCGCACGGCATATTCACCGTTCAAGGCAGACAAAGGCAACCGGATGCGCTCCACCCCGATGGCCAGCACGCCATGGTCGCGCTGCCTTTCCGGTGGATAGTACCTTTCCATGTCCCGTGGGTCGGCAGTGGCCACGTTTTCCGCCGTATAGCCGCATTCGGTGAGAGGCAGCGCCGCATACAGCGCCGCGAAATCCGGGAAGGACTGCAGCGACGTGACCCGTACGGTGACGCTGCGCTCATCCGCCGTGCAGGTGAAGGTGATGATGTCCCCCACGGCAATGCGGCGGCGCTTTTCGTCATTCAATCGCAGCTCGTAGCGCTTGCGTCCCTCGGCAATCATGCCAAACGGCTCAGGCCGCAGGGACATCTTATGCTGCGCGGCACAGGGCAGGCCCTGGCCGTTCTCCGCCGGAACGTCAAGCTCGATCATTTCCGGGCGATAACGGCGCACGGTCTCCACCACATGTCCGATGATGCCCTCCCCGGCAAAGCGCTCCATATCGAAGAAATTCTCCGTCAGGGGCATCCACAGCAGCGGGTTTTCATCGCCGCGCACCTCCACCGGATGGCGCAAGCGGCCCACATAGGCCTCCAGCGCATAGGGCGGGAGCCCTGCCCCGCCATTGGCGTAGGTGAAGGTGACCAGGGGATGCAGCGTCACATCCGCCGCGGTCACGCCCGTTTCCTCCCGCAGCTCCCGGTAGGCAGCGTCAAGGCCGTCCTCTCCCGGCTCAGCCTTGCCACCTACCAGGTTGTACAGCCCCTGATAGGGCGGCTTGCGCCGCTGGCACATCAGCAGCTGCTCGCCGGAGGCATCTACCAGCATGATGATGTTGTAGCGCTTCATACCTCGCCCTCCCGGTGCTGACTGCGCTTTGTGTCGAAGCCCTGCGGGTAGCGGGCATGCAGCTTATCCAGATTGCCCTGAAGTACCTCGCTCAAATCAATATCCAGCCCCGTGGCGGCTTCCGCTAAGTACCAGGCAATGTCGCCCAGCTCCCGGATGAGCTTCTCCCGATCCAGGTCGTGGCCCTGGTAGAGGTGCTTCTTCATCAGGTCGATGGCCTCGCCGGACTCCCCGCACAATCCCATCAGCGCGTTCAGCAGCACATCCTTGTGCGTCAGCGCGGGGTTGAGCAGCGTCATGGCTTCCCTTTGGTATTCGTTGACATTCATACGCTTCCTCCGTACACGAAAAGGGGCGCAGCCCCTGCGCCCCTTTCACGCTTATGCCCCGATGGCTTGCTCGAGGGACTCAAAGTTGATGCCCTCGCAATCCTTGAGGACGTTGTACAAGCCCTTGAGCATGATCTGCACGCCGCCGGGCACATCGCTTTCCACATTGAGGGGCAGCACCGGGTCGTGCACGGACAGACGCAGCAGGAACCAGCCGTTCTCCAGGCCAAGATTGCCCTCCTCGTCCTCCAGGTCGAAGGCGATGCGCACGCCCTCCCGGTTGTCGGGGGCGATATGCCAGCTTTCCGCCGCGTTGGCGTAGTCCAGCACCTTCTGGATGGCGACCTTGCCCGCCTCGCGGAAGTCCTCCGCCGTGATGGTCAGGCGGATTTCCTTGCTTTCCACCGGCTCCTGCAGATCAGCGATGAGGCTGCCCAGGGTCTTGCCCTCCTGTTTGAGCTTCATCGCGCGGACGATCAACACCGTCACCAGGTACATACCGTCATCCAGGAAGTAATTCTCACGGAGCGCCGCGTGGCCGCTGGTTTCGATGGCCAGCGGGCAGCTGATGCCCTCCGCGTTCAGCCGGATGGCCTCGTCAATAACATTGCGGTAGCCGCGCTTGTAGCGATAATGCTCCCCGCCCCAGTCGTTGATGAACTTCTTCAGCCCTGAGGAGGTCACAGAGTCCGTCACGATGGTCTGGCCGGGCTTTTCATCCAGGAGGATGGCGGAGATGAGCGCAATGAGGCGGTTGCGATTGATTTCACGTCCGTCTGCATCCACCACGGCAGCCCGGTCGCAATCCGTATCGAAGATAACGCCCAGGTCAGCGCCGGCCTTCTTCACCGCCTCGGAGATGGAAGCCATCGCCTGGGCATTCTCGGGGTTGGGGATGTGGTTGGGGAACATGCCGTCTGGCTCCAGGAACTGGCTGCCCTCGATCCACGCACCCAGCTCCTCCATCAGTTCGGCATAGAAGCCGCCCGCGCCGTTGCCCGCGTCCACCACCACATGCAAGCCCAACAGGGGCTTTTGCACATCGGTGTTCAGGCCCTTGCGGATGCGGTCACCCAGGAGCTTCTTGTAGGTGGGCAGGAAGGGCTTTTCGGTGATGGTGCCCGCCATGGGCATGCTCTCCGGCTCCAGGGAAGAGGCAGTTTCGATCAATTCCGCCACCTGCTTGCCCTCCAGACCGCCCTCCTCCACGAAGAACTTGAGGCCGTTCTTGTCATAGGGATGATGGCTGGCGGTAATCATCACCGAGCCATCGGGCTGAAAGCCAGGGGTGATGATGGCCATGTACATCGCAGGGGTGGAGCACATACCAAAGGACAGGGCATTCGCACCCGCCTTGGCCACGCCCTCCGCCGCAGCCTGGAGCAACGCCGGGCCGGAAATGCGGCTGTCACGGCCCAGGGCGATGGTCACCTGGGCGATGGGCTTATTCTTCTTTTCAGCAACATAGCGGGCGAAGGCCATCCCCAGGCACATCGCCACATGGGGCGTCAGCGGCGCATTCTCGCCCACCGCCGTACCGCGCACGTCGGAACCGCTCTTGAGTTTCATCCAATCCATAACCATAGCTCCTTTCCAGCTCGTTCTCCCCTGGCGGGCCAAGCGCCCCGGGAGAAGCATACCTATCACTGCGCCGTCTTGCCTGCTTCGGCCTCGTCATACGCGCCGCGCAGCAGATGATACAGCGGCGCAAGGGTCTTGAAATCCGCCCGAACGATGTCAAGGATCTCCGGCGTGCCGACCTTGCTCATGTCCGGATGCGCCTTGCCGATATACACCTCCCGGGTGCAATACCAATGACGCAGCCCCTCGGGAACGTCGGGCGGCACCTCCATGCGTTTCCAGGTCTGATTGTACACGGTGAAGTCGTTTTCCGCCAGGTGACAGGAGGCCACGATGCGGTCGATCTGCTCCGGCTGCGCAACGATGCGCCGACGCAGCACATCCATCATCGGGCGATTCTCCCCCCAGGTGCCCATGCCCCAGCCAAGCCTGGTAGGGCCCAGCTCGAAGAAGAAATTGACGCTGCCCTCCTTTGGCTCGGCGGCGCGGCGGAAGCACAGCCACAGGTGATCCCGGAAGGGCGACTTGTCCTTGGAGAAGCGCGTATCCCGGTGGATGCGGGCCAGGCACTTATAGGGGCGCACCTCCATCGACGGGTCGATTTCCTGCATATCAGACGCCAGCGCGTCGATGAACGCCCCGAACACCGCCTTCACATCCCGCTCGTACCGCGGCTTGTTTTCGGCATAATATGCCTTGTCATTATGGAAGCGGATGTCCAGGAAAAACTGCATCGTTTCCTCCGGAAAGCCGGTAAACATAACATACCTCGCTTTGGCAGGGTACAATCACCCCACTATGATCTCAACATATATTATAAACCCATTGGGATGGGATTTCAAGGGGGAAGCGGCAGACTTTTGCTTCCCGCACACGAAAAGAGAGCATCCCAAATAAGGAATGCCCTCCTTTTCGATTCGGGGGGATGTCAGCGCGCGATGTGCTCCATCAGGTCGTTTCCGTTTTCATCCATGCCAACGGCGGTGAAATACAGCCCGAACAGCGAGTTGTCATTTTGTCCGCCTTCTTCCATGGTCCAGCCGTGCTTCACCTGGCTGACGTGGCAAGCCAGCGCCTCGGTGGCAACCGTCATGCCATCCTTGCCGCCAAACCTTTCCAGAGGCACATGCCAGTCCAGCTGCACGCGGTTCTCCCCGTAAAGATGCACATAGACCTTGCTGACCTGCCAGAGGCCATACTGCTTGGCAGAATCCGGATGCATGCTGCTGTCCATCGCGAATTCGACAGCCTTGACCGTCGCATCCGCCGTAGCGCGATGCGCGCCATGCCCATATTCGCCGCGGAAGTCCTGGGTGACCACTACATCCGGCCGGTACTGCCGCACCAGCGCCGTCATGGTGTTGTATAGCCGTTGCCTGTTCCAGAGCTTATACTGCCCCTCCAGCGTGTTGGCGCGCATATCCGCCATGCCCACAAAGGCCGGGTAAACCTGCACGCCGCAATGCTGCAAGCCATCTAGCAGCTCCAGGCGGCGGTTGGGCATGGTGGGCACCACATAGACCACCTGCACGGTCAGTCCGCGCTCTCCCGCGTAGGTGGGCAGAAAGCCGCCAAACCAGAGCAGCTCATCATCGGGATGGGCCACCACCAGCATCATATCCGCCTTGTCCGCCACATGCCACACGGGCGCGTCCGCAGGCGCGTCGCCTTCGCCATAGACGGTGATCTCCGCAAAATACGCGCGGCCGTCGGAGAGGTTCGTCAGCCGCAGCTGCGTGACACCCGCCGGGACGCTAACCCAATCGGAAAGATACGCCCCGACCTGCCCGATTTCCGTCCAATCGTCCTCCACCAGAGCCTCCACGGTGCACCGGGCAGCTTGCTCATAGAACTGCACCTTCACGCCTGAGATCGCCTGGTTTTCGCTGACCACCCGGAAGCTGCCGCCCTTGCGCAGGGTATAAAAGGTGGTGTAGCGCCGGTCCACCATCTCCTTGGGATCAATCCGCCCTTTGCCGATGTGGAACACGACCTCCTTCGTGATGTCCATCGCCTCCTGCGCGTGGGCGCACATCAAGCAGGCCAGCAGCACCAGCAGCATGAACAGTCCCGTGATTGCTTTCTTCATAGGGCCTCCTGAATTGTGATGTTACGACCCAGCCGTATCCGTTGTACAGGTACAAAGAAGGGACCGGGCCAAAGCCGTGGTCCCTCCCGTATTGGTAAACCGATGCAGCAAGCCTTGGAGCCGCGCCATCAGACGCGCTCCGCAATCTCCTTCTGCAGCTTCTGCACGAACTCATCCAGCGTGCAGGTGATCGTCTGGTCGGTGGCGCGGTCGCGGACGGACACGGTGCCATCCTCGACCTCCTTGCCGCCCAGGATCAGCATGTAGGGCACGCGATCCACCTGGCGCGCCTCGCGAATCTTGTAGCCAATCTTCTCGTTACGGTCGTCCAGCTCCACACGCACCTTCAGGGCCTTGAGTCGCTCGTAGACCTCCTTGGCGTAATCCATGGATTTATCGGACACGGGCAGTACCTTGACCTGCACGGGCGCCATCCAGGTAGGGAACTTGCCCGCGAAATGCTCGGTCAGGATGCCGATGAATCGCTCGATGGAGCCATAGCACACACGATGGATCATGATGGGGCGCTTCTTGGAACCGTCCTCGGCCACGTACTCCAGCTGGAAGTTGAGGGGCATCTGGAAGTCCAGCTGAATGGTGCCGCACTGCCAGGTGCGACCCAGGCAGTCGCGCAGGTGGAAGTCGATCTTCGGGCCGTAGAACGCGCCGTCGCCCTCGTTGATGATATAGGGCATGCCCAGCTTTTCCAGCGCGGTTTTTAGGCCGTTGGTCGCGTCCTCCCAATCCTCGTCAGAGCCCATCGAATCCTCCGGGCGGGTGGAGAGCTCGACAAAGTATTCAAAGCCGAACTTCGAATACACCTGGTTGATCAGCGCCACCACACCGGCGATCTCATCGGGGATCTGCTCGCGGGTCATGAAGATGTGGGCGTCGTCCTGGGTGAAGCAGCGCACGCGGAACAAGCCGTGGAGCGCGCCCTTGAGCTCGTGGCGGTGCACCAGGCCCAGCTCGCCGCAGCGCAAGGGCAGATCACGGTAGGAATGGGGCTCGTTCTTGTACACCATCACGCCACCGGGGCAGTTCATGGGCTTGATGCAGAAGTCCTCGTCGTCGATCTTCGTGGCGTACATGTTGTCCTTGTAGTGATCCCAGTGGCCGGAGGTCTCCCACAGGCGGCGGTTCATCATCATGGGGGTGGAGACCTCCACGTAGCCCGCGGCGTAGTGGATGTCGCGCCAGTAGTCGATCAGGGCGTTCTTGATGAGCATGCCCTTGGGCAGGAAGAAGGGGAAGCCGGGGCCCTCCTCGGAGAACATGAACAGGCCCATTTCCTTGCCGATCTTGCGGTGGTCGCGCTTCTCAGCCTCGGCCATCATGTGCTCGTACTCCGCCAGCTCCTCGCCGTTGCGGAAGGCGATGCCACGGATGCGGGTGAGCATCTTGTTGTCCTTGTCGTTCTTCCAGTATGCGCCGGAGATGGCCGTCAGCTTGAAGGCTTTGAGCGCCTTGGTGTAGCACAGATGCGGGCCGACGCACATGTCGATGTAGTCGCCCTGCTGGTAGAAGGTCAGCGTCACGTCCTCAGCCAGGTCACCAATATGCTCAACCTTGTAGGCTTCGCCGCGCTCATCCATCAGCTTGATGGCTTCGTCCCGGGACAGGGCGAAGGGCTTGATGGGCAGGTTCTTCTTGACGATGGACTGCATCTCCTTCTCGATGGCGGGCAGATCCTCCTCGGAGAGTTTGACATCGCCCAGGTCAACATCGTAGTAGAAGCCGTTTTCGGTGGCAGGGCCGTAGGCAAAGTGCGCCTGGGGGTAGAGGTTCTTCACGGCCTGGGCCAGGATGTGGGCCGCGCTGTGGCGCAGGATGTGCAATTCCTCCTCGGGGGCGCACTCGGCCACATGGCCGTCGTTGTAGATCACCTTCATG
>JAQXLU010000074.1 GCA_029012285.1 Clostridiales bacterium | reverse complement strand
ATTCTTCATCCGGATGTGTCAGATTTTTAGGTGGTTGATGAGACTGCTGCAAAAAAAGCAGCGATGGCGGGAACCCATCACTGCTTCATGCTGTACGTGGATTTGCAGGTACTGGGCAAAGCTGTCCGCGTCCTGCTGCAGCGACGCCAGGAAGGCCTTTCCCGCGGGAACGGTCACAGCAGGTGGCTGCAGACCTTGTCGAAGGAGATCCAGGCGGTGTCGCCCACATGGAAGATTTTCTTCGCGGCAGGGCAGTTATCCGCGATCTTCACCAGGGTGTCGCCCACGCGGACGTGGTAGTTCTGATAGCTGCCCATGAAGCAGCTCAGCTCCACCTTGCAGGGCAGTGCGCCGGTATCGCCCAGCACGATGGCCTCGGGGCGAAGCACGATGGTCGCCGCTGCGCCACGCTCAAAGGCGGTGTCGCAGGAGACCTCCACCTTGTGGCCATCCACATCCACCGTGGCCACGCCGTTTGCGCAGGCCGCCACCTTCCCCTTGAGGAAGTTGCACTCACCGATGAAGTCCGCCACAAACTCGCTGTTGGGGTGGTAGTAGATGTCCATGGGCGTGCCGGTCTGGGCGATCACGCCGTTCTTCATCAGGATGATCTGGTCGGACAGGGACATAGCTTCGCTCTGGTCGTGGGTCACGTAGATGGCGGTGATCCCCAGGGCCTGCTGGATGCGGCGAATCTCCGTGCGCATCTCCACGCGGAGCTTGGCGTCCAGGTTGGACAGCGGCTCGTCAAAGAGCAGCACGCCGGGCTCCACCACCAGGGCGCGGGCCAGCGCCACACGCTGCTGCTGGCCGCCGGAGAGCTGATTGGTCATGCGCAACTCCATGCCGTCCAGCTTCACCAGGGAAAGAATGTTCATCACCTTTTCCCGGATGATCGCCTTGGGCACCTTGCGCAGCTTCAATCCATAGGCCACGTTGTCGAACACGTTCATGTGGGGGAAGAGCGCGTAGGACTGGAACACCATGGCGGTGTCGCGCTTGTTGGGGGTGAGGGCGTTGATGGGCTCGCCGCCCAGGTAGATCTCGCCCTCGTCCGGGGATTCAAAGCCGGCAATCATGCGCAGCGTGGTGGTCTTGCCACAGCCGGAGGGTCCCAGCAGCGTGATGAAGCTACCAGGCTGAATATCCAGCTCGATGTCCTTGACCGCGTAGAAATCCTTGTGGGTCTTAGGGTCCTTGTAGATTTTGGAGATGTGCTCCAGCTTCACGCCCTTGGGGGCTTTCATTTTCTCGCTCATGATGCAATCCTCCTGCGAAATCGGTCAGTTCAGCCCAGTGCCTTTTGCTTGTTCAGCGCCCGGGTCTCGCGCTCAAACCTCCTGGCCAGCCGCTTCTGCTTGTGCTCCACGTCGAAGTAGCGCAGAATGCCGTTGAGAATCATAATCATCCCGAAGGTGATGATGATCAGCACGGTCGCGTAGGCGCAGGCGATGCCGTTCTCGCCCTTCTCAGCGAATTCGTTGATCCGCACGGTGATGAGCAGATACTTGGGCGTCACCAGCAGGATGATGGCGGAAATGGCGGTGATGGAGCGGACGAAGGTGGTCACCAGGCCGCTGAGGAAGCTGTCCTTGATCAACGGCAGCGTCACCGAGGCGAACACCTTGCCGGAGCCTGCGCCCATGTCATAGGCGGATTCCTCGATGGATTTGTCGATCTGGCGCAGCGCGGAGATGCCGCTGCGGGTGCCCGTGGGCAGGGAGCGCACAATGAACACGATGACCAGGATGGCTCCTGTGCCGTACAGCCCCTGCAGGAAGCCGGTATGGAACACGCCGCCGGAGAAGCCGCGGATGTATCCGATGCCCAGCACCGTGCCCGGCACGGCCATGGCCAGGATTGACACAAACTCGATGAAGCCCTTGAGGGCAAACTTCTTCTTGACCACCAGGTAGCTGATGATCATGCTCAGCAGCGCGGTGATGGGCGTAGCGATCAGGCTCAGCACGAAGGAATCCTTGAAGGCGCGCAAGCCGTCCATCTTCCACATGTTCTGGATATGCTTGAGGGTGAGGGTGTAGTCGCGCCCCCAGAGCTTGAACAGCGCGCCAAAGGGCACGGAGATATACAGCAGCACCACGAAGAGGCTCACGGCGGCACACAGCACCGTCAGCGGATAGCGGACGGACTTGTCCTCAATGAGCATGCGGGCGCGGCTGGCCTTGCCGGTGAGGGTCTGGGCCGTTTTCTTCTCCAGGTAATACTTTTGGATGAGGAACATCACCATGGTCAAGCCAAGCAGAATCACAGCCATGGCGGAAGCGCCCGCCTTGTCGTAGGTGCCGCCGGTGACCTGCAGATAGATGCTGGTGGCCAGGGTATCATAGTTGCCGCCGATCATCATGGGGTTGGCGAAGTCCGCCACGGATTCGATGAAGGTCACCAGGAAGGCGTTGCCCAGGCCAGGCAGCAAAAGGGGCAGCGTCACCGAGGTGAACACCTTGAAGCGGCTGGCGCCCATGTCCCGGCTGGCTTCCTCCAGGGACGGGTCGATGTTCTTGAGCAAGCCCGTGAGCATCATGTAGCACACCGGGAAGAAGGTCAGGATCTGCACCACCGCCAGGCCGGGCAAGCCGTACACATTGCCCTTGACGTGGAACAGGGTGTAGGAAATCAAGCCCTTGCGCCCAAAGAGCAAGATCATGCTCAGGCTCAGCACAAAGGGCGGCGACACCACGGGCAGCATGCTCACCACCTTGAACAGGCCGCGAACCACCCGCGTGCGCAAGCGCACATAGACCTCCACATAGGCAAACAGGAGCCCCAGCACTACCGAGCCGAAGCCCACAATCAGCCCCAGCACCACCGTGTTGCTAAAGGCCTTGCGGAAGGTGTACATGTCCCACACCCGCCCGAACACGGACAGGGTGAAGCCGGTATCCTTGGCATAGATGGACTCCACCAGCAGGATCGCCAGGGGGTAGAGAATAAACAGCGCCAGGAAGATCACCAGGATCACGATGGCGATCACCAGGGTCGGATCGGCAAAGAACTTCTGCCGGTCCAGACGCTTGCTTTTGGTTGTGGCCATGTCGTGTCCTCCTTTCTCAATAGCTCCGGAGCAGCGCTTGATCGCGCATCCCCCGCCGGAGGGTTGCTCCTGCGTCCAGCCGCCCTGGGCGCAGAAGGAAGCCTCCGGATACCTGGGGAGCTGCCCCGGGGATGGAAGCGGTATATCCGAAAAATGGGGGATAGTCCGGAGACCATCCCCCATCTTGGGAAAGCAGATTGATTACTCGGTCTTGAAGCGGCCATCCGCGGCAGCGCCCAGGGCGTCGAAGTAATCGATGATGTACTGGTCGGTGTTGGCCTTGGCGTCCTCAAAGTCGTAGTCGATCACGTTGTCGGGATCCAGGCCCATCTCGTAGGCCACAGCGGGCTGCTCGGCGTTGTCCAGCACCAGGAACTGGTAGCTCTCGTTCTCCTTGGCCAGGTTCACGCAGTCGGGGGACAGCGCGTACTCAACCCACAGCTTGGCGGCGTTCTCGTGCTTCGCGCCCTTGAAGATGGCAGTCGCGCCAACCTCGTAGGAGGTGCCGGAGGCGGGAATGACCAGCTGGATGTTGTCGTATCCCTTCAGAATCTGGGTGATGCCGTCATGCAGGAAGCCAATGCCGATGACGCACTCGCCGATGCCAACCTTCTTGGAGGGGCCGGAGCCGGACTTGGTGTACTGGGCCACGTTCTTATCCAGCTCCACGAAGTACTTCATGGCCTCGTCATGACCCTTCATCTGCACCATGGTGTTGATGACCAGCTTGGCGGTGCCGGCGGTGTTGGGGTTGGACACCCAAATCAGACCCTTGTATTCGGGCTTGAGCAGGTCGTCCCAATCCTGGGGAACCTCCACCTTCAGGTCAGCCAGCTCCTCGGTGTTGACCATGAAGCCCAGAATGCCCTTGTAGATGCCGAACCAGTAGTTGTCCGCATCCTTGAAGTTGGCCTTGGTGATGTGGGCCGCGTTCTTGGCTTCGTAGGCCTGAAGCAAGCCAGCAGCAGCGACCATGTTGTAGGGATCGGTGGTGCCGCCGAACCAAACGTCAGCGCTGGGGTTGCCGTTTTCTTCCATGATCTTCGCCTGCACCTCGCCGGTGGACAGACGCTGGTAGCTCACCTTGATGCCGAACTCGGCCTCAAACTGCTTGCACGCGGCAGCCAGATAGGCCTCCTCGCAGGAGCCATACACGATCAATTCGCCTTCCGCCTGAGCGGCGGCGATCAGATCGGCGTCAAAATCCGCCACGTCCGCAGATGCGACGCACGCGCAGCTGAGCAGCATGATAGCGGTCAGCAGCAGGGACAGGAACTTCTTCATACAAAAGCCCTCCTTTATGTAGTTGTGGGACGGGGTACCTTTGTCACCCATTATAGCCATCTACGCAGGCGTTGTCAAGCGGTTTTTCCAGGCAGCAGCACGTGAAACGGCGGCAAAGCCCTGCGTGGGATTCACCGGATCACCATGCGGCCGCGCCCGTTTTTCTTCGCCTGATAGAGCGCCGTATCCGACGCTTCATAGAGCTGATTGAAGTTCATGCCCGGCTCGGCGATGGCAACGCCCATGGAGATGCCCGTTCCGGACGCCGTACCCTTGAGGGTGATGCTCAATTTGTCAAAGATCTGCTGCGCCCGTTCCCAAATGATCGGTTCGGGGGTATCCAGCTCGAAGAAGAGCGCCGCGGCAAACTCATCGCCGCCCATGCGGCATGAGCGGTCGTCCCTGCGCAGGGAGGTGTCCAGCGTCTGCGCCACGAGGATCAGGTACTTGTCGCCATTGTGATGCCCGAACTTGTCGTTGTATTCCTTGAACTTGTCCACGTCCATCATCATCATCATGACCCGGCATTTGCCCTCCAGGAGCTTCAATTCCACATCGCTGCGGAAGGCGGCGTGGTTCAAAAGGCCCGTCAGCGAGTCCCTACGATAGGTATCCTCCCAGTATTTCAGCCGAATCTGTGCTTTGTCCTGCTCCGCGTCCGCCAGCATCTTCATCGAATAGGTCTTGGTGATGTCGGCGATGATGATTTCGGAACGTTCGCAGCGCGCGGCGGAATCGAAGTATACGCGGCCATAGCAGAACACATAGATGTCCGAGCCATCCTTGCGGCGGAGCTTGTGCTCCTGGAACACCAGCGGATTCTTGGCCAGGCAGGCGTTGGTGTGGCACAGGTATTCCGTGCGCTCCTCCTCCGGGATCAGATCTGCCTGAACCAGGCCCTGCGACAGAACCTCCTCCGCCGTGTAGCCCGTCAGCTTCTCGAAGTTCTCATCCATGGCGATGATCCGCATGCCTTCATCCAGCACATAGCGGCTGTATGGCACCTGATGGATGTGGCAGATGCTTTCCTCGCTGATGTCCTCGGCCTCGGGGCGCGCAGCTTCCCCAGGCACGCTCTTATCATGGGCGGGCGCGATTTGCAGCTCGTTTGCCGGCTTCTCCTTGAGCATCGTGATGAACTCCGACACGATGAAGGGGTCGAACTGGCTGCCGGCGCAGCGCTTGAGCTCCTCGATCGCCTCGGCTGGAGACATGGCGCGCCGGTAGGCGCGGTCGTTGATCATGGCGTCATAGGCATCGACCACGGCGATCACCCTGGACAGGAGCGGAATGCTCTCCCGGGACAAGCCATCGGGGTAGCCCTTGCCGTCCCAGCGCTCATGGTGATGGCGAATCTCATCCGCAATCCCCCGCAACTCGTTGTTGCTGTTGGCGATGGCATATCCCTTGTCCGTATGGGACTCCAGGATTTTCCACTCCTCCTCCGTCAGCTTGCCCGGCTTGTTGAGAATTTCCAGCGGAATACCGATCTTGCCGATATCGTGCAGCAGGCAGAGCAGGGACAGATTGCTCTGCTGGATGTCGGTCAGCTCGATGCGCTTGCCCAGCTCCGAGCCCATCTGCTGGGTGCGGCGCACATGGTGCTCCGTGTCGCTGTCACATTCCTGCAGCGCGCGGATCAGCGAGGTGAGCATTTCGGAGTGGATGGAGTCACGGTCCAGCAGCTTCTTGGCGCGCATTGCTTTGATAGCCCCAAGGATGGCCAGCAAAATGTCCGGCTCCGCCTCGTCGGTCACGCTGACCGCATACTGGAACTTGACGGCATTGAGCTCCTTCACCTGCGCCATGTAGGCGTGCACCTCCGCCTCGCTGCAGTGGCTGCACAGGGCGATGAGGTTCGCGTCCCGACCACGCACATAGTAGGTTTGCTTGGGCAGGCACTGGCGCAATGCGTCCGCCAGGCGCTTGATTGCCTGGTCGCCCGCCTGGTTGCCCATGGTGCTGTTGATGACGGACAGGCTGTTGATGTCGCACACCACAGCCGCCGTGTTGACAGGAAACGCATTGGAATTGACGCTTGCCATCAGCTGGAAGCTCTCCCAATTCTGGAACCCGGTCAGCAGATCGGTTTCCAGCACAGCGTTGGAAAACACGAAGAGCTGCCCCAAGCGCTGGCCCTTTTCATTTTTCAGGCTGCGGATATCGCAGCGCAGCGGCCGCATCTCCCCATCATCCTTGATGTAACACTGCAGGGAGAAGTTGTCGTCCTTCTCATTGATGTTGACGGAGAGATCATAGCAGTGCAGGAAATCCTGCAGTTTATCGCACACCTCGGGCTGAATGCCGCCCAGCAGCGCGTTGGCCCGCTCGTTATGCAAGATCAGGTGGTCGTCGTAGTCAAACAGGACGATGCCCTGTCCGATGCTCTCGAAAATGCTGGTTTTCAGGCTGTTGAGCATGCCGTGGGTGGAGTAGTTGAAGCAGCTCCAGTACAGGAGGAACGCCGTCAGGCTATAGCCGCAGATCGAGTAGTCCAGCAGGCTGTACACATGCTCGCCGGGCCAGAAGAGGAAGATCGCGTTGACCGAAACAATCACCAGGATGCCGATGATCACATAGAGGTACTGCGATTGATATTCCCGGGGAATCCGGTGCATCTTCCGGATCAGCAGCACCAACACCGTCACAACCAGCGAGTAGGTGAACACCAGATGCATCCGGTACAGCGGCCGCATCTCGTAGCTATACTTGGCGATGAAGGTGTCCCTGCGGACATAATGGATCGCGATTTCTTGGAAGGGGTTGATGGCAAAGACGGCGATTTCAAAGAGGGCATACAGGCAGATCAGCAGCATGATCTTCCTTCCGGCCTTGGTGAAGCTGCCCTTGGTGAAGTACACCGTAAACACCAGCAGACAGATCAGCATGAGGTCAATCGTGGCAAAGTAGATGCTGGACATCACCGACATGCACTGGTAGTCGTCGATGATGATGCTGATCAGATAGCTGATATCCACCACCGCAGCGCCCACGCAGGCATAGCCCAGGAAACGGCCCACCGTCCTGCTCTTGCGGAAGGACCGCACAGCCAGGAACACATCCGTCAACGCAATCAATACGGAAACAAGAATATAACCATCCAAGAACGTCGCATTCATATTGCTTATTCCTTCCCCCATTGTGAGCCTCTGTCAACGCTGTCTTCACCTGTTGTTAGTTCTTATTATAGTACATTCCGTTGTGATTTCAAGACTTTTTGGTAATTTATCAAAAATTCGGTTACATCGCTTGTCTAATATCCAATTATATGTGTAATCATTCAGGTATCAGCATCGCAGATTGACAGCTTCCACACTGCGATAACGCCCCGATTTGCTGGATCGTTCCGAATGGCACAGCGTTCACCCCTGGCTGGGAACAATTCCCGCCTTCGATGCGTCCTATTGGTGTACGCGCCAAAAGGAGACAGCATGATGGAGGCATCCCGCCCGATCGCCCGGGGAAAGGGCAGCGCTTCCCAAGGCCGGACAGGACTAAAGGAGGGCATGATGATGAACGTTCTTTACAATACCGCTTTTCTCATCGCAGCCTTGGTTTGTGGCCTTTCCGCCGTCATTTTGCTGATCAGCTTGATCGCGGCCAACCGCCCCCTGACGCCACCCAGCAGCTCCAATCCGCCAAAGCCGAGAGAGGCCCTCATGGAGGAGGGTTATGCAACGGGGAATGCCAGACACGCTAAACAGCACACCCGGAGACGAGCCCTGATCCTGATGCTCCTTTCCATCTGCCTTATGGTGTACACTTATCCCCGCGCAAGCCTGGCGCTGCAAAACCCCATGATGACCACCGTCGGTCAGCTCCGCAAGGAGCTTGCAGCGCTGGCGGATCAAACGCCCACCGCATTCACCTACACTGAGTCCAACGGCTCACCGGACACCTTCGTCCTCACCGTTGATGATCCCGCCATCGCCAGGCAGGCGCTGGACATCATCCTGAGCACCCCCGTGAACCGGCTCGGCCGTCAGGTGGATATGTATCAGCTGCAATACGAGGAGTACCGCTTTACCTTTGGCGAGGAAACCTACACTTTCAGCTTCGTTCCCCACAGCTATTTCTGCGATGGCAGCCAATACTACGAGCTGGGCGAGAACCGTCTGGGCAGGATGCGCGATTTCCTGCACGAAGTGGCGGCGGAAGCGTCCGTCACGCCCCAGTCAAGCAAGGGCCTATAAAACATTTTGGGAGCATTGTGCAAGAAAAAAACGGACGCTAACCTCGTATCAAGGGTAGCGTCCAAGGGTGCGGAATGACCCAATATCATGATACAGTTCCAGGCTGCCGCGTCCGGTATTGACGCGAAGCTGGCGCTGAAGATGCTCAGCAGTCCTGAGATGGTCAAGGTGTTGCAGATACTGTCGAATACGATGGGCCTACTTCCTGCGCTGGTAGTCCTCGTCGATGCGTTTCTTCCAATCGCTTCCCAGCGGCTGGCTGCACCGCACAGCGCAGATGGTTTCGCTGAGCACTTCATAATTGAGCGCGGTACCTTCGCTGTCGCTGTGGTAGTTCACGGCGCGGTCGGCGTCGATGCCAAAGTGACCGGCAGTCTCCACCGCGTCGATGTTCGCACCGAGGAACAGGAACTCCCAGCCGTAGCAGCTCTTCTGCCGCTCGATCATCTGCTTCACGCGGTCGCTGCTGTAATGACGGCTGGCGTTCTCCATGCCGTCCGTGGTGATCACAAACAGCGTGTGCTCCGGGCGATCCTCCTCGCGGGCGTACTTGTGGACGTTGCCGATGTGGTGAATCGCGCCGCCGATGGCGTCCAGCAGCGCCGTGCAGCCGCAAGCGACATACTGTCTTTCGGTCAGCGGCTCGACCCGCCGGACGTCGATGCGGTCGTGGATGACCTTGCTCTCGTTGGAAAAGAGTACCGTCGAAACAAGCGCGTCGCCCTCGGCATCCCTCTGCCGCGCGATCATGGCGTTGAAGCCGCCAATCGTGTCCTTTTCAAGCCCCGCCATGGAGCCGCTGCGGTCCAGAATGAAAACAAGCTCCGTCAGATTCTTTTTCATGGTTGTTGCTCCTTTCAGTTAGCCTTGCTGTTCGTCGTGGTCTTGTACCCGCCATAGCGCTCCTCCCACTGGATGACGATTCCGCGCAGGTCGTCATGGAGCAGGGCAAGCGCCTCGTCGCGCAGGCGAACCATCGTATCATCAAGACCGCTTCTGGCGTAGAAGGGCCACGCGATGGCGCAGGTGATGTCGGTCAGCGTGTCGCAGTCCCCGCCGAGGGACACCGCCGTGCGTAGCGCATCCTCAAAGCTCACGGACTCCAGAAACGCGGTGATGGCCTGCGGCACCGTGCCCTGACAGGTTTCATCGAAGCGATAGCGCGGCCTGATTTCGTCCACCGTCTGATGAAGAGGATAGAAGTGCTGCTCGATGTAGCTGCGGATGCCGTCCCTGCTTTCCCCGATGCGCGCCAGATAGATGGCTGCTGCCACCGCCTGCGCACCTTTCATGCCTTCAGGATGGTTGTGCGTCACCTCTGCGGACTGCCTGGCCAGCTCAAGCGCCTCGTCCAGCGTGGCGGCGACATCCCCGCACGGGGACACGCGCATCGCCGAGCCGTTCCCAAAGCTGCCGTAGGGGCGGGGATGAGGGGAAACCAGCCAGTGCCGGAAGCGCCCGCCGTAGCCGCCCATCGGACAGGGGTACTTCGCGGCAATCTGCCGCATGGAGGAGACGACGCTTGTCTTGAAGTCTACGTCTTTACCTGCCTGCATCAGCGCGCTGGCCACCGCGATGCTCATCAGGCTATCGTCGGTGTAGTTGCTCCCTGGCGCAAACAGCGGAAAGTCCTTTGTCTTGATGCTGTGAAACTCGTAGGTCGAGCCGGCGATGTCGCCGATGATCGCTCCAATCATGAAAAACACCTCCCTGTCTTGGATAGACTCAGTCTATCAAAAACAGGGAGGCTTGTGGTCGCCTGTAAAGCGACAAATCAATAGCCAAGCGGCTGCAGATCGAGCTTGAAAAGAATCTGGTTGATTTCCATGATGTCGTAGTTGCCCGTCATGATACAGTATTCGACGA
>JAQXLU010000073.1 GCA_029012285.1 Clostridiales bacterium | reverse complement strand
GGAGTTCAGCTTGGTCAGCGTGGTCGCGCCGACAACGCCGTCCTGGGTGAGACCGTTCATCTTTTGGAAGGCCTTCACAGCGGTCGCGGTGCGCTCACCGAAATCGCCGTCGCAGCCGTAGCTGTAATAGCCCAGCTCCTTGAGGCGCTGCTGCACCTTCTTGACCGCGTCACCCTTGGAGCCCACCTTGAGGGTGCCGTCGTCGTCCTTGGGCGGGGTTGTGGGCTCGTCCTTGGCGGGCACGGCGGAGGAGGAGTTGAGCTTCTTGAGGGTGGCTTCACCGGCCACGCCGTCCACGGTCAAGCCGTTGCGCTTCTGGAATGCCTTGACAGCTTCCACCGTGCGGTAGCCATAGCTGCTGTCGCAGGTGTAATTGTAATAGCCCAGGTCCTTCAAGCGCTGCTGGAGCTGCTTCACCGCCTCGCCCTTGGCGCCCTCTTTGAGGGTATTGTCCTTGGGCGCTTCCGTCGCTGCGTCCTTGGCGGGCACGGCGGAGGTAGAATTGAGCTTCTTCTGGGTGGCCGCGTCGGCAATGCCGTTGGCAGTCAGGCTGTTTCGCTTCTGGAACGCCTTGACGGCTTCCACCGTCCGGTATCCGTAGCTGCTGTCGCAGGTATAGTTATAGTAACCCAGATCCTTCAGGCGCTGCTGGAGCGCCTTGACCGCAGCGCCCTTGGAGCCTTCCTTCAGGGTGCCGTCGTCCTTGCTGGAATCGGTCTTGTCATTGGCGCCGATGGCGGTGGACGCATAGAGCTTTTTCTGCGTGGATTCGCCCGCCACGCCATCCTGGGGGAGGCCATTCTTCTTTTGGAACGCCTTGACCGCCAGGACGGTCACGTCACCATAGCTGCCATCGCAGGTGGACTTATAGTAGCCCAGCTCCTTCAGGCGCTGCTGCACGGCCTTCACCGCGTCGCCCTTTTCGCCCTTTTGCAGGATGCCGTCATCCTTGATCGTACCATCCAGGGTGACGTAGAGATCATAGACATAGCCTGTAAACTTGCCGTAGGTCACCTGATACCAGTGGCCTTCCTTTTTCACGATGTCCAGCATCGTGCCCTGGGGCAGGGTTTGGAGGGCCTTGCTGGTGCTGTTGGGCTCCTCGCGCAGGATCAGCTTGGTGGCGGACACCATGCAGCTCTCAGCGAACGCCGCGCTGCATACCATCACCATCAGGATGGCCAACAGGCACGCCAGCACCCATTTCTTCCGCATGTGGATCATTCTTGGTACATCCCCTTTCACGCACAAATATATTACATTTCTGTTTCATTGTCAATACCATTTTATGTGCAGCCTGCATTTTGTTACAATTCGCATCTGTATACAGGTATCACAAAAGAAATGGAGAGATTTCCAACATTGATAATAATCTACAAAGAACGATTTGTCAAGCATCCTCCCGGTTTTGGGCAGGAAATTTGCAAAAAGCGCTTGACAGCAGGGGCCTGGCGTGCTATACTATTCCAGGTTTTGAAGAAACCTGTGCCGTAGACAGCCGGTATCCCTCCGGGGATTCAATGGGAAAGCATTCCCGCCTGCCGAGGTGTGATGGATATAGCATGTCTTTGCTCGTCCCTTGCACCTGATGCAAGGGTTTTCTTTTACTCCCAAACCGTGAAGGAGGTGCAAGAGAAATGGCAAGGGTGCATGAAATCAAGCCCGAGAAGGTGGCAGCTGTTGCTGACATCGTGGAGAAGCTGAAGGCCGCCCAGAGCGTGACCATCTGCAGCTACACCGGTCTGACCGTGGAACAGGTGACCGAGCTGCGCAAGCTGTGCCGCAACGAGGAAGTCGCCTACGTGGTGCTCAAGAACCGCCTGGTGCTGCGCGCTCTGAATGAGGTGGGCATCACCGGTATGGACGATCTGCTCAACGGCCCCAACGCCTTCGTGTTCTCCATGAAGGACGCCGTGGCAGGCCCCCGCATCATCAACGACTACATCGAGAAGAACAAGCTGCAGTCCCTGCAGATCACCGGCGGTATCGTCGATGGCGCTGCGGCTGACGTCGCCACCATGACCGTGCTGGCCAAGATGCCCAGCCGCGAGGAGATGCTGGCTACCATCGTCGGTTGCCTGCAGTCCCCCATTTCCAGCCTGGTTGCTGTGCTGGATCAGATCGCCGAACAGAAGGAATCCGCCTGATTTCGGCCGCTTAGGTCATGACCGCATGCCGGCATGACAACACAACATTTGTAGAAGGAGGACACAGAAATGTCCATTCAGGAAATCATTGCTGCCATCAAAGAGATGAAGATGACCGAAGTGAAGGAACTGGTTGACGCCATGAAGGAAGAGTTCGGCGTGACCGGCGCCATCGCTGTTGCCGGCGGTGCTGCTCCCGCTGCTGCTGCCGCTGCGGAAGAGAAGACCGAGTTCGACGTCGTGCTCAAGGGCTTCGACGCTGCTGCCAAGCTGAAGGTGCTCAAGGTGATCCGCGAAGTGTGCGGCCTGGGCCTGAAGGAAGCCAAGGACTTCGTCGAGGCTGCCGCGGCTGGCCCCAAGACCGTCAAGGAAGGCCTGTCCAAGGAAGACGCCGAGAAGCTGGCTGCCCAGATCAAGGAAGTCGGCGGCGAAGTCGAGATCAAGTAATCTCGCTCGTCCCAAAGACGCTTCAACGGGGATGCTCGAAAGGGCATCCTCTTTTTTGTGCAGCCATATCAGCTCCCTGTACAAGGGGAACGCACAACAACGGGCACACCGAGCTCAATCAGGGGGCAAAGTGCGCCAATCAAAATACCGGCGAGCGGCCCTCCCCTCGCCGGTATTTTACTTACTTGGTTTCCTTCTTCTTGAACAGGTATTCATCGACCTTCTTGACGATCTCGTCGCTGACCTTGCGCTCGATGGGGAAAACCTTCGCGCCATCGAGTCGCTGGGCAAACATCAGCGCCTCCTGGAGGGTGATGTCCAGAGCTGCCTCGCTCAGGTAGCCGCTGCGGAGGTTGTCGCGGCGGTCGTGGATGTACCCTGCGCCGGGCACGCCGAAGCGGATCAGGTTCACGGCGGGCACGCCCTTGTCCGCAAAGGGGATGCAGTCGGAGGAGTAGATGTCCAGCTTCACCTCGCAGGCGATGCCGGCCTCCCGCATCAGCGCGTCCACATAGCCGACGGCCTTCTCCGTGGCCAGGACGGGCGCGCCATTCTTGCCCAGGATAGGCGCGGCCACATCGACGTTAATCATCAGCACATGCTTGGAAAGCTCATCCTCGTGCGCCTTGACCCAGGCCTTGGAGCCCAGCAGTCCCTGCTCCTCAGAGCCGAACCAGTTGAACTTCATCGTGCGGGCGGGCTTGTGCTCGGCAAAGTACCGCAGCAGCTCCATGATGATGACGGACCCGGACATGTTGTCATACACGCCGGTGGAGAAGTACACGCTGTCATAGTGCGCGCCAAAGGAGATGATCTCCTCCGGGTAGGTCGTGCCCTCGATCACCGCGCAGACATTCTGGCTGGTGCCCTCGTAATCCTCGGCGGACAGCTCGATGTGCATCCTCGTCGCGCCCCGGCGGACGATTTCCGCCGCATCCGCTGTGCGCATGTGCAGCGCCGTGCACGCGCCGCAGTCCTCGGTCAGGACCTCGCGCAGCTTGCGGATGTCGCAGTCGGTTTCGCTGCGGCGGTCCAAGGTGGTGCCGTCAAAGGTCAGGATGGCCGCCACGCCCGCCTTCATCAGCTTTTCATACACATTCTTGCGCAGTCGGCCGTTCACCATCACGGCCTTGCCTTTCACATGGGGCAGATGGGCGTCCTCCGCATTTTCGGCGTAGTAGAAGGGCAAATCGACGCCGCCCTCGGGGGTGGACAGGCCACGCTCATAGCCGGTGACCTCGTACTCCTTGACGTAGGGTTCGGTGACGACCAGCTTGGCGTGGTGCACCCGCCCGCAGGCGACGGGGAACTCCTCGATATGGACGGATGCGCCGGTGGACTGGGCCACCTCCAGCAGCCTGTTTGCCGCCTGCTTTTCGGCCTGGGAGCAGCTGACGCGCTCGTAGGCTAACTCCTTGAGCAGCGCAAAGGCGCGATGGGCAGATACCTTCATAACAAAAGCCTCCTTGGATCGGTTTTCTTCATTATACTACCGATTCCTGCAGGAGGCAAGTTTTTGTGCTGTTTTCCGGGGGGTGCTACCGCAGCGCCGCGTCCAGCATGGCCAGCATCGCGCCGTCCGCGTCCTGGGTGTACTGCCAGACCGCCGCGCCCATCAGGCCGTTTTCCACAATCCAGCGGCCCTTAAAGGCGATGGATGCGGAATCCTCCCCGCTGACGAAGGTAGAGCCGTCAAACCACCAGGCTGCCTGGGCCTTGTCGTCATAGTAGCGGGTATAGCCCTGCTTCTCCAGGCGGAGAAGCTCGTCAAAGGAGATGGTCTTGTTGCCCGAGGTGTTCGCCCGCTGGCCCAAGCCGTTGCTGCCGCCGCTCACCTGCCGCCAGACGCGGCCATAGGCGGGCACGCCCAGCAGAAGCTTCTCTGCGGGGAAGCCACCCTCCACCAGCATGCGCACAGCCCCTGCGCCGGATGCACCGCGCTGCTCATTTGGGTACAATCCCGCGTGGTGACCGGTGATGCGGTCAAAGCCGGACAGGTCGTAGGCCATCACCACCGCCTGATCCACCAGGGCGGCAAGTCTGGCGGGGTCAAGCACCTTGATCTGCTCCCCTGCCCCGAGGGCCACGGAGAGATGGTATGCCCGGCCATCGCGCGCAGCACGTTCATCCAGGCCCTGACGCAGCAGCGCCAGGAAGGCGTACCAGTTTTCCACGTCCTCCTCCCGGGAGACGATGCCGGTGCCGGGTACGCCGGGGTATTCCCAGTCCACGTCCACGCCAACGAAGCCACACTCGT
The DNA here is from genome assembly GCA_029012285.1 of Clostridiales bacterium. Classification (GTDB taxonomy): domain Bacteria; phylum Bacillota; class Clostridia; order Christensenellales; family Aristaeellaceae; genus UBA11524. The sequence continues at coordinate 2,394 of JAQXLU010000073.1, read as the reverse complement.
CCATCAGGGCAAGCAGGCTGTCCGCAAGAGCTTGGCGGCCTTCTTCGGTCAGGCAGGCGTCGGAAAAGCCCTCCGCGCCCCATCCGCCGATGGATAATACGCCGTCGATGTGGGGGTGCTTCTTCAGAAAGGCGGTCACCTTTTTCAGTCCCATCCAGTGAGAACCGTCCGCCCTGCCGTCCTTGATGAGGGCAAAGGAATAGTTCAACTGGTCCAGGGCATGGGCGTCCGCGTCGCGCAGACGGATGTCCGGCGCATCCATCAGGTACATCACGGTGCGGCCTTTTCGCCGGTTCATAGGGGATGCCTCCTCCGCCGTGGCGGCTGTCGTATCATATGCTCCCGGGCTGAGGGCTACGCCCACCAAAGCCAGGAGCAGCATCAGCAGCATGCATCTCTTGAAAAGCCTGCGCGGCCTTCCTTCCTTTGTACGCGGCGCAGATGCAGCCACCGCGTTCACCTCCATGGGGACGCTGTCCCATATTCACGGAGTCATCATATCATATCACAGGATACTTGTCACAGTCAAATAACGGCAAAATCGCGGCGCTTGGGGATTTCTGGCGCCAAATCAGCGGTTTTCCCTTGACACAGGGCAGTTGATATTGTACCATTTACCAGAGTGAACGCTTAGCACTTCGACCTTCCCAAGGAGGATACAGATGATATTCATCGGCATCTGCGGCGCCAGCGGCAGCGGCAAATCGACCCTGGCGGATTCCTTAGCAGCCGCGCTGGGCAGCCGTTGCCTGGTGCTTCAGCAGGACTGCTACTACAAGGATCGCAGCGACCTCCCCTTTGAGGAGCGCTGCCAGCTCAATTACGACGAGCCGTCCAGCTTCGACCACGACGCGCTGCTCGAAGACGTGCAAACCCTCATGGCGGGCAGGCCCATCACCCGCAAGGGCTACGACTATGCCCATCACCGCCGCGCCGACACGGAGGAACTCATCTACCCGCCGGATGTGCTGCTGCTGGAGGGCATCCACTGCTTCCACGACGAACGGCTGCTGAAGCTGATGTACCTCAAGCTGTACATGAACGTGGACGCGGACATCTGCCTGCTGCGCCGCATTGAGCGGGACATCATGGAGCGCGGGCGTTCCATCGACTCCATTTCCCACCAGTACCGCCAGACAGTCCGGCCCATGTTTGAAAAGTACATCCGCAGCTATGTGAACCTGGCGGATGTGATAGTCGCCCGGGGCGGCAAGAACGCCCGCATCGTCGAGATTCTGGCGGGGTATGTTTCCGATGAATTACATAAGCGCCAAATGGCGCAGGAGGAATAAGCATGGCAAGCAAGGTGTATTTCTGCAGGACGATCACGCCTGAAAAGGTGCTGGAGATGTACAAGCTGCTGGAGATTGAGCTGCCCGGCAACGTCGCGGTCAAGCTGCACAGCGGCGAGAAAGGCAATCAGAACTTCCTCGGCCCGGATTTCTGGAAGCCGATGATCGACCATGTGCAGGGCACCGTGGTGGAGTGCAACACCGCCTACGCGGGCGCGCGCGACGTGACTGAGCGCCACGAGCAGCTGATGCGCGATCACGGCTGGGCCACGCATTTCAACGTGGACATCCTGGACGGCGAGGGCCCCGATATGCAGCTGCTCATCCCCGGCGGCAAGGTGATTGGCAAGAACTATGTGGGCAAGCACCTGGCCCATTACGACTCGCTGCTGGTGCTCAGCCACTTCAAGGGGCACCCCATGGGCGGCTTTGGCGGCGCGCTCAAGCAGCTGTCCATCGGCATTGCCTCCAGCTACGGCAAGCGGGTCATCCACGGCGCGGGCGACGCAGACAAGCACTTCGCCGGCGACCATACCGGCTTCCTGGAGGCCATGGCGGACGCAGCCTCCTGCGTGGCCAAGCGCTTTGCGGGCAAGGCGGCGTACATCAGCGTCATGAAGAACCTCTCCGTAGACTGCGACTGCTGCTCCGACGCGGAGGACCCCTGCATGGCGGACATCGGCATGCTGGCCAGTTTGGATCCCATCGCCATCGACCAGGCAGGGCTTGACCTCATCTACGCGCAAAAGGACGATCCCGGGCTGCCCCACATGCTACAGCGCATCGAGAGCCGCAACGGCGTGCACACCGTCGAGGCCGCTGCCGCGCTGGGCTTCGGCAGCCGCGAATACGAGCTGATCGAGGTGGAATGACCCCCTCGCGGGCAAGGAGCTGCCATATGAAGTACAGAACCATCGACATGGACGCCTATCCGCGCAGGAATCACTTCCAGTATTTCAAGGCGCTGGCCTTCCCCTATGTGGGGCTGACGGTGAATGTGGACATCACCGGCCTGCCGCAATCGTTGAAGGCGCGCAAGCTGCCGTTCTTCCTGACGGTGTGCTACTGCGTGGACAGGGCCGCCAACGGGGTTGCGGAATTC
>JAQXLU010000072.1 GCA_029012285.1 Clostridiales bacterium | reverse complement strand
GTCGTTTCAAACAGCACGTCCAGCACATCGTCCTTCTGCAATTCCAGCGTGTGCAGATCGGTGCCGTTCATCGCGCGGATGTCCAGCAGATAGGCGTCCGGATTCCGCACGCGGCTGCCCTGAAAGTTCGGCTGATTCCTGATCGTCAGGTAACCGACCGCGCCCAGCAGAAGCAGCAGCGCCAGCGCGCCGACCAACCATTTATTCCTGCGCATGTTCTTCCCCCTCCTCCCGGTCGCCGTAGCGCCAGGTGATCGTCATGTCCCCATAGGGCATGGCCAGCATCGCCACGCCGTCCTCCGCCGTGAGCTGAAGCTCCCACAAGCGGGTGGTCTGGCCCGAATCGGCGGTCAGCTGGGCGTGGAGCTTATCCCCCTCTACCGTGTAGGCGCCATACCAGCCCTCCGCGCCGATGTACCAGCTCATCTGCCCGTTGCTGCGTATCTCCATGCTGGCCCCGAATTCACCGTAGCCAGGAAACAGCGTCAGCGAATCGGCAAAGGCTGCCAGGTCATTACAGGCCGCATCCAGATGCCACGGGCCGACGATCTCGACGCTTTGCGGCGTCCGAGCATCCGTTGCTTTCACCGTGGGTGTGTTGCTTTTCGCGGGCAGCGCCGGATCTGGCGCTTTACCGCAAGCTGTCAGGCACAGGCACACAAGGCCCAAGCCGAACAGCATCAACCATCTTTTCATTGTTTTTCCGCCTCCTTCCGCTGATGCGTCAGGTCGATCTCCTTCATGCGTTGTAGTACATATCGTACACAATATAGCCGCCGATCCCCGACAGCGAGCCCGGACGGGTTTCCTGGCACATCATGCAGCGGGGCTCGGTCATGGGGATGCCGCTGGTGGGGTAAATGCCGTATTCCGACGAAGTACGAAAGCCCACCTTGTTGTAGAAGTTGAAATTGCCCTCCACGGTGATGCCCTTGAAGCCCATTTCCCGCACGCGCTCAATGCCCCGGGTCAGCATGGCGGAGCCAATCCCCTGGCGGAGATAGTCCGCATGCACCGACACGGGCGCGAGCATCACAATGCCCGCATCCGAGTGATACGCGCCGCCCGCCCGGGTTGTGGACAGGGGGAAGCGGGAGAACAGGAAGTGCCCCACCACCTTGCCGTCCAATTCCGCCACGAAGGATAATTCCGGGAGATAGTAGGGGGAGGAGCGAATCTCCTCCACCAGGGCAATGATGTCCGTGCCATCGGAATAATCCGTGCCCTCCCGGAAGGAGCGCAGGATCAGGGACACGATGTCCTTGTAGTCCCGGCGCGTTTCCGGGCGGATGGTGACCTTCTCGTTCATGGAAACCTCCTTGCTAATTCGCCTGATAGCGCCGGAAGAACTGCCGGATGTGCCGCTCCATCAGCGCCATGATTTCCTGCTCCCGCGCGGGTTCCCGGTCGCACAGATTGATCCACACGGAGATGGGCAGGCACAGCTGCGCCGCCATAAGCTCCGCATCGTCCTGCGCCAGAACGCCCTGCGCGATCAGCGCCTTCACCAAGCTGGTGAAGTAGCGCATCACATCGGTGTAATTCTGCTTGGTTTGCAGCACGGCCAGCTCCGGGTTGCGGAACTGCTCGATCACCAGCATTTTTCGCGCGCGGCTGATATTGGGGTCGTGCAGGATGTAACGCACCTGCTCCTGAATCATCGCCACCGCGTCGTCGGGGGTCAGCGGTGTGGCGGGAACATCCCCTGCCGCCTGGCCGAAGATGGAATGAGCCGTGTACTGGCGCAGCACCTCCTGTACCAGCGCCTCCAGGATGGATTGCTTGCTTTCAAAGTGGCTGTACAGGGACGCCTTGCGAATCCCCACCGCCTCGGCAATCTGCGCCATCGACGTCGCCTCGAATCCCTGCACGGAAAACATTTCCAGCGCGGCATTCAGGATCTCCCGCTTGGTTTGACCTTTCTCCATCACGCATGCTCCTTTCTGATAACGGCACAAGCCCATTATAGCTACCTAACATTCGGTAGTCAAGAGGGGCGGCGAAAAAAGTCAGTAGCCCCGTATCAGGCGGGCGCTGGCGTATGCTTCCCCGGGCAGGTATCCATCAGGGTTGCCCTGCAGGGCGCGCCGTCCGCATCACGGAGGAGCAATGGCGCACAATGCAGGAAATACACGCCGTCCGGCACGGCAGCGAGGCGGATGCCCTCCAGCAGCACGACCTCCGCGCCCAGGAGCACCAGATGCACAGCCTTTGGCGCGTCGACCGGGCCGACCGTCTGGGATTCGTTGCCGATCAGGTCGATGCCTGCCGCCGCGAAAACCCTTGCCGCCTCCAGGGTGACGGTCGCGCTGCCCTTGATGAGGATTCTCCTCCAGGCCTCCCGGTCGGCCTGCCTGGCCCGGGCCAGGATGTCCCGGGCGTCCTGGGCAGTCATATCGCCCACATGCCCGGCCACATAGGTAGGGCCGATGAATTTCTCCAGCTTGATCTGATCAATGGGCTTGCCCTGCTTAAGAAAGTGGCAGGGCGCGTCCACATGCGTGCCGTTGTGCGCGCACATCGACAGGGCGGTGAGGTTGCACACGTCCCCCCGTTCCAGGCTGAGCAGCACCTGCTTCTCCGGCCTGGGATCACCGGGGAACACCTCACATTCAAACAGGGGCTGGGTGATGTCGTAGATCATCGCAGAATCCTCCTTTGCATATGCGCATCAGGCGTTTTCCTGGGCCAGGTTCTTGACCCACCGTTCCTTCTTCAGCCAAACCCAGGCGATGGCAATCTTGAGGAAGTCCAGCGTCTTGATGATGATGTACATCGCCACCGGGCCGACAGCGGTGCCCTTGGCCAGGAAGATCATCAGCGGAATGGCAATGCAAAGCGTGCAAACCACGTCGACCATCATGCCCATCATGGTGTCGCCCCCGGCGCGAGAAATGGCGAATTGTGCGTTCTGATACACCCACACGGGCATGAACAACGCCATCCAGAAAACCATCTGTCGACAGATGTCCTGCGCGCCGCCGCTCAGCTTCACAAAGACCACTGGCACCAGCAGCATGGTCGCCAGCCCGAAGAAGGCCATGAATACGCCAAAGATCAGCGCGGCCGTCAGCAGCCAGCGCGCTTGCTCCCGGGCCTTGTCCAGCGCCCCCGCGCCCAGGGATTTGCCCACGATGATGGCTGTCGCCGTGGTGATGCCGCCAAAGGCCACGAAGAACAGATTGGCGATGGCAAAGCTGGCGGACATGCCGCTGACCACATCCGCGCCGCCGCGGCTGTTGTACAGCGCCGTGGTGATGGTTTCCGAAACGACCCAGATCATCTCGGAGAAGATGACCATGCCGCCCTTTTTCAAAATGGCGAGGAACAGCCGCCAGTCAATGTGCATCAGGTCGGACACGCCGATGGCGAAGGGCTGCTTGTGTTTGCGGATATATGCCAGGTACATCACCATTTCCACGCAGCGGGCGGTGATGGTGGCATAGGCTGCGCCCTCCACCTCCAGCCGGGGCGCACCCAGGTTGCCGTAGATCAACACCCAGTTGAGGAAGGTGTTGATCAGCGTAGCCACCACCGAAATCACAAGCGGCGCCTTCACCTCGCCAACCTCTCGCAGGGATGTGGCAATGGTGCTGGAAATGACAATCGGCACACCGATATAGCCCATCAGGCGGATGTAGCGCACGCCCACATCCAGGATGGCCTCCGCCTCCGAGTTGCCCGTAACCATCAGCGAGAGCGCCTGCCGGGGGAAGACCATGCAGACCGCCAGGTACGCCGCAATGGCGATGCCCGCCACCACCAGCTTGAAGCACAGCGCCTGGCGCATGCCCCGCTTGTCCTCCGCGCCGTAGAACTGCGTCATGAAGATGCCGCCGGAGGTGCAGACCGTGTTCAGTAACACCATGAACACGAACAGGATCTGTCCGGCAATGTTCACGCCGGACATCTTCACGTCGCCCAGGCCGGAGACCATGAAATTGTCAATCAAGGAGATAAGGTTCTGAATCAAGCTCTGCCCCATCACCGGCAGGGCGATCAGCAGCGCGTTTTTGTAAAATGAACCCGGTCCGAAGTACTTTGAGCGCATAGGGCTCCTTTCATGGCGGCCATCTGCCGCACAAGTTGTTCATCGTACGGAATCAGCCATCCTCACATGATACCTGGCAGGCGCTTCATCATCAAGCAGAATCCACGCCGTGACAGGTAGGCTGCGCCATGTACAGCAGAAAACCAGGCAATTTGCTCATCGGTGGTCGCTTTTTTGCCGGGGATATGATATACTGCACAGGGACAGGGGGAAGGACGCGAGGAAGCCGTAGCCCGCCAATGGTCGTTTTGCCTGAAAACGGAAATTCAGCGGCCCGTTTTCGTTCCGTTTCGTGCCGGTGCCGCACCGGCGGAGGAAGATGGATGGAAGTCAAGGAAGCCCTGCTCCAGCGCAGGAGCGTGCGCCGCTTTACCGACGAGCCCGTGGCCCGGGAGGCCATCGAGGCGCTGCTCCATGCTGCCATGAGCGGCCCGAGCGCCTGCAACAAAAAGCCCTGGCATTTTTGCGTCGTCACCAATCCGGAGAAGCTGGGCGAACTCAAGTCCGCCTCCCATTTCACCAAGATCAACGCGCCCCTGGCCGTGGTGGTGTGCGGCGATCTGCATCGCGCGCTGCCGCTGCAGCTATCGGAATTCTGGGTGCAGGATTGCAGCGCCGCCACGGAGAACATCCTCCTCCGGGCGGTGGATCTGGGCCTGGGCGCGGTATGGTGCGGCATTTATCCGCAAAAGCGTCCGCAAGCCACCGTGCGCAAGGCGCTGGGGCTGAGCGAGAGCTTCGTTCCCCTCAACATCATCTATATCGGCCATCCCGACGAGCAGCCCGAGGCCCGCGATCAGTACGACGCAGCCCGGGTGCGCTATGTGGAATGACGCAAAGGAGGCATCCCCATGAGAACCTTCGATAAAGTATCCCTGGGCCTGTTCCCCACGCCCATCTATCGCCTGGATAACCTCAGCCGCCTGCTGGGCACCAACATTTGGGTGAAGCGCGACGACCTGTGCGGCGTGGCCCTGGGCGGCAACAAGGTGCGTAAGCTGGAATACCTGCTGGCGGACGCCAAGGCCCAGGGCTATGACCTGGTGATGACCACCGGCCAGGCACAGAGCAATCACGCCATGCTCACCGCGGCCTGCGCATTGCGCCTGGGCATGGACTGCGTGCTGGTGCTCAAGCAGCGCGGTGTGACCGCCTGCAAGGGCAATCAGATCCTCAACAGGCTGATGAATGTGGAAGTCATCTTCGTGGATACCGACAGCTACGAGGATATCTATGCCGAGATGGATCGCATCGCAAAAGCGCGCGGACGGCGGGTGTACAAGATTCCCTGCGGCGGCTCCAACGCGCTGGGCTCCCTGGGCTATGTGGACTGCATGAAGGAGGTCGCAGCGTGCGGCGTACATTTTGACGCGGTGTACTGCGCCTGCGGCTCCGGCGGCACAGCAGCGGGCACGGCCCTGGGCGCGTCCATCTACCTGCCGGACACAAAGGTCGTCTGCCCCATGGTGGACAGCGATCCCTTTGATCAGATCGTCCCCGCCCTGATGCGTCAGTCCGCCACGCTGCTGGAAACCGATGTGCCCCTTCACACCCCGGAGCTCATCGACCTGTGCGGCCCGGGCTATTCCATCCCCTCGGCGGAGGGCAACGAGGCCATCGCCCTGATGCTGCGCCACGAGGGCATCGTGCTGGACACCTGCTACACGGGCAAGGCCTTTGCCGGGCTGCTCCGCCAGGTGCGGGAGGGCCGCTATACCGACAGGGACAACATTCTGTTCATCCACACCGGCGGCGCCGGCGGCCTGTTCGCCCAGGATTGGGAGCACATGAACCTGTAATCCAACCCGCAATACAAATAGAAGGAGGAATCCCCATGCCCTGCACGACGATCCTGGCCGGCAAGCTGGCCACCCACGACGGCTCCACGCTGATTTCCCGCAACGACGACGGCGGCTTTGAGGCCAAGCGGCTCATTGTGGTTGATCCCCAAAAGATCAAGAATACCTACAAAACCGTGATTTCCCACCTGCACGTCGAGCTGCCCGACAATCCATTGCGCTACACCGCCGCGCCCAATGTAACCCAGACCCACGGCGTGTGGCCCGCCTGCGGTATCAACGCGGCCAATGTGGCCATGACCGCCACGGAGACCATCACCTCCAACCCGCGGGTGCTGGGCGCTGACCCCTATGTGGTCTATCAGCCCCGGAAGGGCAAGCAGCAGGAAGTCCCCGGCGGCCTGGGTGAGGAGGATCTGGTGACGGTGGTTCTCCCCTACATCCGCACCGCGCGGGAGGGCGTCATACGCATGGGCGAGCTGCTGGAAAAATACGGCACCTACGAGCCCAACGGCATGGCCTTCTCCGACGAAAACGAGGTGTGGTGGCTGGAGACCATCGGCGGCCATCACTGGATTGCCAAGCGCGTGCCGGATGACCGCGTGGTCATCATGCCCAACCAGTTCGGCCTGGACTGCTTCGACTTCGATGACGCCTATGGCGAGGGCCGGGAAAACCTGTGCTCGGCTGACCTGAAGGACTTTGTGGAGAAGCATCATCTCTACACCGGCCGTCAGGGTACGTTCAACCCGCGCCTGGCCTTTGGCTCCCGGAGCGACGCCGACCACATCTACAACACCCCCAGGGCCTGGTACATGGCGCGCTACCTGCTGGAGCGCACCTATCGCTGGGACGGCCCCAACGCGGACTTCACCCCCGAAAGCAACGACATCCCCTGGTCCTTTGTGCCGGAGCGCAAGGTCACGGTGGAGGATATCCGCTACCTGCTGGGCTCCCACTATCAGGGCACGCCCTATGATCCCTACGAGAAGTCGGCGGCCTTCCACGGCAAGTACCGTGCCATCGGCGTGCCCAACAGCGATGTGTGCGGCATCATGCAGATTCGCGGCTACATGCCCGAGCCCCTCAAGGGCGTGCAGTGGTTCTCCATGGGCGGCAGCGGCTTCACGGCCTGCTTCCCGCTCTATGCCGCAGTGGACAGCCTGCCCCCCTACTTCAGCGCCACGAAGGACACCGTTTCCACCGACGCGATGTACTGGCACAGCCGGCTGATCGCGACCCTCACCGACGCGCACTACTTCCAGCTGCTGCCGCAAAACGAGCGCTATCAGAACGCCGTGTGGAACAAGGGCCGGAAGCTCCTGTGCGAGTTTGACGAAAAGGTGCGGGAAACGGGCGACCCGGCCCTCCTTGAGCAGGCCAACAAGCAGGTGGCGGAGATGGTGAAGGCCGAGTCCGACAAGGTGCTGGGGCAGCTCATGCGCATCGCGTCGGAGCGCATGAAAACCCGTTATCACCGGGGCGACAACTGATCCCTCTCAGCAGCCATCGAATCCCCCGAGGCGGAATCAACCGTTCCGCAATCGGGGGATTTTAGTTGTTCCCTGGGCGCGTTGCTCACGCCTGCGCAGCCGTATACCATGCCAGCACATCCGCCAGGTTCTCCGCACTGACGAGGTTTGCGCCCTGGCGCAGCAATTCGAGGATGTGCTCATCCTGCTCGGAGCGCTGCTTCTGATCGGACAGCCCCTTGGTCAGCATGGCGATGATCAGCTTGTGCACCCCCCGCAGCTGGCTGCGGTCGATGCCGCCCTGCAAGGTGAAGAGCGGCACGTCCTCCGGGATGGCGGTGGCCTTGCGCACCTGGGCAATCAGCGTCCCGGTATCGCACAGCCCCACGCCACAGACCGCGCAGACGGCATAGCGCCTCGCCGCCCGGGGATACCCCTTGACGCGGCTGGCGTGGATGCAGCCCAGGTAGATTACCGGGCTGCCGGCGGGAAGCGCAGCGCGCGCCTCCTTGAGCGAATACACCGTCAGGCCGGTTCTTTCCCCCAGCAACAGGGCGTATTGTCGACTGTGCCCCGTATCGGAGGTGTAGACGATTGCCGCGCGCTTCATCGGGCCAATGCCATGCATGCGCATGCCTCCTTCCACGTCAATCCTGCGAGTTGTGGGGGATGACGATGGCCGCGACGATGTAGGCCAACACGCCGCTGCCACCCAGGGCACAGAACAGCACCCAGCCCAGCCGCACCAGGGTGGCATCCAGACCAAAGTATTCCGCAATGCCGCCGCAAACGCCGCAGAGCATCTTGTTCCTGTTGGATTTGTACAGTCTACGTTCCATGATGATCCTCCCTTTCCATTGACAAGGATATTCTACCGCAGCGCCCGCCTTTCCGATAGGCGGATTTTTCAGCCGTTTGTGTCAGTTTTTCAGATGTCAGAAACAGGGAGCAGCATTGGCGCTGTTCCCTGCGAATGGGTGATACGGTCTGCCCGGGGATTATGACAGGATGTCCCGGATGGTTTTCCTGAGCGTCTCCAGCTCAATGGGCTTGGACACATGGGCGTTCATGCCGGCATCCAGCGCGCTTTGCACGTCCTCGGTAAAGGCGTTGGCGGTCATGGCGATGATGGGGATGGTCTGCGCCCCGCTGTGTCCGGAGGCGCGGATAGCCCGGGCTGCCTCGTAGCCGTTCATCACGGGCATCTGCACGTCCAGCAGAATCAGGTCATACTGGCCATACCCGGATTGCAGGAAGGCGTCCAGCGCCAAGCGGCCGTTCTCGCAGATGTCGCAGGTGGCGCCCTCCATGTCCAGGATTGCGCTGAGAATTTCGGCGTTGAGCTCGTTGTCCTCCGCCGCCAGGATGCGCTTGCCCTTGAGGATGCCGTCCTCCTCTACCTGCAGTGCGTCCACCTCGCGCTCGCGCAGCGACTCGTGGCTGATTCTCAGCGGAAGATCCACCGTGAAGCGCGATCCTTTGCCCTTCTGGCTTTCCACGCGGATGGTACCGCCCATCAATTCCACCAGGTTCTTGGTGATGGCCATGCCCAGGCCCGTGCCCTGGATCTTGCTGGTGCGGGTGTCCGCCTCCCGGGTGAAGGAATCGAAGATGGTGTCCAGGAATTCCTTGCTCATGCCGTAGCCGTTGTCCGATACGACAATCTCAAACTGCGCCTTGCTGCCGGAGCAGCCGCGCTCCGCGATGCAGAAGCTGATTTGCCCGCCGTCCGGGGTATACTTCACGGCATTGGACAGAAGGTTCATGCAGATTTGGTTGAAGCGAACCTTATCCACCACCACCGCATCGTGCACGATGTGCTTTACATCCAGCACAAATGTGTGCCGCCGGGCGTTCATCTGGGGGCGGATGATGGTATCAATGCCTGCGGCGATGTCCGATAGGGACTCGCTGGACAAATTCAGCGTGGTCTTGCCGCTCTCGATGCGGCTCATGTCCAGCACATCGTTAATCAGGCCCAGCAGCTGCTGGCTGGAGGTCTCGATCTTTCCCGCAAATTCCCGCACCTTGGCGGGATGCTCCGCTTCCTTGACCAGCAGGGAGGCGAAACCCACGATGGCGTTCATGGGCGTGCGGATGTCATGGCTCATGTTGGACAGGAAGCGGCTCTTGGACTGATTCGCGTCCTCAGCAATGCGCAGCGCCTCCTCCGTGACGGTGCGGGCGCGCTCCAGGGACTGGTTCATTTCCTCCAGCTGGCACTTCTCCGTGCGCATCCTCTGGATGTTCAAGCTGATGAGCACCACCAGGGTCACCGCCACCAGCACCACCACCATGGTGGCCACGATGGACGAAATGCTGATTTGGCGGATGCTGCTGTTCAGGCTGCCGAACACGGAGTCATAGGCCACCATGATGGTCACAAACCAGTCGATGCCCTCCACCTTGGCGTAGCTGATGATGCAGTTCTCGCCGTCCTCGGTGATGACATGGATGGCGTGGTTCTCGCCGCCCAGCAGGCTCGACCTGAAGCCCTCGAAATCCGAAATGCCCTGGCTCTCGATGAACTGCGCGGATTCGTAGACCTTGAAGAAGTAGTAGCTCCGCTTGTCCTCATCCAGGTTGTCGGTGTACAAAAGCACCAGTCCCTCGGGGCTGAGCACCCGGATGCGGCCGCTGCCGACAAAGGACTCCATGGACAAGAGCTCCATGAAGGAATCCAGGCGGAAGCAGGCCATCAGGTAGCGCATCTCGCGCTGATCGACCCGCACCGGGGTGATCGGCATCCCGAAGAGCAACGTATCCTGCTGCCCCTGCTGGGTGAGCACGCAAATGCGCTGATCCTCCAGGAACAGGGGGAACACATCCTCCGACGGGGTGATGTAGCCCCCCTCGCCATTCTGATTGATGAATGCGCCGTCCCCGGTCAGCAGCTCCACCTGGTAGGCGTTCGTCATGCTGCTTTTCAGATACGTTGCCGCGCTGTCCCAGGACATATCTCCAATGGCGGACAGGGCACTGTCCACCATCTCCATGCGCGCCCAAATGTTGTTCAGCTGGTTGTCCAGCACCTCGCGCACCTGGTTGGCGTTCTCCGACAGCAGGCTGAGCGCTGTCCGCTCGCTGGCCCTGTTGACGGAGGAGATCAGGTTGATGTGCAGCAGGAATACCGCAGCGAGTGCGATAACCAACACGGCGCTGATCACGCCCGCCCGTTTGAATGTCTGCTTCATCGGCTACCGCGCTCCTTTCAGTGGTGATTGTGATGCCGTCAGTCGATGATGGTGAGCTGCTGCGGGGCGGTGATCACACCGCCAACGCTTTGCAGATAGCGCAGGAACATGTCCTTGAACGTCAGTTCCGGATATACCTGCAGCTCCATGGCATGGGGCACCGCTCCCCGCAGCGCCGCAACCCGGTAGGTTTTCTCCATCTCCAGCGCTTCACCGCCGATGGTCACGGACACATACTGCGCGCCGTCCTGTCCGGACAGGGAGTAGGTCACCTCCGCGCCCGCCAGGCCCGCCATCCCGTGATCACACCAGGACAGAATCTGCTTCATCAGCGCCCGGCCCTTCATTTCCACCACCACATATTGCAGCTCCTCCTTCTCCTGAGAGGTGGTGTAATAGCTGGTTTCCGTGGTGATTAAGCCAATCGTATCATCGGTGATATTGCCGCTGTACAGGTAGCTCTGCGTGCCGTAACTGGGGGCGACGGGCACATAGGCGATGTCCGCCTCCATGCTGTTGAGGTAGGCCAGGCCATTCACATAAGCGGTCTGAAGGGGCGTCAGGGTTTCGTTGACGACGCCGTAGATCTCCTGGTTCCTTGGGTCCAGCGCCCTGTCGCGGTATTGGTCGGCGCCCTCCAGCCATTCCTGAATGGAAATCACCCCATTGACCAGGTCGGCGGTGGTATCGTGCATGTAGGTCTCCACAAAGTCGCCGTGGCTGTCTCCCTCAAAGTAGAAGGTGGGAATGATGCGGCCGGTGGCGATGGTATCCAGCACCTCGGTGTAGAAGTCGCTGCCCAGAGCCGTGTCGTTCTTCAGGAAGCCGAAATAGTCGCCGCCGCTGATGAGCAGCTGCTGTCCCTCGGGGGTGGAGAGGTAGTCCATGATCTGCAGCATGGCCTCCAGCTTGGCGGGGTCCTTCGCGCCCTGGGCGGTGATGCCCACATAGCTGCGGGGGATGGCGTAGAGGTAGCCGGAATCCGGCTCGTCGCTGGTGTAGAAGGGCATCAGGCCGATTTCGTGCTTGTTTGCAGGCTTCTTCTCGTTGAAGAACTCGTTGAAGCCATAGGCCTGCTGGCTTTCCACCGTCATCAGGCTGGTGTGGTAATCATAGAGCTTCCGGCTGCGGTAGCCAGGAATGACCTCCCACAGATCCAGCGTCAGGATGCCGTCCTCAAAGAGCTTCAGGTACTTTTGCGCAGCGCCCTCCATGTGGCCGACCATGCTGGCGTTGCCCTGCTGGTAATCCGACAGCCACTTGGCGTTGATGATGCCGCGGAAGGAATCCTCATAATTGTAGGTATTGAAGAAGATCTGGGACATGTCGCACCAGCGCATGGTGGGCACAAAGGCGCGGACGGGCACGTCGATGGTCTGGCCGGGATTGTTGGGATCAGGCTCCGTGCCCATCAGGCCCAGGGCGTCCACATCCCGGATGAGCTGCACAAACTCGGAATAATTCCGGGGCACGCTCAAACCCAGGGCCGCAAAGGCCGTCTTGTCATAGACGATGCCGTACACATAGCTCGGGCCGGGAATGTAGTACAGCCCGCCGTCGGAGGCCGTGCAGGCCTCCAGCGCGCTGAGGTAGTAGTTGCTCACAAAGCCCTCCGCGCCCAGGTCGTAGAAGTACCGGGAGAGCACATCGTCATCAATGCGCTTGATGTACTCGCACAGCACAAAGTCGGGCGCCATGCCGTGGGTCAGCTCCTCCTGCAGCTTCAGGTAGGGGTTGGTGGACAGCACCTTGTCCATCACGATGTCCACAGGGAACAGAGCCTCCAGCGTGGCCTCGAAGCGCTCGCTGATGCGGCCGTCCTGGTATTCAAAGACCAGCTGGATGCGCTCGGTCGTTTCCGCCGCAGCCGCGCCGGAGAACGGCAGTGCCAGCAGCATCACCAGGAGAAGGGAAAGCAGTCGCTTGGTTTGCATCATGGATACTCCTTGCATCGTTTGTTATGCGTTGTCTAATCAGGCCAGCTTGGCCAGCGTGGCCAAAAGGCGCATGGAATGAACCGGCTTGACCAGATACCCGTCCATCCCGACAGCGGAGCCCTTCTTGCGGTACTCTGCCACAGCGTTGGCGGTCAGGGCGATGATCGGGGTGTTTGCGCGGATGCGGTTGTTCAACTTCCGGATCCGCATGGTGGCCTCAAAGCCGTCCATCATGGGCATTTCGATGTCCATCAGGATGCAGAAATAGTACCCCGGCTCTTTGGCTTGCACCGCCGCGAGCACCTCGTAGCCATTGCAGGCCTCATCCACGGTCAGTCCGTGGTATTCCAGCACTTCCTTGAGGATGTCCCGGTTCAGGTTGTTGTCGTCCACCAGCAGGATGTGCCTGCCCCGCAGCGTCTCCAGGCGGCGGGCATCCACATTTGTCGGCTCCTCCTCCAGCGTTTCACCCAGCGCACAGGTAATGGTACCCTCCATGCTCTTGAGGATGGCACGCAGCTTGGCCAGGTAGTCCTCCACCCGCACGCCCTGCCGGTCGCTGAGCTCCAGATAGCCAACAGCGCTGTTCAGCTCGGTGCGCAGCTCGCGCAGCGATTGCTGGTGGAAGGCTTCCTTCCGGTTGGCTGCTTCCAGCTCCGTTTCCACCAGGCCCAGCCGCTCCCGCACCAGCTTGTTGTTCTCCTGAGAGCTGTACGTCTGCCCGTCGGGATAGTAGAACTCCATTTCCATCATCACGCCCAGGGCGTCCAGGCATTCCTGCAGCTCCTCCAGCGTCATGCTTTCCCGCGCGATCTTCCGGTACAGGGAGGACGGATACACGCCCATCCGCTTGGCCAGCTCGGACTTTGCCACGCCTACCCTGGTACATACCTGATTGATGATTTCCGATGTTTTCACAGCGCACATCCCCATGTCTGCAAATTCGGTTATTTGCCTTCTTTGTCATCATAACACAAACGGCACAACTCCGCAACACCGAATTCCGGCGAATAACCGCTATTTTTGTCGAATTCTCCTGTTTCTGGAGTCGAGCAGCGCCGAAAACCACGAAAAGAACAGTATTCTGACACACAAAAGCCCCTCCTCATCCCCGCTCGGGATGGGAAGGGGCGTCTATGGCATTGGGTCAAGCCGGTGGCGCGCTGTCACTGCGCTCCGCTGACGGTCTCGCCCGGCCAGGTATTGATGCCGCCAAACTCGACAATGTTGGTGTAGCCCAGCGCCGATAGCTTCTCAGAGGCCTGCTTGCTCCGGTTGCCGCTGCGGCAGTAGACCAGGATCAGCTGCCCCTTGTCCGGGAGCTGCGCCGGCGCAGTGTCGCCAATGGCTTCATTGGGGACATTCAGCGCCCCCGGGATGTGGCGCTCGGCAAACTCCGCGGGCGTGCGGACGTCCAGGATGATGTAATCGCGTTCCGTCTCCATCATACGCAGGGCTTCCGCCTGGGTGATTTGGCGGTAGGTATTCCTGGCCGGCCGAGCGCCGCAGCCGGTCAAAAGCGGCAGCAGCAACAGCAGGGGGAGCATCTTTTTCATCGGGGGATTCCTCCAGTCGTTGGGATTCTTCATCTCCATGATAGCACGTTCGCCCCGGTTATGCAAGGATGGACCGTTCAGCCCTCATCCCTGCGGCGATGCCCCTCCCCGGGGGGATGCAGGAGCTCCCGGCGCATCGCCTGGCGGGAGAGCAGCATGAAGGCGGCAAAGCAGGCGCTGGCCAGCAGCACAAAGCCCATGATGATCCTGTTGCTGGTCTGAATCTGCTCCGTCATGTACTGCACGATGCCGCGGTCATAGCGGTATTCCTCATCCTCAAAGGCCGTGTAGGCCAGGCTGAACGGCTGCCCGTTGACCTCCAGGCCGCCCGTAGGGCTGCGGGAAATGCAGTCGTCGCCGATTTGCACCGAATGCGCCATGCCCGCCAGGCTCATCAGGGAGCAGCCGCTGCGCCCAAGCGTCTGCACCCTCCGGCGGAGCTCGTCGGGGGATGCGTTGGCATCCAGGTAGATGGCCTGGGGATAAGCCGTGGTGAAGGCGCTGCCCTGGGTATAGGGCGCAAGCAGCCGGTGCTCCTCCTGGCGCGTCGGGGTTTCGGTAAGGGCCGGAGCGGTCAGGGGCCCATCGCCCTCGGTCAGCAGCACGGTAGAAAAGCCGCTGATCGCCTCCATCCCGTGCGGACTGCCCAGGTCGTCCTCCGGCGCTGCCAGCGCCACCGGATACACCCCGTAATCAGCGTAGGCACGGTAGGCCGTTTCCAGCTGTTTCCGGTAGGCTTCTACGTCGTTGGGCGACATGAGGGGCGCATGCAGCACGATGGCAACGCCCTTGGACTGGATGTAGCGCAGCCACTGGCAAAAGCGCTTCATGGCGGGGTAATCCACATGCTCGTAGATGGGCATGACGCACACCGCGTAGGGCAGGCGCTCATTTTCCAGCACATCCGTCAGCGCTACGAGGTCCTCCGGTTCCTGAAAGGGGTAGACAGGGCTCAGCACCAGGTATTGCCCGCAGGCAGGGGGGCTCCCGTCAGGCCGCAGCCAGCCCAGCAGGAAATCCGCCAGCATGGCAGCCATACGCGCCTCATCCGCGTCACAGTAGGCCATGTGGGTGATGGAACCCACCCTCTTGCACAGCGGCAGCCCCTGACCGTTCACCAGCAATTCGCCGCCGACCACCTCGCCTTCCCCCGATAGCATCGGCAGGCTGGTACGGGTCAGGAACAGCTTGTCGGTGCTGCCCCCGCCTTCACAGAGCACCGTGATCGCGCCCTCCGCCGTCACCGTCTCCGTAAGCTGTTCCAGCGCGCCGCTGCCCACCACGAATACCGGCCGCTCGCCCGTGCGCAATCGCCGGGCGGTGTCCTCATGGAGTGCGCGGCCCTCGGCCAGCACCACCAGCACCGCATCGTAATCGTCCAGCGAGGCCTCACGCCATGCGTCGGCAATGTCCCACGGATACCCTGCATAGGTCAGCATCCGGCGGATCTGACGCAGATTCGCCTGCGCCACGCGCTCCCCCGCCACGTCCTGGAGCACCAGCAGGCGGGTCGCTTCCGCCCCGGCGCAGGCTGGGAAGGCACAGAGCAGCGCCTGTACAAAGAGCAGGAGCAGCAGCCGGGCCCGGTGTTCACGCCTTTGCACGGTACTCACTCCTTGTCCAGTTCGATCTGCGCGCTTCGGCTTAGGATTTCGGTGAGGCAAAGCATCACCAGCAAGTCGATGCTCAGCGCCAGCATATAGCTGACGCTGCCGTGCATCAGCTCGCTGTCGCCCGCCATCAGCAGCGCCGTGAGGATGCTTAGCAGCGCCATGGTCACAAACATGCCCACCAGTTCCCTGTAACGGCGCTCCTCCCGGGTGCGCCGCTTGGACGGTAGCAGCAGCACCGCCCCCAGCAGCGCCAGCACGCCGCTCGTCTTGGGCGCGCTCTGGGCCTTGAAGGTGGACCACAGGCTCATCCAGGGCGTTTTTGCCAGGGGCGGAAGCCCCATGTGCTGCTCATAGTTGCCCGTGTCGTCCGAGCGGGTAATGAACGCCTGATGCACACCGCGCTCGAACATGCCCAGCAGCGCCATTGGGTGGCTGAAGTAGTACAAAAGCACCTCCCCCGTGTCATAGCGGTCGAAGAAGCCCTCGTCCAACACGGGGTCCTCCGGGGAAACCACCGGGCACGCCTGGTCGCCATAGGTGTCGGCCAGCAAGGAGAAGCGCGGCTCAATGCCAAAGAAGGCCAGCGCCCGGGTGGGATCCTCCGCCTGGAAAAGCACGCCCCGGGTCATTTGGTTGTACTTGGCTGTGCGGCTCTGCCTGCTGCACATCAGCCCCGTATAGGTCACGCTGAGGATGACCAGCAGCAGCGCCATGCCCAGGCTCAGCAGCCTCAGCGCCAGCTCGCGCTGTTCATTGAACACCCGCCAACAGACGATGGCCGCCACGATGCCCGTCAGCGCACAATAGGGGTTGACCATCGTCAGGAGCAGCGTGCCTGCGCCCAGCAGCATCAGCCCGGGGACAGCGGATTTCTGCCCGGGCAGCACGAAGAGCATGTCCGCCAGGCAAAGGAGTGCCAGCGTCTCCAGGGGCGCGGTGTACAGCGACGCAAAGCGCACCACCAGGGTGGAATCCGCAAACACCAACACGCTCATGGCGGCCAGCAGCAGCCCCTCGGAATACCGGGGCGCCCGCGCCAGCATGTGCCTTAGCAGCGGATAGAGCAGCGCCAGGTACAAGCCCATGTACAGCCCGGCCAGGAAGCGCAGGTCAAACAGCGCATCGCCGGTCACCAGGGTATCCAGCAGCATCGCGGCGCGGAGCATCAATCGCAGCGGCAGGGGCGTTGTCCCCGCACCCGTCTGACGCTCCTCTATGTGATAGGTACGCTCATAGTACCCGAAGCTGTCCTCGTTCAGTCGCCTCAGGCCCACATCGGCCAGCACAGCGCCCCGGCTGCCATCGTCGGACAACCCCAGGAAGGGCGGAAGAAGCAGCATCCAGCCCATCAGCAGCGCAATCACCAGCGTGGCAGCCATCGCCAGGCGACGCGGGCGATACTGGCGCTGCATCGACACGTCAAACCGGCGGATCGCCCCCGCCAGCGCAGTGTAACCCGTTCCCAGCCAATGCCCGATCTGCCCGATCCCCCGCAGGCTTGCGTGCATCAAAAAGCGCCCGCCCTTGGCGAGCCACTGGCATGCATGCAAGAACCCCTTCATGTGCCTTCTCCGTTCCGTCATCGCGCAGCCGCGCCTTGTACATCAGCCGACAGATTATCACATTTATACTACATGAGGGTTCAGGGCGTGTCAATGAACGGACTGGAAATGAGAACCAGCAGCCGTGTTCTGTGCTTATGGACAATCATTCCCCGCCGGGCGGCTGCGCTGATGAATCGACATTTTCCGACAGAATCCTGAATCTTCCACTTTCGATTGCAATTTCCTACTTGGCCTGTTATAATACCTGTAATGATGTCGAATCGGATTGACAGGGACGCTTGCACCCCTCGCATGACGACATACCCAGCATCAAAAGGAAAGAAGGAACACCGCATGAAAAGAAGAATGAAATGGCTCACAGCCGCATTGGTCGGCTTGCTGTCGCTGTCGCTGCTGACAGGCTGCAGCACCAAGGATGCAAATAAGAACAACGCTGTGAAGCTCGACCCGAGCAACCCCGTTTCCCTGACGGTATGGCATTACTACAACGGCGCGCAGCAGGCCGCCTTTGACCAGCTGGTGCAGGAGTTCAACGCCACGGTCGGCAAGGAAAAGGGCATTTATGTGGAGGGCTTCAGCCAGGGCTCCGTGTCCGATCTGGAAAGGGCCGTTACCGACGCTGTGGCGGAGAAGGTAGGCGCGCAACCCATGCCCGATCTCTTTTCCACCTATGCCGACACCGCCTATGCAGTGCAGCAGCAGGGCAAGCTGGCCGATCTGAAGCAATACTTCACCGCGGATGAGCTGGCAGACTATGTGGATGCCTACATCCAGGAGGGCTACTTCCATAACGACCAGGCGCTCTACCTCTTCCCGGTGGCAAAATCCACCGAGATCATGATGCTCAACGCCACGGACTGGCAGCCCTTCGCGGAGGCGACCGGCGCCACCATCGCAGAGCTTGCGACGGTGGAGGGCATCGTCCAGGTAGCGCAGCGCTACTACGAGTGGACGGACAGCCTGACCCCGGATGTGCCGGACGACGGCAAGGCGTTCTACGGGCGTGACTCCATGTCCAACTATTTCGTCATCGGCATGAAGCAGATGGGCGTGGACATCTTTGATGTGACCAACGGCGCTGTGACCCTCCGGCCGGAGAAGGAGCAGATTCGCCGCTTGTGGGAGAACTACTATGTGCCCTATGTGAAGGGCTACTTCACCAGCCTGGGCAAGTTCCGCTCCGACGACGTCAAGACCGGCGACATCCTTGCCTATACGGGCTCAACGTCCTCCGCCATGTACTTTCCCAACGAGGTGGTGCTGAACGAGGGCAGCAAGCCCATCGAATACATGGTGCTGCCCGCCCCCATCATGGAGGGCGGCGAGCGCTACAATGTGCAGCAGGGCGCGGGGATGGCGGTCACCAAGTCCGACGCTGTGCATGAATACGCCGCGTGCGAGTTCATGAAGTGGTTCACAGCTAAGGAGAACAACATCCGCTTCGTCTTCGAATCCGCCTATTTTCCCGTGCGCAAGGACGCGAACACCATGGCGGCGCTGGACGAGATCATCAAGGCCGAGGGGCTGCGGGTGAATAACAAGACCTACGACTGCCTGACGAGCATCATCAGCCAGTTTGACAGCATCCATTTCTACACCACCAAGTGCTTTAACAACGGCTATGCCACCCGCAAGGTGCTGGACTACAACCTCTCCGATCAGGCCGTGGCCGACAAGGCCGCCATCGAGGCAGCCGTCGCAGCCGGTACGCCCCGGGCTGAGGCTGTGGCCCCCTATGTGACACAAGCCGCGTTTGATCGCTGGTACGAGGGCTTCTGTCAGGCGCTGGAGGGCGCGGCGCATCCCTAACCTCCCTCCCTCCGCATTGACAGCGATCACCAGACAGGAGAGAAACCCATGAAACGCCGAAAGAAAAAACTGACCTACCTGCTGCTGATCCCTTTGGCGCTGGTTGTGCTGCTTCAGGGTCTTTTGCCGTTTTCGATCCTGTGTGCCAGCCAGGTGAAGGAAACGATGGTGCAAAACGCTGTGGACATCGACAGCAACATCGTGGAAAACCGCCGGGTGGTGCTGCAAAACGCCATGGTGAACCAGTGGAGCGAGGTGCGCAACGAAAGCGCCTACCTGAACGCAGAGTTCGAGGCCTTTCTGGCGGAAAATCAGGTGGAGAGCAGCGCATTCCTTAGGGATGCAGCGTTGCAGCGCACCTATACGCAGCGGGTGTTTCCGGAGCTCCTGTCCTGCCTGCGCAGGGACAGTAGCTGCGGCTTGTTTCTGATCCTGGGCAACGACGCCGACCCGACCCTCCCGCAGGAATATGTGGGTTTCTTCCTGCGGGACTCCGACCCCACCACCAAGACGCTGACGGACTCGGATCTGCTGTTTGAACGGGGCGACAAGGTGCTGGCCCGGGAGAGCAGCATCGCGCTGGACAGCTCCTGGTTCTCGTCCTTCCGCTTCCTCGGCAGCGGCGTGCGCCAGGCGGACGACTTCTTCTACACCCCCTATTTGCAAGCCCAGCAGCACACGGACGTGAACATGACCGACCTGGGCTACTGGTCCATGCCCTTCGTGCTGGAGGATCACCCGATGGACAACCATCAGATGATCACCTATTCCATCCCGCTTTGCTACAATGGAACCATCTACGGCATTTTAGGCGCGGAAACCTCCATCAGTTATCTGAGCAGCAACTACCTGTCCGTGCGTGACCTGGACCGCAATCACAACGCGGGCTACGCCATCGCCATCGACCAGGGGGACGGCATGTACACCGCCATCACCGGCAAGGGCCCGCTGTATGACGCCATCCGCCGGGATAACGAGCAGTACACGCTGGCGGATACCAACCACCATGAGCTGTTCCAGGTGCAGGATTCCCTCATCGGCACGCAGCGCATCTATTCCGTCGTGTCCCCTATCACCCTGTACGACGGCATGGTGCCCTACGAGCATACCAGCTGGGCGCTGTGCGGCTTTGTGACGGAGGATTCCATCTTCGCCCTGGGCGAGCAGCTCTACCGCAGCATCCTGACCACCATTGTCTGCTGCGCATTGCTGGGCGTGGTCATCATCCTGTTTGTGGTGCGCTACATCACCGCGCCGGTCTACCGCCTGATGGACAGCGTCCGGGGCGGCATGGCGGGCTTGCAGGCCTTCAGGCCATCGGGCATTGCGGAGATCGACGAATTGCATCAGGTGGTGCAGAACCTGACGGAAACCGAAATCTCCACGGAAAAGCAGCTGATGGAGGAGAAGGAGCGCTACCGCATCGCCCTGGAAAGCTCCAACGACATGTTCTTCACCTACCGCCAGCAGGAGAAGACCATCGAGGTCGTCAACAGCCGGGAGCACGATGGCATTTGGCCAGTTGACGAGCTCTGGCAGCAGGCGATCGCCCCCCGGCTGTCCGCAAAGGATCAAGAGCGGCTTCAAATCCTGGCGCAAAGCAACCATCCCGATGCCCACGCGCAGGTTCTCCTGGTCCAGCCGGACAAGCCGGAAGGGCGCTGGGCGGAGGTCAACTGGAAGGCCGTGACCGATCATCAGACCGGCAACCGGACAATGGTGGGCTATGTCCGCGATATTCACAAGGCCAAGCTGCGGGAGCTGGCGCAGGAGAACCGGCAGAAGCTGGATCCCGTGACCGGGCTCTACCGGCTGCAGCAGGGCGAAAGCGCGCTGGAGGGGGCCCGCAACCAGCAGCAGGAGGGCGAGCTGATCCTGCTGTCCATCCACAAATTCTACGCCATCGTGCAAAACTACGGCTTGACCTTCGGCGATGTGCTGCTGAGCGAAATGGCCGAGCTGGCCACCAAGCATTGCCAGCAGCTGTGCGACAACCGCCAGGTGCTGATCCGCGCCGGCGCTGACGCCTTCCTGATGTGGCTGCCCGGCACAGCGGCGGAGGCATGCATGCAGATGCTGCACAGCCTGCAAGCGGAATTCTCCGCCATCATCCGTCCAAACGTGCTGACGCTCAAGCTCCGGGCAGGGATGGCCACAGGCCACGGCGAAACCACGCAGGAACTGATCGACCGGGTTCAATGCGCGCTGAGCGAAGCCAAGCAGCAGGGCTGCAACGTGGTACAATGGGAAAACAGACATCTGCCGTCCCTGACAGGCGAGCCCTTCAGCGAGGTCATCTCGCAGAGCTACATCAACCGGATGGGCCTGGCATCGCTGATCCTCAACCTGTTTGACCGCAGTGCCTCCTTTACCGCAGCGCTGGATCTGGCGGCGTACCGCCTGAAGAAGCAGTTCTCCCTCCTGGACCTGCTGGTCACCTCCTTCAGCGGCGAATACCTCTCCGGTATGGTGAGCTACTGCTGGAAGTACCCCGACGCACCGGAGGGCATGGAGCCCGTCTACCATTGCACGGAGGCGGCTTACCAGCACATGAACCGCGCCGCTCAGCTGCGCCAGCTCCTGTCCATGGACGAGGCGGTGGATACGCCCACCATCTTCACACGCGACTTTTTCCCGCACAGGGGCATCGTCTTCCCCATGTCGGACAACGGTCTGTATTCCGGCAGCATCTTCTTTGTGGGCATCGACCCTGCTCTGCTGGAGGACAAGGACACCTGTGATCTGCTGTGGGAGATCGGCACCATCATCCAGAACCGCGTCAATCAGGAGCATCATGACCAGTCCGCCCAGGCGAAGTCCGACTTCCTGGCCCGGATGTCCCATGAGATCCGCACCCCCATGAACGGCATCATCGGCATGACGGAGCTCGCCCTGCAAGCTGACCAAACCGAGCAGACACGCCTGGATTGCCTGAAGAAGGTGCGCACCTCCGCGGATTATCTGCTGGGGCTGCTCAACGACATCCTGGATATGTCCAAGATCGAAAG
>JAQXLU010000071.1 GCA_029012285.1 Clostridiales bacterium | reverse complement strand
AGGAGAAGAACGGCTATTTCTACGCCGTTCTCAGCTACAAGGATTCAAACAACAAGCGCAAAACCAAGTGGATTCCCACGGGGTATCCCGTGAAGGGCAACAAAAAGAAGGCCGAAGCGTTCCTGACAGAGCAGCGCAAGGGCTTCGAGATTCCGAAGGAGGACGTATCCTCCGCAGCGCCGGACGAGCTGTTTGCGGACTACCTCGAGCGGTGGCTGCAGATCGCAAAGGGCACCATCGCCATCACGACGTACAGCTCCTATGAGGGGATGTTGAGGTACCCCCTTCTGCCGTGGTTCCGGGAGAAGGGCGTGACGCTGAAGGAACTGACGGCCCGGCACATTCAGGACTTCTACTCCGCGCAGATGAAGCGGGTGAAGCCGAACACGGTGATCCATTACCACGCCGTCATCCACCGGGCGCTCAAGTACGCGATCAAGACCGACTTGATCAACGTGAACCCCGCGGACAAAGTGGACAGGCCCCGGAAGAACGGCTTCCAGCCGGGCTTCTACGACAGGGACGAGATGAACCGCCTGTTCGACTGCGTGAGCGGGCTGCTGATTGAGGCGCCGGTGAAGCTGGCGGCTTTCTACGGCCTGCGCCGCAGCGAGGTTCTTGGCCTCAAGTGGGACGCCATCGACTTTGACAGCGGGACGATCACGATTCAGCACACGGTGACCGGCTGCAACGTAGACGGGCGCTACACCATCGTCGCGCGGGACACGACCAAGACCAAGTCCAGCCGGCGCACGCTGCCGCTGACGCCGCCCATCCGGGAGCTGCTACTCCGGCTGAGGGCAGAGCAGGCGGAGAACCGGCGGCTCTGCGGGGATTCCTACATCCGCGGCTACGAGGGCTACATCTGCGTCAGTGAGATGGGCGCGCGCATCCGCCCAGAGTACCTGTCCTGCCACTTTGAGCAGGTGCTGGAGAGGAACGGCCTGCGCCGCATCCGCTTCCATGATCTGCGGCACTCAAGTGCCAGCCTCCTGCTTGCAAACCATGTGCCGCTCAAGCAGATTCAGGAGTGGCTGGGGCACAGCGATTTCAGTACCACGGCGAACATCTACGCGCATCTGGATGCGCAAAGCAAAAGCAGCACGGCGGACGCCATGCTGCGCGGTCTGGGCTTCGCCTCCCCGGAGGATTCGAGCCCATAAAGGAAAAGGCCAAGCAACACATGTCACTTGGCCGAATGTTGGCGGAGTGGGTGGGATTCGAACCCACGGACCCGGAAGGGCCAACAGATTTCGAGTCTGCCCCGTTATGACCGCTTCGATACCACTCCGTATATATCCTCTGCCGCACTCTCCGGGAAATCGGAGAGAACAACAGGAGAGAACAGGTTATTCAATTCGAGCCTTTGCAGCCCGCAAAGCCTTGCGGCGTCAGGATTTTCCCGCAGCCGTGTTCCGCGAGGGATTCACGATTTCGAGTCAGTCCCGTTATGACCGCTTCGATACCGCTCCATCTGCGCCGCCCCGTATCACAGGGCAACATGCGTATTATAGCACAAGCCGCACGTTTATGCAAGGGGGCTGTTTTGCTTCTTCGGCATCGGCGATGCGTCAGCGATGTCATTCATTCCAGGATTGGCCAGGCTGATTGGCATCCGGCAGCATATCAGCGGCACGGACGGGCCTGTCCAGGCGGGATTCCACATAGCGGCGCAAAAGCTGGAAGGGCGCGGTGCAGTCGGGGGTGTCCACCCAGGCGGCGCTGCCAACGGTCAGCATCTTGCGCATCCAGTGGGCCTGGGCGGCGGATACGGGCATGTGACTGGGCTGGTGGCAGTCGCGGCAGATCAAACCGCCCTCCACCGGATCAAACCAGGTGGATTCCTCCCCTGCCAGCCGCCTGGCGCAATGCACGCAGTGCATCAATCGGGGCTTGAAGCCTTCGCAGGCGGACAGGTGCAGCAGGAATCCGGCGAGCAGCGGCTTCCAGGGCTGGTCGGAGAAGGTCAGGCGGGACAGGGTGTGCAGCAGCAGCATGAACAGCTCCTGCGCCGGTACACCGGGCTGAATGAAGCCCTCGGTCACGCTTAGCAGATAGGTGCCCACGGCGAGGCGGTCAAAGTCCTGGCGCAGAGGGTAGAAGGTCTCCACCAGGTTGGCGGAAACCACCGTCAGGTGTGCGCCCTTCTGGTACAGCTCGAAGTCCCCCAGGGCAAACATTTCGCTGGCGTTAAGGATGGGCGAGCGCGGCTTGCGGCATCCCCGAGCGAGGGCTTCCATGCGTCCCTGGGTCGGGCTGAACAGGGTCAGCATGCGGTCGTTATCGCGATAGTTGGCGTAACGCAGCACGATGGCGGTGCGCTCGGTTTGGCGCATGGAGACTCCCTCCTTTGGGTCATCGGGCATGAAAAGGGCTGTACGCACGCGGCGCACAGCCCTATTATATCGAATTGCCCGATGGATTGCAAGTTAGCTGGCTTACAGCTTGCAATCCAGCTTCGCCAGCTCGTCCACCACGTAGCTGTAGATGAAATCAACCGCTTCATCCACAGGCTTGATTTCCTTCATGGACTTGTCGCGGGAGGAAATCTCGATGGTGCCGTTCTTGAGGCCCTTGGGGCTGACAATGACGCGCACCGGCACGCCGAAGAGATCGGCGTCGGCAAACATCACGCCCGCGCTGACGGGGCGATCATCCCAGATAACCTCCACACCCCTGGCGGTCAGCTCGTCGTAGATCTTCTGGGACATGGCTGCGACCTCCTCATTGTCCGCGCGCATGGAGCACAAATGCACCTGCCAGGGCGCGATGGACATGGGCCAGATGGGGCCGTAATCATCGTGGTGTGCCTCGCACACGGAGGCCGCCAGGCGGCCCACGCCGATGCCATAGCAGCCCATGATCGGGTGCTTGAGCGAGCCATCCTGATCCACATAGGTCATGTTCATGCTCTCGGTGTACTTGGTGCCCAGCTGGAAGATGTTGCCCACCTCGATGCCGCGGGAGGTGTAGATGCTGGGCTTGCCGCACACGGGGCAAATGCCGCCGTCATAGGCCTTCGCCACATCGGCGTATTCCACCTCACCCACATCGCGGGCGATGTTGAGGCCAGTCATGTGGGTATCAGGCTCGTTCGCGCCGCAGACCAGGCTCTCAATGCCCTTGAGGCTGGTGTCGAACACCACGCGCACGTCCTTGGAGATGCCCACCGGGCCGATAAAGCCCGCGCACAGGGGGGATTCCGCCGTCAGTTCCGCAGCATGAATCTCGGCCTTGAGGTAATTGCGCAGCTTGGTTTCATTGATGTCCAAATCGCCGCGCAGGAAGGCCACGACGTACTTGTCGGTCAGGTTCTCCTGGTAGACGACGGCCTTGCAGGTCCGGTCAGCCCGGACGCCCAGGAAGGCGCACAGCTCCTCGATGGTCTTGACATTGGGCGTTGCCACCCGAGTCAGTTCAGCCCTCTGGCCCGCCTCGTTGTTCACGATGCAGGGCGCGGCTTCCATGTTGGCGCGGTAATCGCAGTCGTGGCAGAGCACGATGGTATCCTCGCCGCAGGGGGTCAGCAGCATGTACTCATGGGACACCTTGCCGCCCATCATGCCGCTGTCAGAGGCCACCGCCACCACCTCGGGTACGCCCGCCCGGGCAAAGATGCGGTTGTACGCATCGTAGCAGATCATGTAGTAGCGCTCCAGGTCCTCCTGGGAGGTGTGGAAGGAGTAGGCGTCCTTCATGGTGAACTCACGCACGCGGATCAAGCCGCCGCGGCAGCGGGGCTCGTCGCGGAACTTGGTCTGAATCTGGTAGATCATGAAGGGGTACTGGGTGTAGGAGTCGGCCACATCGCGCACAAAGTGCACGGAGGCCTCCTCGTGGGTCATGCCCAGCACCATGTCCTGATCGCCGCGATCCTTGAAGCGCAGCATCTCCGAGCCGATCGCGTCATAGCGTCCGGACTCGCGCCAGATGGAGGCCGGCATCGCCACGGGGAAGAGCAGCTCCTGCCCGTCGATGCGGTTCATCTCCTCGCGGATGATCTTCTCGATCTTGGCGGTGATGCGCCGCGTCACCGGGAACAGGGTATAGATGCCGTTGCCCACGGGCTTGATGTAGCCGCCGCGCATCATCAGCGCCTGGGAGGCAATCTGGCAATCAGCAGGGGTTTCCTTGTAGCGCTTGGACACCAGGTTTTTCAGCTTCATGATGATTCTCCTTCTTATGCAGGGCAGAAAAAAACTCCGCCCCCTTTTGCGCAGGGGCGAAGTGTAGCTTCGCGGTACCACCTTGCTTCAGCGCGTTTTACGCGCCCTCGCCTGCCCTGTATCGGGAGCACCCGGCAGGATTTCGCCCCGTCAAGCGCCGGGCGGGTTCTCCTGCGGACTCGGGAGACGGGAGCGGTTCATCCCCCGGACGGCTGCCTCACACCCCTGGCAGTCTCTCTGTGGAACGGAGGATGGCGCTTTCTCCTTCAGCGTCTTTGTCATTATAGCACGGCAGACCCTCGGATGCAAGCACGAATTTGCAAAGCCGTGCTTGCTCCCTGGCCGAAAACGTGCTACCATAGGACGAACCGTCACCAAGGAGGCTCGCCTATGAACTGCACCCTATGTCCCCGGCGTTGCAGCGCGCTGCGCACCCCCACGCAGGGCCAGGGCTTTTGCCAACTGCCTGAAACCATGCGCATCGCCCGCATCCAGCCCCATCTGTGGGAGGAGCCGCCCATCTCCGGCCACAATGGCACCGGCGCGGTGTTTTTCAGCGGCTGCACGCTGCGCTGCGCCTATTGCCAGAACGGCGACATCAGCCACCGCAACGCCGGTCGGGACTTCACCCCCGCCGCGCTGGCGGATTCCCTGCGCCGCCTGGTGGACGCGGGCATGCAGACCATCTCCTTCATCACCGCCACGCCCTATATCCCGCAGATTCTGGAAACGCTGCGCATCTACCATCCGCCGCTGCCGCTGGTGTGGAACACCTCCGGGTATGAAACGGTGGAGAGCCTGCGCCGCCTGGAGGGCGTGATCGACGTGTACCTCCCCGACCTCAAGCACCGTTCCGAGGCCATGGGCCGACTGTGCGCCAAGGCCCCGGATTACTTTGCGCAGGCCTCCGCCGCCATCACGGAGATGGTGCGCCAAACCGGGCTGCCAACCTACGATGCGGATGGCATAATGACCAGGGGCACGCTGATCCGCCACCTGATCCTGCCCGGGCTGACCAGCGAGTCCATCGAATTGCTGAACTGGGTGGCGCAAACGCTGCCGGGAACGCCCGTCAGCCTGATGCGCCAGTACATCCCCATGAACGGGGTCACGATCCGTGGCCTGGACCGGCCCATCACCGAGCGGGAATACCGCCGCGTCCGTGACCATATGCGTTTCCTTGATCTGCCCGGCTACCTGCAGGAGCCGGAGAGCGCCTCCACCGATTTCGTTCCCGTTTTCTGCCAGGATGAGAGCTTTATCTGACGTTTTCGCCCGCGTATGACAGAAATGTCAACGGGTGTTGAGTTGCAATCAGCCCTTCAACATGGTAAAATAAGGTTGATTCTACGCTCGGAGGTTCGCCGCGATGAAGAAAACCGCCATCGTCACCGACAGCCATTCCAGCATCTCCCCTGCCGAGGC
This sequence comes from Clostridiales bacterium, assembly GCA_029012285.1. Lineage (GTDB taxonomy): Bacteria > Bacillota > Clostridia > Christensenellales > Aristaeellaceae > UBA11524. The sequence goes on along the minus strand of JAQXLU010000071.1, from coordinate 41,043 downwards.
CGCCCTGCTTGGCGTGCACGTGCTGCCCATGCCCTTTGAGATTGACGGGCAGGAGTACTTCGAGGGGGTCAACATCACCAGGCAACAATTCTTCGGCTACCAGCGGGCAGGGGCGCACATCGGTACCTCCCAGCCAGCCCCCGCCGCCGTGGTGGAACTGTGGGACAAGCTGCTGGAAGAGTACGAGAGCCTCCTGTACATGCCCATTTCCAGCGGATTGTCGAACTCCTGCCAAACCGCCATTGCCCTGGCGAAGGAAGCCCCCTATGCAGGCCGCGTCTTTGTGGTGGATAACGGCCGGGTCGGCACCCCCCTGCACCGCAGCGTACTGGACGCCATGGAGCTGGTCGGCAAGGGGCTTTCTGCCGCTGCCTGCAAGGCCGCCCTGGAGGAGGCCCGCAACGATTTTGTCGTCTACATCGCGGTGGAAACCCTGGAGCACCTAAAGCGCGGCGGTCGCATTTCCTCCACCGCAGCCACCGTGGGCACGCTGTTGCACATCAAGCCCATCCTGCAATTAGCAACCGGCAAGCTGGAATCCTACAAAAAGGCTCGCGGCATGCACAAGGCCTGCGAAATCATGCTGGAATCCATCCGCTCCGACCTGGCCATCCGCTTCCAGGAGGCCCAGTCCCGCGGGGATGTTTCCCTGCTGGCCGCCGGTACAGCAGACGCTGACACCACCGCGAAATGGCTCCGCCAGATCGAGGCCGCCTTCCCTGGCATGCCCATCCTGTACGACGATTTGTCGATGGGCGTATCCTGCCACATCGGCGAGGGCGCGCTGGGCATCGGTTTGAGCGTCCGCCCCCATAGCTGAGCAATCAGGCGAGCCATTCGCCTGATTTTTTTCAAAGCCTGCGTGCCCAGTAAAGCAACTGTGCAAGCCATCATGGCGTAGTCTGCTTCCATCCACCTTGCGGGGGCGTGTTGTTGTGTCGGGTTCTTTTGGGGTGGGTTGTGCTGTCTCGCGAATCTTTGATTCTCGAAATGCGCATGGGGCGGTTTTCGAACTGCGGCCGGGGTCTCCGACGGGGATGGGCATCGTGCAGTTGCGGCTGCCCGGCGGGCAGTTGCCGAAGGCAATGCATCAAACGATGTTGAATTGTCCCTCCACCCCGCGAAGGGGCTTCAATCCGCTCGACACCCATTCGGCTTCGCCCTCCCATGTTTCACCTTATTCAAATGAACCCCTTGCCAATTCACGCTTCATTATGGTAAAATAAGCTGATTCCAAGCAAGCTGGAGGCATGACTCATGAAGATTTTCGTCGATGCGATGGGCGGCGATTTCGCCCCCCAAGCCCCGGTGGAAGGCGCCATCGAGGCGCTACGCCGCTATCCGCAAATCGAGATCGTTTTGGCCGGCGTCATCCCCGAAATCGAGAAGTACCTGGTGAACTGCGACGATGTGCGCCATCGCATCGCGCTGCTGGACGCGCCGGAGATCATCACCAACGATGAATCCCCCGTGATGGGCGTGCGTCGCAAAACCAATTCCGCCACCGTCAAGGGGATGCTGGCGTTGCGGGACAAGCAGGTGGACGGCTTTGTGTCCGCTGGTTCCACAGGCGCGGTGCTGGCGGGCGGTATGTTCCGCCTGGGACGCATAAGCGGCATTGAGCGGCCCGCGCTGGCCCCCCTGATGCCCAATGGGCGCGGGTACTTCCTGCTCATCGACTGCGGCGCAAACGTGGACTGCCTGCCGGAATACCTGGTGCAGTTCGGCGTGATGGGCGATGCGTACATGCGCGGCGTGGTGGGCATGGAGAACCCCCGCGTGGGCCTGGTGAACATCGGCGCGGAATCCGAGAAGGGCAACGCGCTGGTCAAGAATACCTACCCGCTGATGGAAAAAGCCCCCTACAACTTTGTGGGCAATGTCGAGGCCCGGGACATCACCGGCGATGTGGCGGACGTCATGGTCACCGACGGCTTCTGCGGCAACCTGATTCTCAAATTCATGGAGGGCGTGGCCGGCACGCTGTTCGGCATCATCAAGCAGGAGATCAAGGCGGACCCCGTCAGCGCCATCGGCGGCATGATCGCCAAGCCTGCCTTCCGCCGGGTCAAAAAGCTGATGGACTACACCGAGGTCGGCGGCGCGCCGTTGCTGGGCGTGCAGGGTGCGGTGGTCAAGGCCCATGGCTCCTCCAACGCCCATGCCTTCTCCTGCGCCATCGGCCAGGTCGTCAAGATGATCGACGGGCATGTGGTGGAGATCATCGAAAAGGGCGTGGCGAGCATCGCCCCCCAACAAAGCGAGTAAGTCATCCGACTTGCCATACATTCATACTTTATCATCAAGGAGGACACGAACATGGTTTTTGAAACCGTCAAGAAGATGATTGCCAAGCAGCTGAAGGTGGACGAGGCTTCCATCACTGCCGACAGCCGCCTGATCGAGGATCTGCGCGCGGATTCCGCCAACGTCATGGTCATGATTATGGACCTGGAGGACAACTACGGCATCATCGTCGAGGACGACCAGATCATGAAGCTCAAGACCGTGGGCGACGTGGTCAAGTACATCGAGGCTCATAAGTAAAAAGCGACTGCCCTCCCGGTTTGCCGGGAGGGCGGCCCTTGGCCGTATTCATCCGCAAGAGGGCGGACATGCCCTTTTCCGCATGGATGCAGGCTGCTAAAAGGAGAGAAGCATGCAGAAGCTGATGAACACGCTGGGCTATCAGTTCAAGGATCCGGCCCTGCTCAGGCGCGCCCTGACCCACCCCTCCATGGGCGCGGAGGATAACCAGCGCCTGGAATTCCTGGGCGATGCGGTGCTGCAATACATCATGTCCGACATTCTCTACAAGACCCATCCCGATTGCCGGGAGGGGCAGCTGACCCATCTGCGCGCGCTGCTGGTATGCGAGGCGGCGCTGAGCCAGGTGGCTCGTAGCCTCAACGTAGGCGAGGCGCTGCTGATGGACAAGGGCGAGGCCCTCACCGGCGGACGCGACAAGCCCAGCGTCCTTTGCGACGCCATGGAGGCCATCCTTGCCGCCGTATACCTGGACGGCGGGCTGGACGCCGCCCGGAGCATCGTCAAGCGGTGCTGGCCCAAGCCGGAGGATGTGCACCGCCCCATGCAGGATTCCAAGGGGGCGTTGCAGGAGCATCTGCAAAAGGATGGCGGGGACGCGCCCACCTATGCCATCGTGGCGCAGGACGGCCCGCCCCACAACCGCACCTTTGAAGCCGCCGTGTACCGCTACGGCCGCGAGCTGGCCCGCGGGGTCGGCAAGACAAAGAAGCAGGCGGAGCAGGCTGCGGCCCTCACCGCCCTGGAGCAGCTCACCGGGAAATAAGGCGAAACAATCATTTCATCCGCTGGTGATGATTCAGATACACCTGTCCCCGGTCACAGCATCAAAATAGCTGGCAGGCACAAGCGCGTGTCTGCCAGCTTTCTTATTCTTGTTCTTCCTTGTATACAACCTTGTATACAAGCAGTTGGTTCATTGATCCGTTCCTTCGCCCTCGGACAGGCGGCTGGCTGCATCCACCAGGCAGGCCAGGGCATTGTTCAGCCGCTTGACCTCGCTCAGATTGAAGTCGTCATGCCATTCCTTCACCTGTCCGGCGATGCTCGCTTGGATCAACCCGGCCAGTTCCTGGCCCTTTTGCAGCAAACGCACAATCACAATGCGGTGATCCGTTTCGCTCCGGCTGCGCTCCAGCACGCCGCGCGCGGCCATGGCATCCAGCAGGGGCGTGATGTTGGGCTTGGCAATCCCCAGGCTCATGCTGATCTCGCCAATCGTCATCTCCCGTTCAGAAAGCATGCACAGGATCTGTATCTGTGAAAAGGGCATTTCAAATGCCCGGGTGATCGCATCCACGTGAATCAGTCGCCTGGGCAGGCGGGGCAAAGCGTCATACAAATTCTTTGATACAGCGTCTACCAGCGCCTCATCATCCGTCCAATGTTTCGCCATGGGGTCAATCATCCTCCGTACATCAGCTTATCGGGCACAGTCCATGTCTGGCAAAGCGCCCTTCTTTCTTATTATATTACCATATATGGCGAAAAATGACAATAGCGCTTGTACACAAAAAGATGTGTTTATCACCATCATTCCTGGACATTCATAACCAACAGGTGCTCCAGGGCGCGGATGGTCTCGCAGCGGGAGAGCACATGGTTTTCCAGCAGCTCCTCCATGAAGTACCGTTTGAACGCCTCCATAAAGGCGGGCAGGATGATCAGCGCCTGGGAATGGTCATCGTCCAACGCATAGTTTGTGTAGGCGTCCATGAGCATCACGCCCTTGCCCTCATAGTAGCTGATCTCATAGCGGGGCGCCGGCATATCCTCCTTGAGGAAGTGGATGTTGAAATAGGGATGGGTCCGCATCGCATCCAGCAGTACACGGATGCACGCCCGCCGCTCCTCCACCGTGTAGGCCCGCTGGATGAAGAATTGATCGCTCTGCACGCCCGTGCGCATGAAGCGCTCCATCATCGGCAGGCTATAGACCAGATGGGTGGGCTTACGCTTCTCCAGCATGTTGTTAAAGCGCCCCTCATGAATGTTCCAAAGCACGCCCATCAGCGCTTCCAGCTCCTCCCCCGCGGCCATGCCGGACTGCTCAAAGCCCTCGATGATCGCTGGCTCCAGCACGGATGGCGGGATGCAGTTGAAATGCACATCCGGCTTGATGCTCAGGATGACACAATCCTCCTCCAGTTGTCCATACTGCCTGGTGTATTCCACAAACGTCTCCGGGCCGCCGTCGGTTGTCGCAGTCATGGGCTTGAGCAATTCCAGCTGGAAACGCCATTTGTCAATGACGTGGATGAACAGGTTGTTCCTCATGCACTGATTGATGAGGATGAAATCCCGCTTGTCGTAAAGGAGGAACGTGGACGCATGCTGACGTCCCTGCACATCCCAGCGGTTCAAATGAATGGTGCTCGCCCGGTAGATGGCCAGCATCTCCGCCGGACAATCACCGGGGTTGACCAGGCGGGCGTTATACCAGGGCTTGGCCACCAGCGGCAGGATGCCAAGGATGTGCTGGCTGATCGTCTCCTCCGCCGCATCAATGTATTGCCTAAGCACCAGCCGCCCCTGCGCGCCGGCCTCACCGCACATTTCAGCCAGCAACGCCATCAGCGCGCTGTCGTAGCAGCCGGTCACAACGATCTCCACCCGCTCGGAACGCACGACCTCGCACAGGACGTCCCTGAGCGGCCGGGTAAGGGCTTGTCCCTCCGGCCCTTCCAGGTGTACCAGGTAGGGTGCTTCGTCCCGCTCCAGCCCATAGAGCATTCGCCGGAAGGCCAGATGGCTCTCATAGCGCTGCGGGCCCAGGTGCTCCTTGATCAGCGCCTCCTGCAGCTGCGTCCAGCGCTCCTGTGGCCACGCGTTGCCCAGGGCCTGCTGCAGGGATTGCACAAAGCGCTGCTTCAGCTCATACCCGGTCTCTCCGGACAGGATGCGGAACATGCTGTTGCGGCTGCGGAAGCCCACCAGCCGCGCTGCCTCCGACGCGGACAGCTTCTCCTCCTTCAGCACCCGCTTGAGGCATTCCCCGAATGTCTCGAACTGCTGCATCACAACACCTCGCTTGCAGATTCTGTTTATTCAGCATTATATGGGAATCGTCCCGCTTTGTCAAATGTCCGCCAGATTAAGCCCTCCTCATCCTTTTCTAATCAATTTACACTGGTTTCACAAAGGGAAATATGCTATCATAGGCACTGTCAACAGGAGGTAGAATGACATGTTTGAGTTGATTGGCGGTATCTTTTCCTTCGCGTTCGGCATGGTGAAAATGGCGCTTAGCCTGGCCTGGGGCGCGGTATCGTTTGTGTTCGGGCTGCTGGGCGGCATCCTGGGGCTATTGCTGTCCATGGGAGGCTTCCTCCTGGTCGCTTCGCTGATCCTGGTGGCGATCTTCCGCCACAGGAAGGCGCAGCAGGGCGGCGGTCACCCCTACGCCGATAGCGACGAGGACGCTGCCCCCGAGGTGGACGGCGAGGAATTCACCAGCTTCTACGACCAGTTCCGCGACGCGCAGTAACGGCGCGGACGGACGCGCCAGCTGCATAGTAAAATGGTGTAGCCCAATGAACTGGGTTACACCATCTCTCATGTGAGGGGTATGGAATCAGCGGATGTCCTTGCGGGTGTATTTCAGATAGGCCAGCGCAATGCCGCACAGCCCGATCGCTGCGCCGATGAGCACATAGGTGGCGTTGAGACTGCCGCTTGCCACAATGTCCGCGCCCTCGCAGTAGCCGTAGGGCGTGATGTACTTGAGGAAGGAGGCCACATCAGCGATGTTGGCCACCAGGTTGAGGAAGTACAGCATCGTGGCAATGCCCAGGCCCACCCCCAGGCTGCCCTTACGCAGGAAGGCCGATATGCCAAAGCAGATGCCCGCCATTTCCAGCTGGAGCAAATAGTAGGCCAGGTGCATCAGGCTGATCTCCTTCCAGGGGACGGCTTCCCCGACGGCGGCGATGGACGCCACAGACAGCCCGTAGATCACCACGTTGAGCACGGTGATCTGCGCCAGCACGGCCAGCAGCTTCTCCGTCACAATGCGGACGCGGCTGACCGGGTGGGTCAGCAGGAATTCGGCGGTCTTGTCCTTTTCCTCCTTGCTGAGCATCCCCGCCGCGCACAGCGCCGCGAAGAACGCGCCGCCCAGCCCCAGGATGTTGCCGCACTCCACCGCATAGAAGCCGATGAGTGTGCCGAAGTTCAATTTATCCATCCCGAAGGCTGCGGTAAAGGCACCCATGGAGGCGAAGATCGCGTTGACGCCCGCCATCTGCCCCTTCATCTCCGGGAACATCAATACGCAGACCGCGACAAAGAAGCCGATCGCAGCCGTCCAGATCAACAGGGAAACGCGGCCTTGCCGCAGCTCGTGCTTCACCAGTGTCATCACACATCACCGTCCTTTTCGTAGTAATGAAGGAATACCTCCTCCAGCTCCGGCTCGGTCACCGTCAAATCATCCACCTGGCCGCTTGCCAGGGCGCGCAGCAAGCTGCTGATATCACCGCTGTACAGGAAGCTGACGGAATGCTCCGCTTCCACCCTGTCCCGCACGCCGGGCAGCGACGTGAGATCAGCCGTGCCGTGCACCGTCACCCGGCGGGCACGGGTCTTCGCCAGCTCCTCCACGCTGCTGCACGCGATGATCCTACCGTCGCGGATGATGGCCGCCCGGGTGCAGTTGCGCTGTATCTCCGACAGCACATGGCTGGACAAAAGGATCGTCGCGCCCTGCTGGTTCCGCTCCCAGAGGATGTCGAAGAACTCCTTTTGCATCAGCGGGTCAAGGCCGCTGGTGGGTTCATCCAGCACCAGCAGCTCCGGCTGATGCTGCAATGCACAGACGATGCCCACCTTCTTCCGGTTGCCAAAGGAGAGCTCCTCCACCTTCCGGGATACATCCAGCTGCAAGCGCTCGCACAATCGCTTGGCTTCGGCGGCGCAATTCTGCCTGCGCATATCGGCGGACAGCGTCAGGACATCCTTGACCCGCATGCCGGAATAGAACATCGCCTCCGAGGGTAAATAGCCGCAGCGCCGGAGGATCGCGTTTTTCTCCCTGGTGACGTCCTTGCCAAACACCAGAGCGCTGCCGGAGGTGGGCGTGATCAGCCCCAGCAACGTGCGGATGGTGGTGGATTTGCCCGCGCCGTTTGGCCCGATGAAGCCGAAGAACTCCCCCTGATTGACCGTCAGGTTCAGGTCGATGATGCCCCGAGCCTTGCCGTAATACTTGGTTAGCCTTGATGTTTTGATGATCTCCATCGCTGTCACCCTTTCCGTAAATAGATGCTTTTCCAGAAGCGCATCAGGGACTGGAAGCCGCTTTCCATCTGGGCCGCATCCACATTCCCCCGCTGCACCATTTCCCACAGGAAGCCCTCCGCCGCCCAGTACATCTCCCGGTACATCATCGCCACGTCCAGCCCGGGGACAAACTGCTCCGGGTCGATACCGGGGCGCGCCGTTTCCGCCTTCATGCGGAAGTACCGCTGAAAGCTCTCCTGAATGGCCGGGGCGACCTCCTCGTCCTTCTCGTAGAAGGCCTTGATGGTGAATTTCGCCATGTCCGGATAGCGGCGGATGATCTCCATCTTCGCCCGCATGCCCCGCTCCATGGCGTCGAACAGGCCCTGCTGCTCATAGCACCCGTGGTCCTTCAAATACCTGATGGTGATCTGGGCGCACTTGTCCCACAGGAACATGTACAGCTCCTTCTTGTTGTGGAAATAGTGAAAGAGCAGGGACTTGCTGATGCCTGCCGCCTCTGCAATCTCGCTCATGGGGCTGTGCTTATAGGCGTTTTGTGAAAACACCCGATAGCCCGAGTTGAGGATCGCCTGCTGCTTTTCCTCAGGCAGGGAAAAGAACCGTTCGTTCATCGCGTCACCTCCATCAACCGGATCGGTCAACGACATTGTAAACCCGTTGACCGATTTTGAGAAGGCTGTTTTGCCCAAAACGTGCAATTCTGTTCGCCGCCGCGGGGTGAAAGCGCGCTTTTTCCTTGCAGCCGCACCCATCCCGTGGTACAATACATACAAATGATACACAGGAGGTTTCCCTATGACGCCCCTGATCTCCAAATGGCACCGGGAGCTGGAATTGTTCAGCGCAGTCAAGCCCCTTCTCATCCTGGAGGGCAATGTGCTGGATCAATGCCGGTATCCAGTGGAAGGCTCCATCCCGGAGGACAGCCTGGTTTCCCTCCCTGAATACCTGAATGGCTACCTGTCCGACAACGGCTATGAGCAGATCGTGTTCTACTCCAACCTGGTCGGCTTCATGAACCCTTATGCGCCGGATATGCTGACCGCCTTCGCCCGCAAGAACGGCTGCGAGGTAAAGTCCGGCGCGATTCCGGCAGAATTCAAGGGCAACGGGCAACAGACAGCCCCCAACATCATCCGCCGCGCCATGAGCCAGACCGCCGCCGCCACCGCCGTGGTGATGGAATTGGCCAGCCACTACATCATCACCCCCGAGCGGATGGATCAGCATGACGTGAACAGCTTCAACCTGCTGATGCAGTCCGCCATGTCCTCCGCCACCGTGCGCACCCCCATGGGCAAGCGGCAGAACTTGCTGATCCTGCTGGTGTCCAAGCTCAACGATCTGCCGACGTGGTTCTACCTGAATAACCCGCTGTGCAAGACCATCCGCATCGAAGCACCCGACCGGGAGGAGCGCAAGCGCCTCATCTCCGGCAAGGCGTGGCCCACCTTCTTCGACGCGACGGTGTATCGCACCGACATGCCCTTCTACGATGCGCACCCGGAGGAGCTATCCCGGCTGCGGGAGAAGTTCGTCGGCCTCACCGAAGGGCTGACCTTCACCGAGCTGGACGCGATGCGCCACCTGTCCAAAAAGGAGCAGACGCCCATCCGCGATCTGTGCACCATCGTTGACCTGTACAAGTACGGCATCAAAGAGAACCCCTGGGCCAATCTGTCCATGGACAGCCTGAGGAGCGCCAAGGCGGACTTCGAGAAGCGCATCAAGGGCCAGGACGCCGCCCTGGAGCGCACCTTAGACGTGGTGAAGCGCGCCGTCACCGGCATGAACGGGCTGTCCTCCTCCACCGCCAAGCCCAAGGGTGTACTGTTCTATGCGGGCCCCACGGGCGTGGGCAAGACGGAAACCGCCAAAGCCCTGGCGGAAAAGCTCTTTGGTGACGAGAGCGCCTGCATCCGCTTTGACATGTCTGAATACGCCCAGCCCCATTCCGATCAGAAGCTGATGGGCGCACCGCCCGGCTATGTGGGCTACGAAGCCGGCGGACAGCTGACCAACGCCATCAAGAAGAACCCCTTCGCCATCGTGCTCTTTGACGAGATCGAGAAGGCCCATTCCTCCATCCTGGACAAGTTCCTGCAGATCCTGGAGGACGGCCGCCTGACCGACGGACAGGGCAACACGGTGTACTTCTCCGAAACCATCATCATCTTCACCAGCAACCTGGGCATGTACGTCAAGGACGAATTCGGCCACCGCTACCAGAACGTCACCATGGAAATGAATTATCCCGAGGTGGAAAAGCGCCTGCGCCAGGCCGTGGAGGATCACTTCAAGCTGGAGCTGGGCCGACCGGAGATCCTCAACCGCATTGGCGAAAACATCGTGGTGTTCGACTTCATCCGGCAGGAGGCAGGCCAGGCCATCCTCAAGGCTCAGGTGAACAAGATCATCCGCCGCCTGGAGGAGCAGAAGCACATTCGCCTGACCATCACGGACGAGGCCTACCAGGAGCTCGCCGCCGAGGCCCTGGCAGATCTGTCCAACGGCGGACGCGGCGTGGGCAACCAGGTCGAAGCGCTGCTGATCAATCCCCTCAGCCGCTGGCTGTTCGATCATGCCGTCGTCAGCGACGCAGAGGTGACCATCGAGCACTTCGACGTGCACCTGCGGCCCGCCTGTGTCCGCTGCCGCGTAGGAAAGGAGGAGGAATGCCATGAGTGATCTTCGTCGCAGCCTGCTCAAGGGCATGTCCAGCATCGTGGGCGACCTGTACGACACGGCGTCAGACGAAAATCGCACCGTCCCCCTGAAGCCCGCAGAGGTGCAGGACGCGGCGCCCAAGCCCTCCCTGCCGCCCTTCCGCAAGCTATGGAAGACCGCCGATGAGACCATCGACTGGACGGACATCCTGGTCTCCCCCACCCCCACCGATGGTCTGACCCCGCCGGACAAATGGGCCATGTACCACCGATACGCCGCAGGGGTGCTTCAGGGAGACCTGGGCGCTTACCTGGCCGTGCTGCAAGCGGACAACCCCATGGCCGACCTGACCCCCTATGTTTCCGCGCTGGATGTGACCACAGTGAACGCCGATTTGCTCCGGGCCACCTTCACCCCCCGCCCCGACCTGTTGGAAAAGGACCCGCGAGAGTACCTGTGTGGAATGGCCCTGCGGACCGCCCGCGATCTGATGGCCGCGCTGCCCATCCTGGAGGTGGACGTCTGTGCCATGCAGGGCGACAAGCCGCTGCTGACCGTTTCCTTCACCCGGCAGGCGATGAACAAGGTGCGCTTCGCCTTCATCGACCCGGTGGCCTTCGCTGAAAAGTGCGGCGCGGTGTTCCAGGGGGACGAATAAGCCATCAGCCACATCACAAAGCCCTCCGGCATCGCGCCGGAGGGCTTGTTGGTCGTTTGTTTACTTGTTCTTCTGCTCCACCATGGCCTTGACCTTCATGGGCAGGCCCAGCAGATTGATGAAGCCCTCGCTGTCCTTGTGGCTGTAGAGATCCTTGGAGTCGCCAAAGGTGGCGATTTCCTCCAGGTACAGGCTGTTGGGGGACTTCACGCCCGCGTTGATGCAGTTGCCCTTGTAGAGCTTGAGCTTCACGGTGCCATTGACGGCCTCCTGGGTGGAATCCACAAAGGCGGACAGCGCCTGCCGCAGGGGGGTGTACCACATGCCGTCGTACACCAATTCGGCAAACTTGCCGGCCACCAGCTCCTTGTAGTGGCTGGTCTGGCGATCCAGGGTGATGGACTCCAGGATGCTGTGAGCGGCGTAGAGCATGGTGCCGCCGGGGGTTTCATACACGCCGCGGGACTTCATGCCCACCAGGCGGTTCTCCACCAGGTCAGCGCAGCCCACACCGTTGCGGCCGGCAATCTCGTTGGCCTTGGTCAGCAGCTCGATGGCCTCCAGCTTCTCGCCATTGATGGCCACGGGCACGCCCTTTTCAAAGTCGATGGTGACATACTCGGGGGCGTCGGGCGCCTTCTCGGGGGTCACCATGGTCAGCAGCAGGTCAGCCGGGGGCTCGTTCCAGGGATCCTCCAGGTCAGCGCCTTCATGGCTGATGTGCCAGATGTTGCGGTCCATCGAGTAGGGACGATCCTTCTTCACGGGCACAGGGATACCGCGCGCCTCGGCGTATTCGATCTCCTCCTCGCGGGTCTTGATGTCCCAGATGCGCCAGGGGGCGATGATCTTCATGTTGGGGTCAAAGGCCTTGATGGTCAGCTCAAAGCGAACCTGGTCATTGCCCTTGCCGGTGCAGCCATGGCAAATGGCGGTGCAGTTTTCCGCATGGGCGATCTCCACCAGGCGCTTGGCGATCAGCGGACGGGCGAAGGACGTACCCAGCAGGTACTTGCCCTCGTACACCGCGCCGGCCTTCAGGGTGGGCCAAATGAAGTCCTCGACAAATTCCTTGCGCAGATCGGCGATATAGAGCTTCTCCGCGCCACACTTGGCAGCCTTCTCGTGCAGGGGCTCCAGCTCCTCGCCCTGGCCCACGTCGCCCGCCACGCACACCACGTCGCAGTCGTAATTCTCCTTGAGCCACGGCACAATAATGGACGTATCCAGGCCGCCGGAGTAAGCCAGCAGCACACGCATCTTTGCCATATCCATTCTTCTCCTTTTCGGGTTTGTGATCTGTTGACAGACGGCATTATACGCCAGTGTGAATAAAAATGCAAGATGCTTTTTGTTTTTATTCTGTCTTTCCCTTGCATTCTGTATCCAGCGCGCCCGATGGACTTTTTCCGTTCACCCCTTCCCCTGAACGACGGTTTCTGATATAATAGGATGTTGAATACGCTGCAAGCAAGGAGGAATCCCCTATGAAGCTATGGGGCGGACGATTTACCAAAGCCACCGATCATCTGATGGACGATTTCCATTCTTCCATATCCTTTGACCAGCGCCTGGCGGAGCAGGACATCACCGGCTCCATCGCTCATGCGACGATGCTGGGCGAAACGGGTATCATCCCCAAGGCCGACGCGGACAGGATCGTCGAGGGCCTGCAGGGCATCCTGGCGGATGTACAATCGGGCAAAATCGAATGGATGGTGGACGCGGAGGACATCCACATGAATGTGGAAACCCTGCTGACCCAGCGCATCGGCGAGGCAGGCAAGCGCTTGCACACCGGGCGCAGCCGTAACGACCAGGTCGCCCTGGATGTGCGCATGTACGCCAAGCTGGCCTGCCGGGAGACTGAGACGATGCTCAATGAGCTGCTGACCACCCTGCTGGACATCGCCCAGGACAATCTGCACACCATCATGCCCGGCTACCCCCACATGCAAAAGGCGCAGCCCATCACCCTGGCGCACCACATGATGGCCTATTTCCAGATGTTCCTGCGGGATCGCAAGCGCTTCCGCAACGCCTACGACGCGGCGGACGTGATGCCCCTGGGCTCTGGCGCGCTGGCGGGCACCACTTATCCCCTCAACCGCGAGCGGGTGGCTGAGCTGCTGGGCTTCTCCGCCATCACGGAGAACAGCCTGGACGGCGTGTCCGACCGGGATTTCCTGCTGGATTTCCTCTCCGCCGCCTCCACCTGCATGATGCATCTCTCCCGCTTCTGCGAGGAGCTGATCCTTTGGAACACCAATGAGTTCCGCTTTGTGGAGATGGATGACGCTTACGCCACCGGCTCTTCCATCATGCCGCAGAAGAAGAACCCCGATGTGGCTGAGCTCATCCGGGGCAAGACGGGCCGGGTCTACGGCGATCTGATGGCCCTGCTGACGGTGATGAAGGGCATCCCCCTGGCCTACAACAAGGACATGCAGGAGGACAAGGAGGCCTTCTTCGACGCGCGGGACACGCTGGTGAAGGGGCTGACCATTTTCACCGCGATGCTCAAGACCTGTACCTTCCGCAAGGATGTGATGGAGAAGGGTGCATCCGGCGGATTCACCAATGCCACCGATGCGGCGGATTACATGGTGAAGCACGGCGTGGCTTTCCGCGACGCTCACGCGGTGGTAGGCCGTCTGGTGGCGCACTGTCTGAATGAGAACAAGGCGCTCCTTGACCTGACCCTGGACGAATTGAAGGCCTTCCATCCCGTATTCGAGCAGGATGTGTTTGAGGAGCTGTCGATGCTCTCCTGCGTGGAAAAGCGGCGCATTCCCGGCGCACCCGCCCCGGACATGGTGCAAATCGCCATTGACCACGGCCGCCAAGCCCTCTCGGACTAACCCCACGCGAAGCGAAAACGGGTCAAGGGGCTAAGCCCCTTGCAGGGTCCAGGGGCGGCGCCCCTGGCCGTCGGAGACCCCGGGCCGCAGCCCGAAAACACCCACACGCGCCTTTCGCGAATCAAAGATTCGCGAAACAGCCCAACCTGCCAAAAAGAGCCAGATATAGCAACGCTATTCTGCAAGGTGGATGGGAACAAAACAACCCAGGCAGCGGTCACAGCTGCTATTGTGATGCTTGCTGAATTGTGATAGGCTGTTTATTGTGATGTATGTCGTAGGCCGCTTTCGCGCATCGAAAGCGGTGGAAAGCCGCCGGGGGAAGGCAGAGGATGGCGTTCGACGCCCCCCTCGCGCCTTTTGTGTGGGTTCAAGGTCGGCTATTGGGGGTGGCACCGTTCCTGCCCTTGTGTGCCCTACGGGGCAGCCGCTGGGGGACGGGGGAAGGGAGTTACGTGATCGGCCTTATCAGCTCTTCCAGCCAAAGACTCCCTCCGTGAGGGATCTGGCAGCGAGCAGGCTCGCTGACTGAGGGAGTTCCCCCGGGGTGAACGATGTTGTCCATGATTGTAAAACTTTTTGATGCTTGCAAGAAATCAAAGGCTTGCTGCATTTGTTGGAAGGTGAGGTGTTCCGTATGCTTTTCTCCCCTGTGACCTTTCTGCTCAAGGATGGCCGCACCGGCATCCTTCGTTCCCCCGACCCTGAAAGGGATGCGGCGGACCTGGTGCAGTATCTGCACGATACCGCCGCCGATACGCCCTTCGTCCTGCGCACCCCGGAGGAGATTTCCTACACGGTGGAGGGAGAAGAACGCTTCCTGCGCAACGTGGTGGAATCCCCCGACGAATGCATGCTCGTGTGCGAGGTGGACGGACACATCGCCGGCAACTGCCACCTGCGCTTCAATGGCCGCATCAAGACAAGGCACCTTTGCGCCGTGGCCATCGCGCTGCGCAAGGCTTACTGGGGCAACGGCATCGGCAGCGCCATGTTCCGGGAGATGGAGGCCCTCGCCCGGGCGCGGGAGGGCGTGACCCACATGGAGCTGGAATTCATCGAGGGCAACGCAAGAGCCCGCGGGTTGTACGAGAAGATGGGCTTCCGCATCGTCGGCATGCACCCCAACGCCATCCGCCAGGAGAACGGCAGTATGTGCGCCCTGTTCATCATGCAGAAGCAGCTGTAAATCAATGAATGAGGAGAACCCATGAGAACCGCTGATTTTGACTACTACCTGCCCGAGGAGCTGATCGCCCAGACCCCCGTCGAGCCCCGCGATCATTCGCGGCTGATGGTCGTCCACCGCAAGGACGGCACCCGGGAGCACAGGCATTTCTATGATATTGTGGATTACCTCCACGCCGGTGACGCGCTGGTCATCAACGAGACGAAGGTCATCCCCGCCCGATTGCTGGGTGTGAAGGAGGACACCGGCGTGCCCGTGGAGGTGCTGCTGCTGCGCCGGGAAACCGCCACGGACTGGGAAGCGCTGGTCAAGCCGGGCCGCAGGCTCAAGCCGGGGGCGGTTTGCTCCTTCGGGGACGGGCTGCTGAAATGTGAGGTGCTCAGCAGCGTGGCGGAAACCGGCGGACGCATCGTGCGGTTCATGTACGACGGCGTGTTTGAGGAGATCCTTGACCGGCTGGGCGAAATGCCCTTGCCGCCCTACATCCACGAGAAGCTGGCAGATCGCACGCGCTACCAGACCGTTTACGCAAAGAACGAGGGCAGCGCCGCCGCCCCCACCGCAGGCTTGCACTTCACCCCCGAGCTGCTGGAAAGGGTGCGCCAAATGGGCGTGACCATCGTCCCGGTGACGCTCCATGTGGGGCTGGGCACTTTCCGCCCGGTTACGGTGGAGGACGTCGACGCCCATGTGATGCACAGCGAGTACTACCAGGTCAGCCAGGAGGCCGCTGACACCCTCAACGCCATCCGCGCATCGGGCGGGCGCATCATCTGCGTGGGCACAACCTCCGTGCGGACGCTGGAAACCGTCGCCACCGAGGACGGCGTGATCCATGCCGGCGCGGGGGACACCGCCATCTTCATCTACCCCGGCAAGAGGATCAAGGCAGTGGACGCGCTCATCACCAATTTTCACCTGCCCCAGAGCACATTGCTGATGCTGGTGAGCGCCTTCATGGGCCGCGAAACCGCCCTGGATGTGTACCGCGAAGCCGTGGAGGAACGGTATCGCTTCTTCTCCTTCGGGGATGCGATGTTCATTGAATAAAGAAGGCCTTGCACATCATTTGCCGATGTTGTACAATAATACCGTTATCACCATCGAAGAAAGGTTGATTCCCGATGACCAAGTTTGAAACGGAGCTGCTGGATCTGCTCCGGGAGGATTGCCGTCTGCCGTTGGAAAAGC
Organism: Clostridiales bacterium; assembly: GCA_029012285.1. Lineage (GTDB taxonomy): Bacteria > Bacillota > Clostridia > Christensenellales > Aristaeellaceae > UBA11524. Next base: position 24,686 of record JAQXLU010000071.1, on the reverse strand, counting down.
TGTCTGTCATGCTGGGCGCCACCCCCGAGGTGGTTGCGGAAACCATCGACCGTCTGGAGAGCGAGCGCATCATATTGCACTACGCCCCCACCATCAACTGGGACAAGACCGACCGCGAGCGCGTGGAGGCGATGATCCAGGTGAACGTGCTGCCCCAGCGCGACAGGGGCTTTGACGAGGTGGCGGCCCGTATCTACCGGTTTGAGGAGGTCAAATCCGTCTACCTGATGAGCGGCGAGTATGACCTGCTGGTTCTGGTGGAGGGGCGCACGCTCAAGGAGCTGGCGCTGTTCGTTTCCTCCAAGCTCAGCGCGCTGGATCAGGTCACCGGCACCCAGACCTGCTTCGTCCTCAAACGCTACAAGGAGGACGGCATCGTCTTTGAGGGGGATTCCACCGACAACAGGCTGGTGATCTCCCCGTGATGTACGATCGTTTCATCAACCAGGCGGTCGCAGCCGTGCCGCCCAGCGGCATCCGTCGCTTCTTTGACATCGCCGCCACGATGAAGGACGCCATCTCCCTGGGCGTGGGCGAGCCGGATTTCATCACCCCCTACCATATCCGCGATGCGGCGATCAATTCCATCGTGGACGGCGAAACCCAGTACACCGCCAACCGGGGTCTGCCCAAGCTCCTGGAGGAAATCGCGTTCTACATGGAGCATCGCTTCCAGGTCAAGTACGACCCGAAGAAGGATATCCTCGTCACCGTCGGCGCGTCGGAGGCCATCGACATCGCTCTGCGCGCCATGGTCGGCCCCGGCGATGAGGTGCTGGTGCCCGAGCCCAGCTATGTCAGCTACGCCCCCAGTGTCATCTTCGCAGGCGGGACGCCGGTGTCCATCGTCACCCGGGCAGAGGATGAGTTCCGCCTCACCCCCCAGGCACTGCGCGACGCCATCACCCCGCGCACCAAATGCCTCATCCTGCCCTACCCCAACAACCCCACCGGCGGCATCATGGAAAGGGCCGACCTGGAGGCCATTGCCGAGGTGATCCGCGAGAAGCAGATCATGGTGCTCAACGACGAAATCTACGCTGAGCTCACCTACGGCGGCAAGCAGCATGTGTCCTTTGCCTCCCTGGATGGTATGTGGGATTACACCATCACCCTCAACGGCTTCTCTAAGGCCTTCGCCATGACCGGCTGGCGCGTGGGCTTTGCCTGCGGGCCGGAGGCCATCATCACCGTGATGCTCAAAATCCATCAGTACGGCATCATGTGCGCCAGCCGGATGAGCCAGGTGGCCGCGCTGGAGGCGCTGCGCAGCAACCGCCTGAACGACTACGAGGACGTGCGCAAGATGCGCGAGAGCTATGACCGCCGCCGCCGGCTGATGGTGGAGGGCTTCCGCGCCATGGGTTTGGACTGCTTTGAGCCCCGCGGCGCGTTCTATGTGTTCCCGTCCATCAAGTCCACCGGGCTGAGCAGCGAGGAATTCTGCAACCGGCTGCTGTTTGAACAGAAGATCGCCTGCGTGCCCGGCACTGCCTTTGGCGCATCCGGCGAGGGGCACATCCGCTGCTCCTACGCCACCGGCATCGACAAATTGAACATTGCCCTGGAGCGCATGGACAAGTTTGTCAAAGGCCTGTAACCCCAGGAGGTGAAGCACCAATGCGAAGATTTATCCTGCTGCTGTTTGCCCTGATGCTTTTTCTGTGCCCGGCCCTGGCCGAGGAGGAGGACGAGTGGTCGCTGGAGGACATGCTCTCCAGCCTGGATGATGAGCTGCTCTCGGACATTTACACCGGCCCGGAGGCAGCCAAGAACGTCCTGGAGCCAGAGGCTCCCAGCATCTACGAGGAGGACGGCTCCATCCTCATCACCATCACCGGCACGGGCGATTTCACCGTCGGCGGCGATTCGCGCAAGTCTACCAGCATATGGGAAACCGAGCTGAAAAAGCACGGTGGAGACTACCATTTCGCGATGAAGAACATCCGCGATATCCTCCTGGCGGACGATCTGACCATCGTCAACTTCGAGGGCACGCTGACCGAAAGCACCCACATCCCCTCCTCCAAGAAGAACAACGAGTTCCTCTTCTCCGCCCCGCCGGAATACGTCGCCATGCTGACAGAGAACGGCGTGGAGGCTGTCTCCCTGGAAAACAACCATGTGTACGACCATGGCGAGGACGCCTACATCGAAACCCAGACCCACCTGAGCAATGCCGGGGTGGTCTGGTCGGGCGACGGACAGCTCGGCGTGATCGAGATCAAGGGCATTCAGATTGCCATGCTCTCCTACCTGTGCATCGACCGCTACGATCAGCTGTGGGATACCGTCCCCGTGGACATCCGTTCCGCCAAGGAGATGTATCCCATCGTCATCGTCAGCTTCCACTGGGGCAACGAACTGATGTATTACCCCACCAACAATCAGATCAAGATGGGCCACCTGGCTGTGGACAGCGGCGCCGACCTGGTGCTGGGCCATCACAGCCACCGTATTCAGCCCATCGAGCAGTATAACGGCGTGTACATCGCCTACAGCCTGGGCAATTTCTGCTTTGCGGGCAACTCCAAGCCCAGCGACATGACCTCCTTCCTGCTCCAGACCCGCTTCCGCGTGCGCGAGGGCGAAAACGGCCAGGAGATCACCAACGAGGGCTTCATCATCATCCCCATTCGCATTTCCTCCCGGGCGGACAAGAACGACTTCATCCCCACCCCGCTGACCGCCGCGAGCACCATCGACAGCATCCTGAACACGCTGAAGGAAAACGGCCGCAAGCACTGCACCTACGCCGTGGAGGAATACCCGCTGTCATGGCCAGAAACCAAATAATCTCACTTGACCGCTGTGCCCGCGCACGGCGGTTTTTTCTTGCCATCCCCCAGGAAACATGCTATAATGCTGTCAAAAGGCACTGCGAGGAGGGTTTGCATGCAAAAACCCATTCTGTACATCGTGATCCCCTGTTACAACGAGGAGGCCGTGCTGCCCATCACCAGCGGGATGTTTCTGGAGAAGCTCAAGCAGCTGACCGCGCAGGAAAAGATCAGCCCCGACAGCCGCATCCTGTTTGTCAACGACGGCAGCCGCGACAAAACCTGGGAGATCATCTGCGACCTGGCCAAGGCCGACGAGCACTTCCTCGGCATCGCCCAGAGCCGCAACCGCGGGCATCAGGCGGCGGTGCTGGCCGGCCTGATGGAAGCCAAGGAGCGCTGCGACATCACCATCTCCATCGACTGCGACGGTCAGGACGACATCAACGCCATGGACAAAATGGTGGATGAGTACCTCAGCGGCAGCGAGGTGGTCTACGGCGTTCGCTCCAAGCGGGATACGGACACCTTCTTCAAGCGCTTCACGGCGGAGGGCTTCTACAAGCTCCTGGCCGCCATGGGGGTGGAGGTGGTGTTCAACCACGCCGACTACCGCCTCATTTCCAGCCGGGTTTTGAAGGAGTTCGCCAATTTCAAGGAGGTCAACCTCTACCTGCGGGGGATGATCCCGCTGGTGGGGTTCAAATCCAGCAGCGTATACTACGAGCGCCATGAACGCCTGGCCGGGGAGAGCCACTATCCCCTGCGGAAGATGCTGGCCCTGGCGTTCAACGGTATCACCAGCTTGTCGGTCAAGCCCATCCGCATGGTGTTCTTCACGGGGTTCATCATCATGTGCCTGTCCTTTGTGGGCATCATCTGGGCCGTGGTGGCGGCGCTGATGGGCAAGTCCGTGGCCGGCTGGGCCAGCCTGGCGTGCATCGTGTGCTTCATGGGCGGCGTGCAATGCCTGTTCCTGGGCGTCATTGGCGAATACATCGGGAAGATCTACCTGGAGGTCAAGGCCAGGCCACGATACATCATATCAGAGCGCACCTGGGATGAAGAAGAAACGTAACACCACAAAGGATCGGAGGTTTTTACATGCTATACGAAAATAGGTTTTGGGTCGGCACGGGCGAGCAGCCGGTTTTCCTGCTGCCGCAGATGGCCAACCGCCACGGCCTGATCGCAGGCGCGACCGGCACGGGCAAGACGGTATCCCTCAAAGTGCTGGCCGAGGGCTTCTCCCAGATGGGCGTGCCGGTGTTCCTGGCGGACGTCAAGGGCGACCTCTCCGGCATGGTGGAGGTGGGCCAGCACAGCGACAGCATTGGCAAGCGCCTGGTGCAGTGCGGCGTGCCCAGCTTCCAGTACTGCGATTTTCCCGCGGTGTTCTGGGATGTGTATGGCAAGCACGGGCATCCCGTACGCACCACGGTGAGCGAAATGGGCCCCACGCTGCTCTCCCGGATGCTGGGTCTGAACGACACCCAGGCGGGCGTGCTGTCCATCCTCTTCCGCATCGCGGATGACGAGGGCATGCTGCTGCTGGACCTCAAGGACCTCAAGGCCATGCTGGCCTACGTCGGCGAGAACGCCCGGCAGTACACGCTGGATTACGGCAACATTTCCTCCGCCACGGTGGGGGCGATCCAGCGCGCCATCGGTGTGCTGGAGGACGAGGGCGGCGACGGCTTCTTCGGTGAGCCCGCCCTGGACATTGCCGACTGGCTCCAGCTCTCCGGGGACGGCAAGGGCGTGATCAACATCCTGGCTGCGGACGAGCTCTTCCAGCACCCCAAGATGTACTCCACCTTCATGCTGTGGATGCTCTCCGAGCTCTACGAGCTGCTGCCCGAGGCCGGCGATCTGGACAAGCCCCGCATGGTGTTCTTCTTTGACGAGGCCCATTTGCTGTTCAACGACTGCTCCCCCGCGTTGCTGGAAAAGCTGGAGCAGGTGGTGCGCCTGATCCGCTCCAAGGCGGTGGGCGTGTACTTCATCACACAGAACCCCTGCGACATCCCCATGTCCATCCTGGGGCAGCTGGGCAACCGCATCCAGCATGCCCTGCGCGCCTACACCCCGCTGGATCAGAAGGCCGTGCGCACCGCTGCCCAGACCTTCCGCGCCAACCCCAGCTTCAACACCGAGGAAGCCATCACCCAGCTGAAAACCGGCGAGGCGCTGCTCTCCTTCCTGGATGAGGATGGCGCGCCCGGCGTGGTAGAGCGGGCAATGATCCTGCCGCCCCAGTCCTCGATGAACGCCATCAGCGACGAGTTGCGCGCCCAGGAGCTTAGCACGAGCTGCTTTGCCGGTGTGTACGACGAGGCCATCGACCGTCAGAGCGCCTACGAGCAGCTGGCCGCCGCATTCCAACAGCAGACGACCTGGCAGCCCGCGTGGCAAGCGACCCCTGTGATGCAGAGCGCGCCCCAGGTGTCCACCGCTGCCCCCACCGTGACCAAGCCCCAGGGCTTCATGGTGTTTGACCCGGCCACCGGCGGTTATGTCCAGCGGGAGCTGCCGCAGATGACCGCCGCTTCCCAGCCCACGCCGACCTTGCAGACGGCGCCCGTCCAGCAGATGCCGTCCGTCCAGCAGACGGCGCCCGTCCAGCAGATGCCGTCCGTCCAGCAGATGCCGGTGATGGTGTTCGACCCGGTCACGGGCCAGTACAAGCAGCAGATGATGGCCATGCAGCTTGACCCCGCCACGGGCAATTATGTGCCCGCTGCGCAGTCCACCGCGCCCTCCGCCAGTCGCGCCATGTCCGCCCGGGAGCTGGCCCAGCAGCAGGCCGCCGCCGAAAAGGCCGCCAAGGAAGCCGCCCGCGCCGAAAAGGAACGTCAGGCCGAGGAGCGCCGCAAGCGCAACGATGAGCTGCGCGAGGAACGCGCCGCCCGTGCCCGCAAGAACGACTCCGTAGTGGGCCGCATCCAGAATACCGCGCTGAACACCGTCACCCGCGAGGTCACCAAGACCCTGACCCGTAGCATCATGGGCGTGTTCAACAAGAAGAAGTAAGGGATACCGATGGATAACAAACATTCACTGGGCGGCCGTTTAGCACTGCTGACGGCCGCCATCATATGGGGCAGCTCGTTCATCGTGATGAAGGATGCGGTGGCGGACGTGCCCGTGTTCCAGCTGCTGGCCATCCGCTTCACGCTGGCGGGGCTGCTGCTATCACTCATCTTCCACAAGCGGCTGCTGCGCGGCGGCACCTCGCTGCTGCGCCACGGCGCGGTGTGCGGGGTGCTGCTGCTCTCCGCCTACGCCGCGCAGACCTTCGGCCTGATGACCACCACCCCCGGCACAAACGCCTTCCTCACGGCGGTGTACTGCGTGATGACCCCCTTTCTGGCCTGGAGCTTTTATCGCAAACGCCCCAGCGCTTACAACTGGATCGCGGCGGTACTGTGCGTCGCTGGCATCGGGATGATTTCCCTGTCCGGCGACCTGCGCCTGGGCAAGGGCGAGGCGCTGACGCTGCTCTCCGGCTTGTTCTACGCGCTGCACATCCTGGCCCTGAGCCGCTTTGGCGAAAAGAACGGCACGGGCCACAGCGATGACCCCATCGCGTTGACCATCGTGCAGTTTACCGTGGTGGCGGCGCTGTCCTGGGGCTGCACGCTGCTCACCGAGCGTGGCGCGGCCTTCCCTGCCCCAGCCATCTGGCCCCAGCTGCTCTACCTGACCGTCTTTGCCACCGCGCTGACGCTGGTGCTGCAATCCGTCGGGCAAAGCCTGACCCCGCCCAGCCAGAGCGCCATCCTGCTCAGCCTGGAGAGCGTGTTCGGGGTGTTCTTCTCCGTGCTGCTGGGCCGGGAGAGCCTCACCCTCCAGCTGGGGGCGGGCTTCGCGCTCATCTTCGTCAGCGTCATTATCTCGGAAACGCAGCTATCCTTCCTCCGCCGGAGATGAGAGTCTCTCCTATTTGCAGAATTTGTGAAATCTTTTTCATTCCCCCTTTTCACCACGCGCGACTTGTGTTATAATGATACTGTACGCATCTGTACACGACAGTGATAGGAGGTTATCCCAATGGCGATCGTTACGACCAAGGAAATGTTCCAGAAGGCCTACAATGGCGGCTATGCCGTGGGCGCTTTCAACGTGAACAACATGGAAATCATTCAGGGCATCACCGAGGCCGCGGGCGAATTGAAGGCACCCGTGATCCTGCAGGTGTCCAAGGGCGCGCGCAACTACGCCAACCACACCTACCTGGTGAAGCTGGTGGAGGCTGCCGCCGCTGAGAATCCCGATATTCCGATCGCGCTGCACCTGGATCACGGCGATTCCTTCGAGCTGTGCAAGAGCTGCATCGACGGCGGCTTCACCTCCGTGATGATCGACGCTTCCTCCAAGCCCTTTGCGGAGAATATCGAGCTGACCAAGCGCGTGGTGGAATACGCCCACGATCACGGCGCTGTGGTCGAGGCTGAGCTGGGCACCCTGGCCGGCGTGGAGGACGAGGTGATGGTCGAGTCCGGCAAGGAAATGTTCACCCGCCCCGAGGAGGTGGAGGAGTTCGTGTCCAAGACTGGCTGCGACTCCCTGGCCATCGCCATCGGTACCAGCCACGGCGCATACAAGTTCAAGCCCGGCACCACGCCCCAGCTGCGCTTTGACGTGCTGGAGGAGTGTGCCAAGCGCCTGCCCGGCTTCCCCATCGTGCTGCACGGCGCTTCCTCCGTGCCCCAGGAGTTCGTCGCTGAGATCAACCAGTACGGCGGTAACATGCCCGGCGCCATCGGCATCCCCGAGGAACAGCTGGCCCAGGCTGCCAAGATGGCCGTCTGCAAGATCAACATCGACTCCGACATCCGTCTGGCCATGACCGCGTCCGTGCGCAAGTACTTCGCGGAGCATCCGGATCATTTCGATCCCCGCCAGTGGCTCAAGCCCGCCCGTCAGGCTGTGAAGGACATGGTGACCCACAAGATCGTCGATGTCCTGGGCTGCAACGGCAAGGCCTAATCATTGGCAACAAAAAAGCGGCTTCGGCCGCTTTTTTGTTTGCTTCCATCAGTATGAGCGGGAAATGCCTGTGCTGATGGGCGTTCTGCTATCTGGCAAATCGGAAGTCAGCGCTTCAACTGATACCAGACATCCATCTCATCTCTGTCAGGCGTTTCAAACATGGAGAGCAGCTTGTTCAGCAGCCCTGCATCCACATAGAAGTCAGAACCTCCATTCCCTTCCTCGATTCTTTGATTGCGTTCTTCGATGTTGCGCTTCCAGGTATCATCATCGATATCAATATAGTGCCATTCGCAGCTTGTCCCATGTGATTTGAAATACGCCGAGATGGCGGTTCTGTTTTCCCTTGTCCAAAACCCCCAGTCCAGGATCACATTCGCGCCTGCCTGGCAGATCTCCACCGCTTTCCTTGCCAGATAACGATTGACGCGCTGGGCAAAGACATCATAGAATTCACCCTGCTCATTATGGATCAAAGCATAAGTTGCCTCATCTGTTGACAGAATGACCGCATGATGCTTCTCCTTCAGCGTCTTGGCATAATACGATTTGCCGCTGCATATTTTTCCGCATATCAAGTATACCTTTCCCATGTACACCTCCGTCACATGCTCGATTTATGGCTGTCTCCCCCGCCATCCAGGGATTTCGTTCTCCCCAGCATTGCGCCGGTCACTTATAGCCCCATCCGTTTTTTCTGTATAGCAATCTTCTTTTTCAATGCCATCGACTTCGAGCGGCTGCTCTCCTGCATGAGATCACAATAGAGCTGCCAGCGCTCTGGCGACAGCGTGCCGTCCTTCAAGGCCGCCTTGATGGCGCAGCCCGGCTCGCTGGTGTGGCTGCAATCGTTGAAACGGCAGCATTGTACCAGCTCCGCAATGTCCTCGAAGGTTTCGTTAAGCCCCTCCTCCGTATCGCCCAGGCCGAAGCCGCGCATGCCCGGCGTATCTATGAAATAGGTGCCGTTGATGTCCAAGAGCTCGCGGTGGGTCGTGGTGTGCTTTCCCTTGGCGTCCTTCTCGCGGATGGCGCTGACCTTCATGACCTCGCGCCCCGCAAGGGTGTTCACCAGGGTGGACTTGCCCACGCCGGACGACCCCATCAGCCCGATGGTGATCCCGGGCCGGAGGTACCTCCTCACCTCATCCATGCCCTCGCCCGTATAGGAGCTGACACAGAACACATCCCAGGTATTGTTCATGCTGCGGACCTGCGCCAGGAATTCCTCCCTGTTGGGACAGAGATCCGCCTTGGTGAGGATGATGACCGGCTTACAGCCCCCCTGGATGGACGTTGCCGCAAACCGCGCGATCCGATTGACGCTGAAATCATCGTTGAGCGATGTGATGATGAAGAGATAATCAATATTGGCAACCATGGGCTGCTCCAGCAGCGTCTTGACATAGCCATCGGCATGTCCGCAGCTGTCCGGACGGCACAGGTAGCTGAACCTTTCCATGACCTCGTGGATCACCGCTTCACCGTCTGCAACCTCCTGAACGCCCACATAGTCACCAATCACGGGGTAGATGCCCTTGTGGCGGAGCTTCCCGGCGAGCGCCGCCGCGACCTCCCGGCCATTCAGGCTGACCGTATACTGACCTCTGTTCACTCTGATGATCCGTGCTTTGACGAAATTCAAGCTGGCAGTCTCCTTTCAAAAAGCGTCCGTCCTCTGCCGCCCTGCCGCACGCAAGCCACAACCAAATAGCGCCAGGCGGCCATTCTCCAGCACCTGGCGTTTGCCACATGCACAAAAAATGCCCACGGTGATGACACCGCGGACATGCTTGTTTGCACAAACAGGCACAGCTCAACGCTGTGCGGCAAGCACCGAGGTAACCATCAACACCATATGACGGCTGACATTCACAAGCTTCATCATCATGTTCATTACCTCCTCTTCCCGATATCTGGAACTGTGGCTTGACAGGAGCAGTATATCATGATCGGCTGCTCCTGTCAATCGATTTCATCTGACCGCTGTTGATGCTGCCGGGAAAGCCGTGTTCCTTCCCTCCCCGGTGGTATCACCAGGGTTCTGTCGTTTCCAGCGGCCGCTCGCTCACACCCACATAGATGATCGGCTGCACCGCCGCATAGGTATCATGGTACATGAAGGTGCGATCCACCTCCTTACCATCCACATACTTGACCTTGTAGCTGTCCACCTCGTAGCCCACCGAGCCATTCACCGTGTAGGTCTCGTCGGTGTACACCACATATTCCGCCTTCTTGTCCGGCACAGTGGTGGGTTCGGGGATGGGCACCTCCGTCTTGGTGGCAATCAGGTCGTAGGTCACGCCAGCTTCCAGCGCGGGGCCGTAGATCTCGCAGACCACCAGGGAGTGGTTGTTGTCCACCTTCGGCTTTTTCATCACCTTGGTGACGATGTACAGATTGCCGCCGGTGTTGTTCTGGAACACAAAGTCGATCTTTTTGCCGTCGTAGTTGACGGTCGCGTCCAGGCCGAAGGGGGTGTAGTTGACCTCCAGGGCGTGCTGGGTGCGCTTAAGAATGTCCAGATTCGCCCGGACAGCCGCCACATAGATGGTGGAGCTGACCTGGCAGATGCCGCCGCCGTAGCCCTCCACCTGCTTGCCGTAGGCGTACTCGATGGCCTTGTAGAAGCCGGTTTTCGCCGTGCGCGGGCCCACCACGTCGTTGAAGGAGAAGTTCTTGCCCGGGGCAATGACCGTGCCGTTGATGAGCTCGCACGCGCGCTTGATGTTCATCACCCGGTTTTCGGTGGAGGTGGTGGAAATCGCCGTGTAGTGCGTGCCGATCAGCGAGGTTTGGCGCTCCACATCCGCCTGGGTGATGGAGGGGTACAGCGGCGTGGGGGCGACGATGACAACCCCCGACTCCATGCGGGAGAGCATATCATACACCTGGTTTTTGATGGAAGCCACGTCCAGATACCGGCCCACGGTTTCTGGGGTGATGGTGAAGGGATTGACCTTCCACGGTTCAAAGATGGCGGAGGCGTTCGTCGCGGGGACATACACACTTTCCGCGATGGCGTTGAGGATACTGTCCACCGCCTCAGTGCTGCCGCTGGGCATGGCGGTGATGGCGTAGTAAGGCGTTTCCAGCAGCGCGTTCATGGCAGCGTAGCGTTCCTCTGCCGTGCTGCCGGTGTGGCCCTGCTTCCAGGCCTCGTCCAACACATCCTCCACATGGACAGTCATGCCCAGGTGGTAAGAGTTAATCTCGCCCACATACTCGTTCTCTGAGGTGACGAGGCTGACATTCCATTCGTCGCACTTGAGCTGGGCGTTCTTCTGCACCACAGCCTGGGCTTCCTCGCGGGTCATGCCGCCCAGGTGGATGCCGTCCACATACACGCCCTGGCAGTAGCGGTCGTCATAGGCTGCGACCGAGGCGTAGAGCGCTTGCTTTTCGCTCCGGTGGTTGATCGTCCCCACAACCACGCACACCGCGATCACCAGGACGATGGCTGCTGCCACCAGCTTCAGGATGGTATTGCGGCTGGGGCGTGGATGCACCGGCGGCATGCCGGGGATGCTCCCGCTGGGCTGCTGCGAGCTGTCCTGCATGGGCGGATAGCCATCCTCCCACGGGTTGACGCTGTAGCCGCCCTGCCACTGGTTCTGCGGCTGGGGCTGCTGGTTCTGTACAGGATAGGGCTGGGACCAGCCACGTCCGGCGTGCTGCTGGTAGGGCTGCTGCCACGCCTGCTGGGGCGCGGGGCTGTACCCCTGCTGCCACGCGCCGTACTGCTGGGGCGGCAGCTGACCGCCAGGGATGCCCTGGCTGGGCCTTGGCGGATACACCGGCTGCACCGGGTAGCCGTAGGGCTGCTGGGGCGCTGCCGTCTGCTGGGGCGTTGACCAGCCCTGCTGGGCGGACACGCGCGCCTCCTGCTGCTTCGGCTGCATCTGGGAGGCCCTGCGCCCAGTCTGACGGGCATGGGCGCCAGCGGGCTTCCCCGGCATGGGCGAGGGAGCGCTCATGGACGGTTCATCCAGGATGGGATCCATCGTGCGCTGCGCGCGGCGGTGGCGTTCCCCTTGATTGTTGCCATCGTTCATGGCGTTCCCTCCCTTCCTTGTAAGCTTATGCTCACTTGTTCATCTCTTGCATGGCCCGCATCAGGGCCGCGACGTCCGCCTCCGCGTGATGCCAGTGCAGGGCGGTGCAGCCCGGCTGACCGTGGCGCTGATCGTCGCAGTGGTAATCGCTGCCGCCGGTGACGAGCAACCCCATGCGGCGCACAGCAGCATCCAGCGGCGCAAAGCCACGTTTTTCCTGGGACGGGTGATACACCTCCACGCCCATCAGGCCCTGCTTTTGCCAGCTTTGCAGCAGCGCGCGCAGGGTCACGTCATCCGTCTCCAGCTCCGCGGGATGGGCCAGCACGGGCACAAAGCCGCAGCGGCGCATCAGAGGCAGCGCTTCGGCCATGTGCAGGCGCTCGTTGGGCACATAGGCCGGGCAGTCGTCACCGATGTAGCGGTCGAAAGCTTCCTTCACGGTGGCAACATACCCCCGCTCGACCATCGCCCGGGCGATATGCGGCCTGCCCACCGTGCCTGCGCACCTCTCAAAGAGCGCCTGATCATCCAGCGGCAAACCCAGCGCGCGGAGCTTGTCCACCATGCGGGCGGCACGGCTGAGCCGTTTGCGCGCCAGGCTGCGGACGGTTTGCCGCAACTCCGGCGCATCGCTCAAGCCGTAGCCCAGCAGGTGCAATCCCTTCATATCCGCCATGGAAAGCTCCACGCCGGTCAGCACGGGGATGGGCGTCTGCATGCCGCGCAGGCTGTCCACCCCGTCAAAGGTGTCATGGTCGGTCACCGCCATGTGGGTCACGCCGCGTTTCGCCGCGAAGGTCACCAGCGACAGGGGCGACAGCACGCCGTCGGAGGCGGTGGTATGCATGTGCAGATCGGGGGTCATGGCGTCAGGCGTCCTCTTCGGCAGCGTTGTTTTCAGCCTCGGCAGACTCCTGGGCCTGCTCCGCCGCCTTGCTTTCCTCCAGGATCTCATGGAGGCTGCGGGGCTTGCCCTCATCGGTGATGTCGGGCATTTTGCCCGTTTCCATCAGGGTGACGAACTCCTTGCGGCTGAGGGTCTCATACTTGATGAGTGCCTCGGTAAGCAGATCCAGCTTATCGCGGTTGTCGGTCAGGGTCTTGACGGCGATGTCGTAGCACTGCTGGCAGAGCTTCTTGACCTCCGCGTCGATGCGGGCGGCGGTCGCCTCGGAGTAGCCACGGCTCTGGCCGAACTCCATGCCCACAAAGACCTCCTGCTCGCTGTCCAGGTAGACCGGGCCGATTTCCTCGCTCATGCCGAACATGGTCACCATACGGCGGCACAGCTCGGTGGCGCGCTGCAAATCGCTGGTGGAGCCCACGCTGAACTCGCCCAGCACCAGCTTTTCTGCCGCATGACCGCCCATCGAGGTGGCGATCTCGGCCATCAGCTGCTTTTGCATGGTGAATTCGTCCTCGGAGCTGGGCAGGGCCAGGGTGTGTCCGCCGGTGCGCCCACGGGGCACGATGGTCACCAGGTGAACGTCGTCCGCGTCGGGCAGCACATGGCTGACGATGGCGTGACCACCCTCGTGGATAGCCACCATACGGCGGTCGTTATCAGTCACCTTATGGCTGCGCTTTTCCGGGCCCATCTGGATACGGGCGATGGCGTCCAGCATCAGCTGCTGGTCGATTTCCTTCTTGCGGGCACGGGCCGCCAGGATCGCCGCCTCGTTCATCATGTTTTCCAGGTCAGCGCCGGTGGCGAAGGGGGTGCGCTTAGCCAGGGCCTTCAGGTCCACATCCGCTGCCAGGGGCTTGCCCTTGGTGTGCACTTTCATGATGGCCACGCGGCCGTCCAAATCGGGGTAGTTGACGGTGATGGTGCGGTCGAAGCGGCCCGGACGCAGCAAGGCAGGGTCAAGGATGTCGCGGCGGTTGGTAGCCGCCATGACGATCACGCCCTCGTTGACGGCAAAACCGTCCATCTCCACCAGCAGTTGGTTCAGCGTCTGCTCGCGCTCGTCATGACCGCCGCCCAAGCCCGCGCCACGGTGACGGCCCACTGCGTCAATCTCGTCGATGAACACGATGGCCGGGGCGTTGCGCTTGGCCTGGTCGAACAAATCGCGCACGCGGCTGGCGCCCACGCCCACGAACATCTCCACAAAGTCAGAGCCGGAGATGGAGAAGAAGGGCACGCCCGCCTCCCCCGCCACGGCCTTGGCCAGCAGCGTCTTGCCCGTGCCGGGAGGGCCCACAAGCAGCACGCCCTTGGGGATGCGCGCGCCCATTTCAATGTAGGTGCGAGGATTGCGCAGGAAATCGACCATCTCCTGCAGCTCTTCCTTCTCCTCATCCGCGCCGGCCACATCATCAAAGGTGATTTTGTTCTTGCCCGGCTCGTTGACGCGGGCGTGGGCCTTGCCAAAGTTCATCACCTTGCCGCCGCCACCGCCCTGGGCGCGCATCATCATCACGAAGAAGAACACCATCGCGCCGATCATCAGCAGCGAGGGGATGAGGGTGATCCAGATGGACACCGTTTCCGGGGCCATGGGGACGATGGTGAAGGTCAGATCGCCATCGCCTACGGTTTCCGGGCTCACACCCAGCACCCTGGCCTGGCGCTTGTAGGCCTCCTGGCGGAAGCTCTCGATGTCGGTGATGGTGGCCTCAAAGTCATATTCCCTGTCAGGGAATTTGGCCTCCGGGATGATGGTGTCGGTCGTAAGACCCCACAGGCTCGTCCCGCGAATCGCAACGCTCTTGACCTCGCCCGCGTCGATCATTTCCCACAGCTTGGCGTAGGTCACCTCGCGGTTGCCCTGGTTCATCATCATGCCGTTGAACAGCCACATGACCGCCAGGAGCGCACACAGGACGATGGCATAGCCAAGCCAACCTTTGTTCCGTTTCAAAATCAGAGTCCTCCTTGTCATCCGGCAGCGCCCATCATGGCCCGCCTTATCTATACGCGCTGATGCGCCTATCTATCATTCAGGGGTACGACTTTTACGCCTCCGGCGCGTACACCCGGGGGGACAAAACGCCGATGTCGGGCAAATTGCGGTACTTTTCCGCGTAGTCCAGGCCATAGCCGACGACGAATTCATCCGGGATGGTGAAGCAGAAGTAGTCCGCCTGCAGATCGACCCGTCGGCGCTCGGGCTTATCCAGCAGCGTGGCGATCTTGATGGAAGCCGCGCCACGGGTGGACAGATACTTCTTCAGGTAGCTGAGGGTCATGCCGGAATCCACAATGTCCTCGACGATCAGCACATGCATGCCGGTGATGTCCACGGTCAGATCCTTCACCAGGTTGACCACGCCGCTGGTCTTGGTGGCCGCGCCGTAGCTGGACACCGCCATGAACTCGGTCTTGACCGGCAGATCGACGGCGCGCATCAGGTCGGAAAAGAACACGACGCTCCCCTTGAGGATGCCCACCATCAGCAGCTCCTTGCCCTGATAATCCTGGGCGATCTGCTTGCCCAGCTTGTCCACTGCCTCGGCGATTTCCTCCCGGGTGACCAGGATGCTCTTCAAATCCTCATAGATTTTGGCGTTATTTTCGATCATGGGGGATTTCCTCCTTCTTCATGTCCCGCTGCCAGGGGAAGGGGGTTGCCCACCGCAGCAGCACGGGATCGTCCATTTCATTCATTCGGGGAAGCTGACCCGCGCCCACGCCGCCGACCAGCAGCACCTCGCTGCCCCGGCAAAGAAGGGGCAGCCGGTCGCGGAAGGCTGCGTCAATGCGGCGGTTGACCAGATAGTCCTGGAGGGACTGCCTGCCGGGCATGCCGAAGGGGCGGATGAAGTCGCCCGTCTGCCGGGTGCGGATGATGCAGTCCTCCAGCCATGCCCGGGGGAACACCTGGCTTCCCTGCCCGTCGCCGGTTTCTCCGGCAAAGTCCTCTACCCGCAGGAGCGGGCTTTGCAGCGCGCTTTGGGGCTGCATCCGGGGCGCGGCTTGCGGAGGAAGCAAGTGCAGGTGCGTCCAGCCGCGCTGGGCATGCCAGCCTCCCGGCAGATTGCACCTGGCGGACGCAGGCGCTTCCACCAACGCCTGAAGGTCGGCGGTCTGTGGCGCAGACAGGCTGCGTTCCTCGCCGGGCGGGGTCATGCCTGCCCACCAGGCACGCAGGATGCGTCTTTGCAGCCCCACGGGCTGGGCGCACAGCTCCGCCAGGGGCAGCGCATCGCCGGGGTGCTCCTTCAGGAAGCCCGCCGTCAGGGAAGCCAGGGCGGCCTCGTCCTCGGCCAGGAGCGCCGCTGTCTGCGCGATGTGCGCCGCTGCGCCAGGCAGTAGCTGCTCCAGGCGGGGCAGCACCTCCAGGCGCAACGCGTTGCGCAGGTAGCGGGCTTCCCCATTGGAGGCATCCTCCCGCCAGGGCTGGTGCTTTTCCTCCAGGTAGGCCCGGAGCTCCGCGCGGGAAGACGTCAAAAGTGGCCGGAGGATGGTCATGCCATCCACCCTGGAGCGCACCGCCATGCCGGTCAGCCCGGTCAGGCCTGCACCCCGCAGCAGGTGGAGCAGCAGCGTTTCCGCCTGGTCGTCCCGGTGATGGGCCAGCACCAGCGCATCCGCCCCGGTCTGTGCCATCGCCTGGCGGAAGAAGCCGTAGCGCACCTCCCGCGCCCAGGCCTCGCTGGGATGCTCTGGCGCTGTGGCCCGGTAGACCAGCAGGGGCACCCTCCGCTGCGCGCACAGCTCGCGCACGAAGGCTTCATCCCCGTCGGAGGCAGCGCCGCGCAAGCCGTGATTCACATGTACCGCCGTCAAGTGCGCGCCTACGTCCAGCAACAGCAGCAGCAGCGCCACGCTGTCCGCCCCGCCGGACAAGCCGAGTAGCAGATGCCCGGGCAGGAACTTGACATCAATCATTGTCCGGGATGGGTGCGCCGCAGCGGGTGCAGGGGCGCAGGGCATTATAGGGCGATTTGTCCAAATCGGTGTACATGAAGCTCGTCATGGGCTTGTACTTCTTGCCCACGTCGGGACAGTCGGGATCCAGGTGGTACATCACGCCGCCGTTGGCGTTGTAGTAGAGCACCGTGGCGGGGTTACCGGTATACAGCGGCGGCTGGGTGGGCGTGTTGTTGGCAGAGGCCACGGTCTGGGTGGCCGTTTCCTTCTCGTTGGATGAGAGGGACTGGGGATCGACATACCAGATGCCGTCCTCCTTCTTCATCAGCACCTTGAAGGCGTAACGGTCCATCTTCGCCCGGCCGTCCTGCTTGTCGATGGTGACCTTCACGGTGTAGGTGCGCAGCGCGTCGTTCTCCGCGCCGGACACCGCGGTCACCTCATAATCCTCCTGGGGCAAGCGGTTGAGCAACAACACATACAGGGCGCTGGCGGGATTCTCCACCGAATTGCGCCAAGAAGGCGCGGTCCGGGCCAACATCGCGTCGTGGTTGCCGTTGGCCCAGTAGTAGAAGAAGGACATCAGCTGCTCCTCAGCCTCGTCGGGAGCGTCCTCCGGCGCAGGGGTGACCGCCGGGGCCACGGAGGGCGTCGCCTGCTGGGGCTGCCCATTGGCCGTGCCGCCCTGGGATTGAGTCACGTTGTTGCTCTGGGCCGGTGCGCCGGGGGGATTCTGCGCGTCTGCGGGCGCGCCGTTCAGCGCGCCGACCAGTGCCACCACGGCCATCACCCCCAGCACCAGGGACATGGTGACGCGCATGTTGGGGGAGATGAACTCCCGCATCCACATCATGATGATGCCGCCGGCCGCGCCCGCCAGGAAAACCCACTTGAGCGCCGGAGCGGAAAAGATCATTGCCAGGATGAAGAGCACCGGCAGGATGCCGAAGAGGATCAGCTTGCCGACCACATCAAAGGGAATCTCGAAGCGTTTCTTCTGCGGCTGGCTGTAATAGCCGCTGTAACCGTTGCCGTAGCCCTGCTGCACCTGCTGGCCCAGCTGATTGAACTGGGGATAGGCTTGCTGGGGCTGCTCATCATACGGCTGATTCCCACCAGGCTGCGCATAGGGTTGTGCATAGGGCTGCTGGGCATATGTCTGCTGGGCATAGGGCTGCTCATAATACGGCGGATTCACGCCCATCTGGGGATAGCCGCCCGCCATCTGCCCCTGGGGCGGATTGGCGTTGTAGGGCTGCCAGCTCTGCTGCTGGTAGACCTGCTGGGGATGCTGCTGCTGGCCGTAGGTCTCCACGGGCGCAAAGGGCTGGGAGAATCCTTGCTGAATGCCCCGCGGATCATACCCCTGCTGCGCGTAGGGATTGGGCTGCACGGGCATCTGCACCGGATTCATCGGATTCACCGGATTGCCCTGCTGGCCCCAGGCAGAAGGCTCCCCATAGGGAGGCTGACCGTTATTCATCCGTGTTCCTGTCCTTTCTGATATTGTGATCTATCGTCTTATGTGAGGGTCAAAGCGGTATTCCGGGCGATTTTTCCACGACAAATAAAGCGTGAACCTCGCCACAGTTTACAGTATAACACAAAAACAATCAATGTAAACAGACAATTTGTAAATTTCTCGTGAAAACAATGGGCCATCCTGGCATACACCGCCAAAGGACGCATATGCTTGCAGCGAACGCATGTGAAAGGAGCATCCGCCATGAACGATCAATCCCACCGCGCACCCCAGGATAAGGTCTGCGGATACGAGTATACCGTCCGCCGGGGGGACAGCTTCTACCTCATCGCCAACCGGCTGGGCATTCCCCTCAGGGATTTGCTGGAGGCCAACAGCCACATCAATCCGGCCCGGCTGATGGTCGGCGACGTGCTGTGCATCCCCATGGAGGAGGACGACAAGCCGCCGGAGCAAGAAGCTCCGGAGACCGCGCCCGCGCCCGAAGCCCCCGTCCCGGAGACCCCCGCGGAGGAAGCACCCGTCGAGCCGCCCCAGGAATTTTATCCCGATATGTCGGATAACCTTGACCAGCCCGCCAAGCCGCCCGAGGGCGCTACCGAGGAGGGGGAATGCCCGGAGGAAAACCGCTACGCTGTGCACCAGGGGGAGAGCATCGCCGACATTCAGCTGCGGGCGGACGTCAACCGTTACACCCTGGAAAAGGCCAACCCCAGCCTGGACATCGACATGCTCACCGCCGGGCAGACGCTGTGCGTCCCGAAGGAAAGCACGCCCTGTCCCCACGGCGCCACCTACATCCTCCAAAAGGACGAAACCCTGGAGAGCGTGGCGTTGCGGCTGAATACCTCCCTGGCCGCACTGCTGCGGGCCAATCCCTGCCTGGCCCCATCGGATTTCGTCGCGGGGCGCTGCATCGACATTCCCTGAGATTTCCAGCGGCGGATTTCTTCATATGATGTCCGCCCCGGGGAGCAGCCTGAACAAAAAAAGCTGTACTTCGCCGGGAACAAACCGCTTGGGTGATACGTCATGTATGGCGTGAGGCACAAAAGCCCACCAACACCCAAGGAGGTTCAAAACACATGAAGAAGCTGTTCCTGATGCTGCTGGCGATGCTGCTAGCCCTGACCTCCCTGTCCGGCCTTGCCGAGCAGGACGCCGAGATCCCCGACACCGACCTGGCTGAATATACGCTGCTCCAGGGCTTTGTGATGGACGTGCAGAGCGATCTGCTCCTGGTGCAGACCCGCGACGGGCTGACCGTAGAGGCCCAGATCACCGAGGATACCGTGTTTGAAGGCAAGGACGTAACCATCGGCGATTTTATCGAGATCGTCTACAACGGCATCATGACCCGTTCCCTGCCCGCGAAGATCACCGCCCAGGTTGTGCGTGACCACATGCTGATGGGCCTGGTGAGCGAATTGACCGAGACGGGCTTCACCATGACCTTCGGCGAGGATGTCTACCAGGTGAACGCGGACGCTTCCCTGCTGGAGGGCATCCAGGACGGCATGTTTGTCTATGTGTTCTTTAACGGCGCGACCACCCGCTCCCTGCCCGCGCAGCTCACCGCGCTGCACATCCGCGGCCAGGAGACCATCGGCACGGTGACCGAGATGGTGGAGGGCGGCTTCACCATGACCGTGGCGGGTGAGGAAATCCCCTACCACGTGGCCATCCCGGAGGATGCGCTCCTCTTTGCCCAGGTGGAGCCCGGGATGGAGGTGATCGTCATCACCGACGGCGTGATGACCGCCAGCCTGGAAGCCATCCTGGTCAATGCCACCGAGGTGCTGGCCCTGCCCGTCGCCCAGGAGCTCTACGATCTGTCCGGCATCGTGACCGAGATCAGCGAGGGCTTCGTGATGATCGAGACCTTCGACGGTCAGACCATCCAGGTGAACACCTCTGACGAGACCCTGCGCGAGGGCAAGGAGATCGCCGTTGGTGATTTCATCCATGTGACCTACAACGGTCAGATGACCTTCTCCCTGCCCGCCCAGGTGTTCGGCATGAAGCTTGCCTGCTACACCCATGCGGGCGTGGTGGGGGAGATCACCGAGGGCCAATTCGTGCTGGAAGCCGAGGGCACGACCGTGCTGGTGCGCGCCGACGCTGACCAGCTGGCTTCCCTGGAGGCTGGCATGGAGGTCATCGTGTACACCAACGGCATCATGACCGCTTCCCTGCCGGCGCAGGTCACTGCGGAGTGGATTGCTGCGGTGCAGATCGACGTGGAGTAAGGCTGATTGCCTGTGACATCAGGCGCTTATCCCCCATTCCCACACGAAAAAGCGGAGGCCATCGTCATGACGGTCTCCGCTTTGTGTTGTGGTTTCACGCCTTGGGCAGCTCGGAGGTGCAGTGCGCGCACTTGGTCGCCTCAATCGGGATCTCGCTCAGGCAGTAGGGGCACTTCTTGGTGGTGGGCGCCTTGGGCTTCTTGCCGATGGTGCTGATCTTGTTGAACACCTTGATGATGGCAAAGAGCACCAGCGCGGTGATCAGGAAGTTGATGATGGTGGTCACGAATTCGGAAGCGGCCAGGCTCCAGGTCCACTGGGCCTCACCGATCAGGATCTCCTCCGGCTTTGCGCCCATGATCCAGGCCAGCAGGGGCTTGATGAAGTCATTGGACACGGCGTTGACAATGGCGGTGAACGCGCCGCCGATGATCACGCCGACAGCCAGGTCGATCACATTGCCGCGCAGGGCAAACTTTTTGAACTCTTCCAGCAGCTTCTTCATTTTTTTCTCTCCTTTAACGTACAGAATCGGGTGTATCCAGGCAAAGTATAACACACCCGCGCGCGAGATGCAAGCGTTTTCCACGGTTGACCTGTATGTTCTTTTGGCTTATAATAAAGGCTGGGATATAATCAAATTCAGCAAAGGAAGATGAGAGATGGATTGGGTCGAGCTGACCATACACACCACCACTATGGGCGCGGACATCGTGTCCGAGGCCATGATGAACGAGGGCGCGTCCGGCACGATGGTGGAGGACCGCGCTGACATCCCCGACCCCGACAAGCCCAACGGCTACTGGGAGATCATTGACCCCAACCTGGTCAACACATTGCCCGAGGACGTGCTGGTGCATGCCTGGTTTGAGCCGGACGAGCGTTTCTCCGACCGCATTGGCGCGGTGCGCAGCCGCATGGCGGAGCTCAAGGCTGCTGATTTGGGCATCGACCTGGGCAGCCTGGACATGGACATGGTGAACGTCCGCGACGAGGACTGGTCGGAAGTATGGAAGAAATTCTACAAGCCCTTCCGCGCGGGACAGCGATTGGTGGTCAAGCCCACCTGGGAAGCCTACGACGCGCAACCGGACGATCTGGTGATGGAGATCGACCCGGGCATGGCCTTTGGCTCGGGCACCCACGAGACCACCGGCATGTGCCTGGAGCTGCTGGAGGATGTGATGCTTAAGCAGCAGGTGAACAGCGTGATCGACGTGGGCACCGGCTCGGGCATCCTGGCCATCGGCGCGGCGATGCTGGGCGCAAAGGACGTACTGGCCATCGACATCGACCCCACCGCCGTTCGGGTGGCGAAGGAAAACGTGGCCCACAACCACCTTGAGCACATCATCCGCGCGGTGGAGGGCAATCTGCTCGAATCCACCGACGGGGTGTGCGAGGTCTGCGTGGCCAACATCATCGCGGACGTGATCTGCATGTTCGCCGCTCCCCTGGTCAGCCACATCGTCCCCGGCGGCTTGTTCATCTGCTCCGGCATCATCAAAGAGCGCGAGCAGGACGTGGTGGATGCGCTGAACGCGGCCAGGTACACCATCCTGGAGATTCGCCGCAAGGGCGAGTGGGTCGCCATCCTTTCCAGGAGGCCGGACTGATGCACCGCTTTTATGCTGACGAGCAGGGCGTGACAGGCAGCGACGCGCACCTGTGCGAGGAGGACGCCCGCCACGCCAGCCGCGTGCTGCGGATGAAGCCGGGCGAGGTCTGCGAGCTGTTCGCCGCCGGCAAACGTTATGCCGGGGAAATTGCGCACATCACCGAGGGGGACGTGCTGGTGCGCATCACCGGCGAGCTGCCCTCCACCGAGGCCCGGCTGCGCATCACGCTGTACCAGGGGCTGCCCAAAGCGGACAAGATGGAGCTGATTGTGCAAAAGGCTGTGGAGCTGGGCGCGTGCGAGGTCGTCCCTGTGGCGATGAGCCGCTGCGTGGTGCAGCTGGACGCCAAGGACGGCCGCAAAAAGCAGGAGCGCTGGCAGAAGATTGCCCGTGAGGCCTGCAAGCAATCCGGGCGGTGCGAGATGCTGCGCGTGTCCGAGCCCATCTCCTTCAGACAGCTGCTATCGCGGCTGCCCGCGCACGGCGGAACCATCGTCCCCTGGGAGGATGCGAGGGGGTACTCCCTTACCCGCTACCACGACGAGCACCCGGACGTCACCGACCTGGCCATCGTCATTGGCCCGGAGGGCGGCATGTCCGCAGAGGAGGTCGCGCAACTGCAGCAAGCCGCCTGCCACGCCGTCACCCTGGGCCCGCGCATCCTCCGCACCGAAACCGCAGGGCTCTGCGCGATGAGCGCCCTATTCTGCCTCTATGGCGATATGGAGTGAAGCCATGAAAACCGTTGCTTTCCACACCCTTGGCTGCAAGGTGAACCAATACGATACCCAGGCCATGCTGGAGCTTTTCCGCGCGGCGGGGTACGAGGTCGTTCCCTTTGAGGCCGAGGCGGATGTGTATGTCATCAACACCTGCACCGTCACCGGCACGGGGGACAAGAAGAGCCTGCAGCTCACCCGCCGCCTTCGCCGGGAACGCCCGGAGAGCCACATCGTCCTGGCGGGCTGCCTGGCCCAGCGCAAGGCCAGCGAATTGCAAAGCACCGGCGCGCGGCTGATCATCGGCACGCAGCACCGCAATCAGGTGGTGTCGCTGCTGGAAAGGGCCGTCGCGGAGAACGTGTGCATTTGCGCTGTCAACGAGCTGAACGCCGCCACCCCCTTTGAGGAAATGACCATCACCACCCAGGACGAGCACACCCGCGCCACCCTCAAAATCCAGGAAGGCTGCAACAATCACTGCACCTACTGCATCATTCCCAGCGTGCGGGGGCCCATCCGTTCCCGGAGCATCTCCAGCATCCGGGAGGAAACCCAGCGCCTGGTGGACGCAGGCTACACCGAGCTGGTGCTGACTGGCATCCACCTGTCCAGCTACGGCCGGGACCTCCAGGATGGCTCCACCTTGCTGGACGCCATCGGCGCGGTGCATGAGGTCGAGGGCGTGCAACGCATCCGCCTGGGCAGCCTGGAGCCCACCATCGCCACCGAGGCCTTCGCTCAGGCCCTGGCCGCCATGCCCAAGGTCTGCCCCCAGTTCCACCTGGCGCTGCAATCCGGCAGCAACACCGTGCTGGCTCGCATGGGTCGCCGCTACAACATGACCATGTATATGCAGGCGGTTGACAACCTGCGCGCGGCCTTCCCCATGGCCGCCTTTACCACCGATGTGCTGACCTGCTTCCCCGGCGAAACCGAGGCGGAATATCAGGAAACCCGCCAGGTTATCCGGGCGGTGGGCTTTGCCAAGATCCATGTTTTCCCCTACTCCCCCCGGGAGGGCACGAAGGCCGCCGTCATGCCGGATCAGCTGTCCAAGGCGGTTAAGGAGCGCCGCACCCGGGAGCTGATTGCCCTGGGAGAGGAAACCGCCGACGCCTATCAGCGCCAGTGGCTGGGAAAGGAATCCACCGTGCTGCTGGAGGAGCGGATCGATGGGTGCTGGCATGGCTACACGCCGGAGTACATCCCCGTGACCATCCCGGATGGCCCGGCCTGCGCCCAGGGGAAGCTCGTCACCGTGCGCCTCACCGCCGCCTCCCCCGAGGGCATGACGGGTGAAATCATATAAAATCAGAAAGGACTGACCCTGATGGAAAACTGCCTGTTCTGCAAGATCATCCGCGGCGAGATTCCCTCGACCCGCGTGTATGAGGACGACAAGACCTATGCCTTCCGGGACATCGCGCCCATGGCCCCCACCCATGTGCTGGTGGTGCCCAAGGCGCACATTGCCGACTGCTCCGCCGTCACCCCGGAAAACAGTGGGATTGTCGCCCACATCTTTGAGGTTATCCCCGGCATTGCCAAAGCCGAGGGCCTGGAAAACGGCTACCGGGTGGTGAGCAACTGCGGCCCCGATGCCGGTCAGACCGTGCAGCACCTGCACTTCCACATCCTGGGCGGCAAGCCCCTGACCTTGGAGATGGCTTAATTTCCCAAAAGGCTCCGCCACGGAGCCTTTTTATTATGGCAACACCGCACAATGGGAGCTGCGGGCTTCGACGGTTCTTTTGCCCCATCCGCGCAATTCTGAAAATGGGAAATACACA
This sequence comes from Clostridiales bacterium, assembly GCA_029012285.1. Taxonomy (GTDB): domain Bacteria; phylum Bacillota; class Clostridia; order Christensenellales; family Aristaeellaceae; genus UBA11524. The sequence continues at coordinate 168 of JAQXLU010000071.1, read as the reverse complement.
AAGTATTCCCGCATTTCCAGAACTTTCGGCTGGGCCAAAATCCCTCGCCGAATCTCCTTGTCCCATTATGCGGTGTTGCCCTAAAGGAAAATTAAAGGGTTTGACAGTAGCTTTTTCGGGAAATACCTGATATAATAGGGTCTGCAATATTGTTGTAAAGGAAGAGAG